>NZ_JBNJRY010000005.1:0-426779 GCF_050435325.1 Paenarthrobacter sp. TE4293
CTCGGAGCAGACGGCTTCGGCTTCTCCGACACCCGCCAAGCCGCCCGCCGCTACTTCAAAAACGACACCCACTCCATCATCGCCAAAACCCTCCAGTTGCTGGCGGCGAGGGGCGAGGTCGAGGAGGGCGCGCCGTCGTACGCTATTGACCGCTACAAGCTGCTCGACGTGAACGCCGGCACCACCGGCGGAGCAGGCGGAGACGCCTAACAACCCGCACCAACAAAAAGTTGGCGGCAGTGTTCGTGAAGAACACTGCCGCCAACTGTCATTTCAGCGTCGGACCGGAGAACCGCTCACGTGCCCAGGTTCCTCCGGTCGACCACAAAGCCTGTTGCCGCGTTTTCGCGGACTGCATTGATGCCGGCAACAACCGCCTTAAGGTTCGGAAACTGTGGCGACACTGCCACGACCGTTCCATCCTCCGCGGTGAGCCGGAACCGGAATGAGTTGGTTCCTGCCTTGAGAATTTCAAAACTGCCAGCCATTTTCCTCTGTTCTTTCACGCAACGTTGCGTCTCCGAGCTGACTTCATAACTCCCTCAACGACGATAACGGCCATCACCCATCATCAAAAGCCCTACTGATCGGTAATTTACAACCGATATCGGTAGATCTCTTCGAAAGCACCTGAGGAGCTAGAGACCGCATGCACCCCCGCGCGTATCGTGAGGATATGACTGACTCCGGCCTGGCCCCCACCACGGGCGTGCTGCTTGCTGCAGGAGCCGGCACGCGTTTGGGCCGGGGTCCCAAAGCGCTGCTCCCCTTCCGCGGCCGGACTTTGGTGGAAGTTCTCGCCGACACGCTGTTCGACGGCGGTTGCCGCGAGGTGGTTGTGGTGCTCGGCGCCGAAGCCGACCACGTACGGCGAAGCACCGATCTGGGCACCTACGCAGTGGTGGAAAACGAACACTGGGGCAAGGGCATGGCCGGCTCGTTCCGCGCCGGAATCGACGCCGCCGCCCCGGGCAACAGCATCATGGTTGCCTTGGTGGACCAGCCCGGATTGACCCCGACGGCGGTCAGCAGGCTGCTGGGCAGCCACCGCCCCGGCCGGGTCACCGCAGCGGCCTACCCTGATGAGTCGGGCCGCCTGAAGCGCAGGCACCCGGTGATTTTCGACGTCGGACTCCGCGCCGAAGCCGCTGCGGCGGCGCATGGCGACACGGGCGCACGATCGTTCCTCAAGGCGCATCCTGGCCTGGTGGACCTGGTGGACTGCAGCGATCTTTGCTCCGGCGAGGACTTGGACACCAAGGACCAGCTGCATCTTCTGGACGGGTAGCGGGCAGGTAGATTTGGGGCATGATCCGCATTGCAACCGACGATCCCGCACGCCCTGATGTCCACCAGCTCCTCAGCGAGCACTTGGCCGACATGTTCGCCACGTCCCCGGCCGATAGCGTGCACGCACTGGACCACTCGGCGTTGTCGCACGAGTCGATCACGTTCTGGACAGCCCGTGAGGATGGCGTGTTGCTGGGCTGCGGCGCGCTGAAGACACTGTCCGCCGGGCACGCGGAGATCAAGTCGATGCGCACCACGGCCAGTGCCCGCGGACGTGGCGTGGCTACCCTGATGCTTGAGCACATCGTGGCCGAGGCTGCTCGCCGGGGCTACGAGCGCGTCAGCCTGGAGACCGGCACGGAGGAGTACTTCGCTCCGGCCCGCAGGCTCTATGCCCGGCATGGCTTCACCGAGTGCCCGCCGTTCGGGGATTACACCCTGGATCCGCACAGCGTGTTCATGGAGCTCACCGTTTCATCCACGTAGGCAACAGCAAACGTCGCAATGAGGGCTCATCGCGACGTTTGCTGTTACCCGGTTGGGTCAGACGGGCGCAGTGGTGCGGTCGCGGAGGGCCAGATAGATCTTGTCCCGCGCGATGGGGAGCTCACCGAAGCGGATCCCGGTTGCATTGCGGATGGCGTTGGCCAGCGCGGGTGCCACCGGGTTGAACGGGCTCTCGCTCATGGACTTGGCGCCCAGCGGGCCAGTGGAGTCGTTGGTCGTGGCGAAGTACACCTCGCTCCGCGGCACGTCCGCGAACGACGGAATGTGGTACTGCCGCAGGATGTCCGTGGTGACGCGTCCGGCGTCGTCCACTTTCACTTCCTCGTACAGCACTGCGCCGAGAGCCTGCGCGATGCCGCCTTCAATCTGGCCGCGGCATTGCCGTGGATTCACCACCACACCCGCGTCGGCTGCCTGCACGCTTTGCAGGATCCGCAGCTCGCCCGTGCCCGTATTCACAGCCACCCGGAAGCCGTGGACGTTGAACGCCACGGAGCGCGGCGTGCCTCCCCAGTTGCCATCGGTGGCGAGGCGAACGCCCTGCAGCCGGGCGGCGTCGACGATTTCCTTCAGGGGCACAGTGCGGTCACCGCACTCAACGGCGCCGTCCACCAACCGGCAATCCGTCAACGCGGCTCCGGTCAGCGACGAGGCGACCGTCTGGATCCGCGTCGCCAATTCCAGCGCCGCGCCCAGTGTCGCCTTACCGGCCACCACGGTTCCGGCCGAACCAAAAGCCCCGGTGTCGTGCTCCAGGAGGTCGGTATCGGACTGGCGGACCGTCACCTTGGACGCCGACGTCGCCAGCGCAGTAGCGGCCAGCTGCGCATGGACGGTTGTGGTGCCGTTCCCGAATTCCGCTGTACCGACGTCGACGGCGAACCTTCCGTCCGCTTCCAGGCTCACCCGGGTGTGGGCGAAATGGCCGCGTGGCGGGACGGTGTCGATCATGGACAGGGCCGAGCCCTCCCCCACCACCCAGTCCGGTCCGAGGTCGTCCAGTCCGGCTGCGCGGTACCGTTCCTTGCCCCGGTCCAGGGCGTCCCGCACCAGAGCAACACACTGGTCCAGGCCGTAGCTTCCGTAGTGCACGTCTTCTTCCGGCTCCGGCGTGGTGGACAGCATGTGATCGCCGGGCCGGACCATGTTCTTGAGCCTGAACTCCAAAGGATCCATGCCAATCCCCACAGCCAGCTCGTCGATGGCTGACTCGATCGCGAAGATCATTTGGCTCAGCCCGTAGCCACGGAAAGCCCCTGCCGGGACGGTATTGGTATAAACGGCGTGGGCATCCACTTTCTTGTTCACACACTTGTAGACAGCCAACGATTCTCCGCAGCCATGGAACATCACGCCCGGCGCGTGGTTTCCGTAGGCACCGGTGTTGGTGAGGACGTCCAGCTGCAACGCAGTGAGGTAGCCGTCCCTGCTGGCGCCCGCCTTCACGTGGATGGTGAAGGGGTGGCGCGTGGTGGTGGCGGTGAACTGTTCGGTCCGGGTGAACTCCAGCTGGACGGGCCTGCGAAGAGCCAAAGCGGCCAGCGCCACCAGGTCCTCGGTGAGGACTTCCTGCTTGCCACCGAACCCACCGCCAACCCGGCCTGCCACCACCCGGATGGACTCCGGCGGCAGGTTGAACACGCGGCTCAGGGTCCGTTTCACCAGGAAAGGAACCTGGGTGGAGGAACGGATCACCAAGCGGTTGTCCTCATCCAGCCATGCAATGGACGCGTGGGTTTCCATGGCCACGTGCTGGACGCGTTGGGTTTGGTAGGTGTGCTCATGGATGAAATCTGCAGCCGCGAATCCGTCTGCAACGCTGCCCAGTTCGGCATGGACCTCTGCCACGACATTCTGGAGCGGACGGGAAATGCGGGAGAAGACGCTGTCCTTTTCGCCGTGGACTGCCGGGGCACCGGGAAGGATGGCTTCCTGCGGAGTGAACACCGGCTCCAGGAGCTCGTACTGGACGGCCAGTGCCCGTGCGCCGGCCTCCGCTGCCCCCACGGATTCGGCCACGACGGCGGCAACCCGCTGCCCGATGAACCGCACCACGTTGTCCAGGACCAGGGTGTCGTCGGGGTCGTCGGCGAAGTTCTCGTGCTGCGCCGTGGAGAACAGCAGCTGCGGAGCGTCCTCGTGGGTGAACACCGCGACGACGCCGGGAACAGCCAACGCCGGAGCCTTGTCGATGGACACGATACGGGCATGCGGATACGGAGACCGCAGAAGTTTCATGTGCAGCAGGCCGGGGAGCTGATCGGCCGGTACATCCAGCGTGTACCGGGCCGTTCCAGTGACCACGGCGTGGCCCGCGGGGGCGGGCACATCGTCGCCGAGCTGGCCTGGGGTGGCCTTCACAACAGTGGAGTCTCCCGTGCCGGGCGACTGTGCCCCCGAAACGTCAGCTCCGGCGTCGTGCTGATGCCCGTTGTCCCCCTGGGCGGCGCCGTGACCACAGACGGCGTCCGCGATGGAACGGTACCCCGTGCAACGGCACAGGTTTCCCTTGAGGTTCCGGGGCAGGTTGGCCCGTTGATCGTCGTCGAACGTTGCGGCGGTCATCATCATGCCGGCGGTGCAGAAACCGCACTGGAAACCTTGTGCCTCCAGGAACTGTTCCTGCACAGGGTGCAGGCCTTCTGCGGTGGCCAGCCCCTCGATGGTGGTGACTGCTTTCCCTTCCGCACGGACCGCCGGGTAGATACAGCTATGGACCGGGGTGCCATCGACGTGGACCGTGCAGGCACCGCAGTCGCCGCCGTCGCAGCCCTTCTTGACGCCGAAGTTGCCCTCTTCGCGGAGGAACGTGCGCAGGCACTGGCCGGGGCGGGGTGTGGCCTGCGAGGCAGTTCCGTTGATCTCAATTGCCATTCGGGGCCTCCTTCTGCTGGGTGGTGGGTAGTGCGGGCTGGGTGGACGGCTGGGGCGAAGTGTCGTGCGGCGGCCAGAAATCGCCGGAGACGGCCATCGACTCGCCCAAAAGCTCGGCCCGGATTTCCTCTGCCAGCTTGAAGGTCATGTCGCGGCGCCAGGCAGGGAGCCCGTGGATGTCGTCGTGGTAGAGCGGCCAGGGAATGGAATCGCCAACGGCGTCTGCCAGCGTCCCGGCGTCGGGAACCTGCCCGGCGGCGAACCTCAGCTGTACCGGCCTTTTGGTGGACGCGGTGACGGTGATGATCAGGCCCCCGTCGGAGTCCAGCCGCCCGATCAGCAAGACCCCGGAGCGGCCGAGGTTGCTCAGGGACAAACGGCGGAAGGCCACCCGTGCGGACAACGCCCCGGCGGGCAAGTGGATGCTGCGCAGCAACTCCCCCGGGGCCAGGATGGTCTGCATATCTCCGGTCACGACGTCGGCCACCGGCACGTTACGACTGGTGCCGTCCCGGCCGAGGATGGTGGCGACGCCGTCGAGCCCGGCGCAGAGCGAGGTCATGGGACCGGCCGGCAAGCCTGTGCAGATGTTGCCGCCCACCGTGGACATGTTCCAGATCTTGAATGAGGCCACAAAAGAGTCGCAACACGGGCGGATCAGCGCCAAGCCGGGCCATTCACGACTGGCTGCTTCGGCAGATCCCGGCAGCGCGTACAGCTCGGCCACGGTGCAGGTGGCTGCGAGCTCAATTCCTGCATCCGAGACAGTGATCGCGGGCCAACCGGCCTCGCCGAGGTCCAGCAGCCGCCTGAGGACGGTGCTTCCATAGGAGAAAAGGACCGTCCCACCGGCGAGCCAGGCATCGCCGTCGCGCCACTGCGCGGGGTCGGTGGTGGGCACCACGGCCTCAATGGTGTTCATGTCCATGGCTCCTCCTGAGTGAGGTGTTGAGGTGCTGCGTGAATCGGTGCTGGATGAATGGGGCCCGTGCTGTCTTTGAGGGAAGGGAAGCCAGGCGTGCCGGCCTTTCCGCCGCTTCCGCGCTCAGCGATGATCTCTGCTGTGATGGAGACAGCCACCTCGGCGGGCGTCACGGCCCCAAGGTCCAGGCCGATCGGGGAATGAAGGCGTGCGAGTGCCTCCGGAGTCGTACCGGCCTCAAGCAACGCATCAACCCGTTGGCGGTGGCTGCGACGGGAGCCCATCGCGCCGACGTAGGCCAGGTTGAAGCGGAGGGCGGTTTCCAGCAAGGGTACGTCGAACTTGGGGTCGTGCGTCAGGACGCACACCACGGTCCGGTTATCGATGCGGCGTGCTGCAGCTTCGGCTTCCACATACCGGTGCGGCCAGTCGGTGACAACCTGGTCTGCACCCGCGAAACGGCTTTGCTCCGTGAACGCGGGCCGGGCGTCGCAGAGGGTGACGTTGTAGCCGAGGAGTTGTCCGGCGGGGAGCAACGCTGCACCGAAGTCGTTGGCGCCAAAGATCAGCATCCGTGCGGCCGGCAATCGGCTCTCGACGAACAACGTGATGGGCTCCGGCTGCGTTTCTTCTTCCTGTTCCTCTGCGGCCCACCTGTCCGTGGTGACCCAGCCATCGATGCACCCCTCCGGCGGGGCAAGCCGGACCAGCCCGGCACGTCCGCCTTGGAGCAAGGGCTCCACCTGGGCGGCCGCTGCGAAGAGTGTGGAGGGATGGTCGCCCACCAGCTTGGCCAGTTCCTCCGATTCCATGGCGCGGAACCGCACCGGATCATGTACGACGACGGCACCTCCTATGGCATCGAGCCTGCGGATGAGTGCCACGGCCGTTGAGGACCCGGCGGCGTGTGCCGGGGAGGACTGGTCGCGGATGGATGAAAGTCCGGTAAAAAGGGAAAGTTCCTGGGATCCTGCTCCGAGCGGCTGGATGTGGACTTCCAGCTCTCCTCCACAGGTCAGCCCGACGGCGAAGGCGTCCTCGGAACTGAAGCCGAAGGACTCAAGGCGAGGGCCGCCGTCGCGCATTGCTTCCAGCGCCGCCTCCACGACGGCACCTTCAACGCAACCTCCGGACAAGCTGCCCAGGATTTCGCCGTGTTCGGAAACCATCATGGAGGTCCCCATGGGCCGCGGCACGGAGCCGCCGGTCCCCACGATCGTGGCCACGGCACACAGTTGGCCGGAGACCGCAGGCCGCCAGCTGCCCAGTGAAGGCATCAGATCCAGCATGGCAACACATCCTTATTCCAGGTGTCCCGGCCGGGTGCCCGGCCGGAGCAGTGCGCGATCTTGCCTCATATTCTCATTTCCAGAGGAGGTAGTCGCGGTTAATCAATAGAAGTGGGGTCCATAGGAACGGGGGCAAGGGCTTCATCTCCCTGCCCCCGTTCCCTGACGGAGCGTCGGCGCCCGTTCCTGGGTCACCAGGGCCGCCGCCCGCCGTCGTGCCTGTTCGAAAGGGACGACGACGGCGGACGCCTATTCGTGCGGTGGGTACCGACGGACCGTCGATCGGAGTGCCGGAGTGCCCGCCGGCGCGGGGTGTGGCTCCGGGTCAGACGCCCATCAGGGTGTTGATCGGGCCACGGGCGAAGTAGATGATGAACCCTGCCGTGACCACCCACATCAGCGGATGGACCTTCTTGGCCTTGCCCGACGCCGCGCTGATCACCGCGAAGGAGATGAAGCCGACGCCGATTCCGTTGGCGATGGAGTAGGTCAATGGCATGGTCACGATGGTCAGGAACGCCGGGAGCGCGATGGAGAACTTGGTGAACTTGATCTCGCGGATCTGCGCCATCATCATCGCGCCCACCACCACCAGTGCTGCCGCAGCAACTTCCAGCGGAACCACCGAAGTCAGGGGCGTGAAGAACATCGAGCCCAGGAACAACAGTCCGGTGACCACGGAAGCCAGGCCGGTGCGGGCGCCTTCGCCAATACCCGCTGCGGAGTCGATGTACACGGTGTTGGACGAACCGGACGTAGCGCCGCCCACCACTGCACCCATGCCTTCAACAATGAAGGCCGACTTCAGCTTGGGGAACGTACCGTCCTTGTGTGCCACGCCTGCGCTCTTGGCCAGGCCCGTCATGGTGCCCATGGCGTCGAAGAAGTTGGTGAACACCAAGGTGAAGACCAACATGGTCGCGGCCAGTCCACCGATCCGGGCGAACGAACCGAAGAGGTCGAACTGGCCCACCAGGCTGAGGTCCGGGACGGAAACCAACTGGCTGGAAAGGATGGGGACGTTGAGGTGCCAGCCGCCCGGGTTGTCCGCGGTGCCGGGACCGATGTGGAAGACAGCCTCGGCAACGGCGGCGAGGATGGTGGTGGCGACGATGCCGATGAGCAGGCCGCCCTGGATTTTGCGTGCCACGAGGATGCCCATGGTCAGCAGTCCAACAATGAAGACGAGGGTGGGGATGGAGGTGATGGAGCCGTTGTCACCGAGCTGAACCGGCGGGCCGCCCGTGGTGGCGCGGACAAAGCCGGAGTCAACGAAGCCGATGAAGGCGATGAACAGGCCGATGCCCACGGTGATGGCGGCCTTGAGTTCCTTGGGAACTGCCTTGAAGATCGCAGTCCGGGCACCCGTGGCACCGAAGAGCACGATCAGGATGCCGTTGATGACCACCAGGCCCATGGCTTCCGGCCACGTGACTTCCTGGATGACCGCGACGGCGAGGAACGAGTTGATGCCCAGGCCAGCTGCAAGGCCGAAGGGCAGGTTGGCGACGAGACCGAAAATGATGGTCATGACGCCGGCAGTCAGGCCCGTAACCGCCCCCACCTGCGCTGCCGAGAGCCAACCGCCCGCGACGTCGACAGGAGCGTTTTCGGCCGAGAAACCGCCCAGGATGAGCGGGTTCAGGATGACGATGTACGCCATGGTGAAGAAGGTGACCAGGCCGCCGCGGAATTCGCGGGCCAGCGTGGAACCACGCTTGGAGATCTGGAAGAACTTGTCCAGGAAGGAGTTCGACACCGGGGGCTTCTTGTTGCCATCTGCCAGGCCGGTTGCCGTGTGCTTTGCCGCTGTGGGCTCTGCGCTGTCTCCTTGGGGAAAGAGCGCAGCCTGCTTTTCAGCGGAATTATCCAGGATTGTCATGTCAGCCACCGGGCCCTAGTAGTCAATCCTGGAATCAAGCGTGTTCCAGGTGTTGAACGGCTGGAGGGCCGCCGGAGCCTGGGGGTCGCCCAGTTCCAGCTTGGCTACCGGCATCAGCGCGTCCCGGTTGTCGTTCTCGAAGTACTCGTAGAAGACGGCGTCGTCGAAGCCGACGGATGCGGCGTCGTGACGGTCTGCGGCAAAGAACACGCGGTCAACGCGTGCCCAGAGTGCGGAGGCCAGGCACATGGGGCATGGCTCGCAGCTGGTGTAAAGGGTTGCTCCGCTGAGATCGAAGGTTCCCAGTTCGCGGCAGGCGTTACGGATGGCCGTGACCTCTGCGTGTGCGGTGGGATCATTCGTGGCGGTAACGCGGTTGACGCCTTCAAAGGCTCGTCCATCCGCGGTAACAATGACGGCGCCGAAAGGGCCTCCACTGTTCAGGACATTGGCTGTTGCCAGCTCAATGGAGGTGGCCAGGAATTGCTCGGCCGTGACGGTTGTACTCATGTTGCGACTTCCTTAGTGCTGAGGAAGCCAGGTGACCTGTTTGGGGGCGCTACAGAGAAGAGCTCCAGTTAGCTTGGTTACCAGGCTTCAGCATGTGCGATGAAGGTTAAGTTGCGCCTGGTAGATAGCTTCCCGAGGTCCGGGTGCCCGCCTTTGGCAGTTAGAGCGTAGCACCAGGTTTGTGAGCCGCGCCATAGTTTTTTGAAAACTTAATTTCGTCATACGAAATTACTTACTGCGCGGCGACCCGCCCCGAATGTGACCGTCGCCGGGCCGCGGGCGTTGACTGCCGCCGTCGTGCATTCTACGCTTTTCGGACTGGGCCGCCTCTGGCGGGCCCGGCAACCTGGATCAGCAGACAGGGCCTAACTGAGCTGGAACGCGACCACGCCGACCAGACAAGGAACCCGTCATGACCCCCCTTTGGATCAAGAACCCCCTGGGCATCTTCACCGCGAACGACCTCGACGCCGGCGGCGGATTGGTTGTTCACGACGGGAAAATCACGGAGCTGGTGCCTTCGGGCGGGCAGCCTTCTTCTCCCGCAACCGTCTTTGACGCCTCCTCCCACGTGGTTCTCCCCGGGCTCGTCAACACGCACCACCACTTCTACCAAACCCTCACGCGCGCCTGGGGTCCCGTAGCCAACGCTCCCCTGTTCCCGTGGCTGCAGAATCTGTACCCGGTGTGGGCACGGCTGACGCCCCGGAGCCTTGAGCTTGCCGTCCAGGTTGCACTGGCCGAGCTGCTGCTGTCCGGCTGCACCACTGCCGCCGACCACCACTACCTCTTCCCCGACGGCATGGAAGACGCCATCGACATCGAGGTCGCCGCGGTACGTGCCATGGGGATGCGTGCCACGCTGACGCGCGGTTCCATGACCTTGGGAGAGGACGACGGCGGGCTGCCGCCCCGGACCACGGTCCAGTCACCTGAGGCGATCCTTGCGGACAGCGAACGGCTGATTCGCCAGTACCACGAGACCGGTGACGGGGCTGTTGTGCAGATCGCGCTTGCCCCGTGCTCGCCTTTCTCGGTGACCAAGGAAATCATGGCCGAATCTGCGGTCATGGCCGAACGGTACGACGTCCGGCTGCACACGCACCTTGCCGAAACCATCGACGAGGAAGACTTCTGCCGGTCCATGTTTGGCCTGCGGACCGTTGACTATTTGGAGTCTGTCGGCTGGTTGGGATCACGTACATGGCTTGGACACGGCATCCACTTCAACGACGAGGAGATCGCCAGGCTGGGAGCTGCGGGCACCGCCGTCGCGCACTGCCCCACGTCCAATATGCGGCTGGCCTCCGGGACCGCGCGCGTCCTGGAACTTGAGGCGGCGGGTGTTCCCGTGGGGCTGGGAGTGGATGGATCGGCGTCGAACGATGCCTCCAACATGATCCTCGAAGCCCGGCAGGCCCTGTATCTGCAGCGGCTCCGCTACGGCGCTTCCGTTCCCGTTGAGCGCGCCCTTGGGTGGGCCACACGCGGGTCTGCAGCGGTTTTGGGTCGGTCCGACATCGGCCAACTTGCTCCGGGGTTGCAGGCGGACTTGGCTTTGTTCAAACCCGATTCCTTGCGTTTCTCGGGCAGCCACGACCCCGTTGCCGCGTTGCTGCTCTGCGGAGCCGACCGCGCCGACCGCGTGATGGTGGGGGGTGCTTGGCGGGTAATTGACGGCGCGATTCCGGGGCTGGACGTGGCGGGGCTCATCGCTGAGCACTCGGCGGCGGCGCGGAAGTTGGTGGCGGGGTAGGTTTTTGTCGTTGCTTGCGCGAAATCGCCGGAACGCGTCCATTTCACAGGGAACGTTCCGGCGATTTCGCACTTTTGCGGCGATCTCGCTGCCGACCGCCTGTTGTGTTAGATCGTGACCTTGTAAATGTGGTGCGTGTACTCGTTCGCGAACGAGTCCGTGAACTTACCGTTCTGCACGGCGATGGTCCGGTTTTCGCCCACAACCTCCACCTGCGAGCCGGTGATTCCGGCCGGGAGCGTGAAGATCTTGGAACCTGTGCTGCCGTTCAAGCCGATGCCAGCGAAGAGATATGCGTTGCCATCCTTGGCTTTGAGCATTGTGTCCGTACCTGCGGCACCCGCGTCCCACACATAACTTTGCGTGTTGAGGACAGGCGCCAAGGACTGGATACCGGCGAGGGCGGCCTTGATCTTCGCCTTCCGGTCATCCGGTGCTTGGACAAGCGAATACGTCCCGAATCCTGCCTGGCCATTGTTGTTGTGCTGGAAAATGCTGATTCCGCGTGCCTCATGGATGATGCCGGACCACATGGCGCCTTCCATCTGTTCGGGCGTGATGGTGCGGTCGTTGGAGGCATTCAGGAACGGTTTGGCCGACTCAACGAAAATCCAGTTGGGATGGATGCCCGGTGGCGACTGGAAGCTTCGCATTTGGTCCAATTGCCAGCCATAGGCCGCCGAGGAGGCTGCCTCTGCGCCCTGCGGCCACGCCGGGGTCCGGTTCAACTCATCCTGAAGATCCGCCCGGGCGTACATGTAGTTGTCCACGGATGCCGCGTCCACAGCGGCCATGAAATCATCCATGAGCCCCGGAGCCCAATACGTACCCAGGATGCCCTTGGAATAGTTGGCGAAGGCGAACCTGCCGTCGTTGAACCCCCGGATCTGGGCCACCTTGTTCCTCATCTGCTGAAGGTTCTGCTCATACGTTGAACCGTTGCAGCCGAGGCCGAGCATGTCGCACTCGTCGTAAGTGTCCCAACCGACTACTCCGGCGTTGCTGCCCACTTCGGCACGGGACCACTCCGTGCCGGCGATGACCAGCATCCCCGTGTTGGTGATGGAAGCCATGGTGGAGCCGTCGTGTTCGGCGTTCTGGTACACATTCACGCCCATGTCCTTCAACTGGGCGGCGTGCTCAGGTTTGCCGTAGTAGACACTGACCGGGAACAGGTTGGGGTTGTTCAGCTTCGCCGCACCCGGGAATTTCGCCCAGTACGCAGGCCCTCCGTCCCAAGGAACCCGGGCCAGGTTGGCGAGGGTCCCAGTGGTTGGAGACGGGGTCGGGGTTGGGGTCGGGGTGGCCGTGGTGGCCGTCGGCGAAGGCGTCGGGGTCGGGCTTGCAGTGGTGGCCGTCGGCGAAGGCGTCGGGGTCGGGCTTGCAGTGGTGGCCGTCGGCGAAGGCGTCGGGGTCGGGCTTTCGCTCGTGGCGGTCGGCGAAGGCGTCGGGCCTTCGCTCGTCTCCGTCGGCGAAGGCGCCGGGCTTACGGTAGTCGGACTCGGCGATGCTTCCGTGGCGGTTGTTGTCGGTGTCGGTGTCGGCGTCGTGCACCCTGCCAGGGCCAACGCGATCACCGCCCCAAGCATTGAGACCTTGAGTTTCATGACATGTGTTCCTTTGGGGTAGCAGTCACAAACAGGCTGCTGCGTTGCCGGAATCCCCACACCCGGCTCTCGTTGTCACCTGCCGAGGCAGGGATTTTCGGCCGGGGAACGTGACCCGGCACTGCTCGATGACGAGCATCAGCTATTACTCGACATGCTGCGGTGCGACGCGTGCGGACGTTAGGCCCGGCGCCATCGAGCGAGCAAACGCAACCCCACAGTCAGGGTCGCCACGGCCTCCAAGACCCACGAGGGTGGCCGTCAGCCCAGCTTACGCGAGACCCTAAGCACCCTGCCGATTGTTACGCAGGTCACATTCCGCCGTTTCGATGCTTCGCTGCGAACCATGCCGTTCGATCGGCACAGCTCGCAGCGAGCCATCGAATCGGGCATTTCCACATAGGGCAGCATGCTCCTGTTCGTGTCACCACTTTCCTCCAAGGCTTGTTCCATGGCGAACACCAACGAAAAGAGTCTCCCCCGATGATGGATTTGTGGCGGACCAACGAGCTCCATGAACTGGGGTTCAACGACAGAAGGATTGCCGCCCTGGTGCGTATCGGCGATCTGGTACGGCTACGCCGGGGTTGCTACATCCGAGGCAGTACGTGGGCCGTTCAAAAACCCTGGGTGCGCAGCCGGCAACTGATTGCTGCGCACGCTCACGGAACGCTGACGACGTCGACCGGCGGCTTGGTCTACAGCCACACCTCGGCAGCGCGCCTGCACGGATTGTTTCTCTGGGACGTGGATGACCACGTGCACATCACCACCGGTTCAACAGCATCGCGCTCGTCCCATGGCCACGATGTTGTGGCGCATACTGGTGCACTTGAAACCACCGAAACGATGGTTATCGACGGCATGCCTTGCACATCCCTGGAACGAACCGTTGCTGACTGCTGTCTCTTGCTGAGCTACAAGCAATCATTGGTGTTGATGGACCACGCCCTTCGCAAAGGCGCCGACGCCTCAAAGCTGCAACGGGTGTGCGAGTCGTTGGCCGGGCGCAACGGAGTCGTCGCCCTACGCCGGGCATTGGAGAATGCGGACGCGCGCTCCGAGTCACCAGGCGAAACCCTGACCCGCGAACTGCTCCACCGGTTACGGATCGATCTTCCCGAACTGCAAGTGGAGGTGTCATCCTCTGAGGGTCGTCATCGTCTGGACTTTGCTTGGCGGAACAAGAAGGTTGCCTTGGAGTTCGACGGGAAGGTGAAGTACTTCGACTACGCGCCCACCGCCGAGGTCATCTACAAGGAACGCCAGCGCGAAAAGGCCCTCATGGCACAGGGCTGGAAGTTCGTTCGAATCAGATGGCAGCACTTGTTTCGGGAGCAGGAGTTCAAGACAACGGTGCTTGGAGTTTTACGCAACACCAGTTAGGTCGTACCGTGCCCCCCCCCATTTCGGGGGTTTGCTGCGCAAGACGCCGATCGCACGGCACGATGCGCAGCGAAGCATCGAAACGGGCCATCCGCACGCCCGGAAGCAGGCCGCGGCAGGCGGCAGCACAGGAAAAGGCGGGCGATACCTCCCCAGGTATCGCCCGCCTCGTTGGCTCTGTTGCGCAGAGTCCGCGCCCCTTCCGAGTAGGGCCCACGGCGGCAGGGTTCCCTGTCCGAGCTTGCGAGGAAAGGGGGCCGCCGGGGATCTAGGGGCGCTGCCGGCCGAACACCGGGAGTGCGCGCAACCAGCGGGAGAACCCGCCGGCTTTACGGTCACAGTCGGCCGGAATGTAGAAGTCCGGATCTGTTGCACCGAAGGGCAGGTACAGTTCCTGACCCGGTGCAGGGAATTCCACGACGTTGTTCGTATCCTTCGAGTCCATCTGTTCCTCCTCTTTCCAGTGCATACAGTTTCCGCTCTTCGGAAATCTTTTATTGTTATGTGGAAAGTGTAGGCAGCTGTGAAACGAGCCGTCAAGACCCCGTCCGGAGCCAAGTGAGTTGCCCCGGTCACATTTGGGTGGTTCATAACGATCCTTGGGAACCCGTATACACAGGCCGAAATCATGCGCTACTCTCGAATCAGTTCGTGGCGTAGGTCACGTAACCTGAGAGCAGCAGGCAGGGTCGTAATGAGCTGGCATCAATGGATGTCGGCTCTTTTTTGTTGGGTCGACTCCACCAGAAACGCGGTGGAAACACGCGCTTAATTTCATTGATGGAACCTAGGTTCCACCTCACAGAAGTTGGGATATGACCATGAGCAACAACATCGTCCTCGGCGAAAACCAGTACGGCAAAGCAGAAGTCCGCGTCGTCAAGGTCACTCGGGATACGGACCGCCACCACATCGAAGACCTGAACGTCACCTCGCAGCTGCGCGGCGATTTCCAGGCAGCCCACCTCGAAGGCGACAACGGCCACGTCGTAGCCACCGACACCCAGAAGAACACGGTCTACGCATTCGCCCGTGAAGGCATCGGCTCCCCCGAGTCCTTCCTCCTGCGCTTGGCAGACCACTTCACCGGCGGCTTCGACTGGGTCACCGGCGGCCGCTGGGAAGCCGAAGCCTACAGCTGGGACCGTATCCAGGCCCACGGTGAGGGACACGACCACAGCTTCGTCCGCAACGGACAAGAGGTGCGTACCGCCGTCGTCGTCCGCGATGGCGCCACCACGCACTTGATTTCCGGCCTCAAGGACCTGACCGTCCTCAAGACCACGCAGTCCGGTTTTGTCGGCTACCCGCGCGACAAGTACACCACCCTCCCGGAGACCACCGACCGCATCCTGGCCACCGATGTATCCGCCCGTTGGCGCTACAACACCAACCTGGACTTCGCCGGTACGGACTTCAACAAGAGCTACGAGGACATCAAGGCCCTCCTGCTGGAAGGCTTCACCGAAAACTACTCCCACGCCCTGCAGCAGACGCTGTTCGACATGGGCAAGAAGGTCCTCGAAGCACACAGCGAAGTGGATGAAATCAAGTTCTCCATGCCCAACAAGCACCACTTCCTGGTTGACCTGAGCCCGTTCGGCCTGGACAACCCCAACGAGGTCTTCTTCGCCGCGGATCGCCCGTACGGCCTCATCGAAGCAACCGTCCAGCGCGAGAACATCGAAGCTGCACCGGTTGCCTGGAGCGGCATCGCCGGCTTCTGCTAAACCGCACTAAACCGCACCACCCGAGGGTTTGTGTGCAGGTCCCGCCACTTGCGCCCCGCAAAGGATCTGCACACAAACCCAACCCCAAAACCCAGAGATTTTGTTAGCCAGACACAGTTAGCCAGACGAAGACGTCTGCCATGAACCCAGGAAGTCTGCCATGAACATCAAGAAGAAGTCCCGCCCTGCGAATACCGCCTCGGCACAGAAACATCAGTCGGAACGCCCCGAAGACAAGCGCCTCTCCCTTGGAAGCACTTTCGCTTACGGCTTCCAGCACGTCCTCACCATGTACGGCGGAATCATTGCCCCGCCGCTGATCATCGGTGCGGCCGCCGGCATGTCCTCGCAGGACATCGGCCTCCTCATCGCCGCTTGTTTGTTCGTTGGCGGCCTGGCCACCATCCTGCAGACGGTCGGCATTCCGTTCTTCGGCTCGCAGTTGCCGCTGGTCCAGGGCGTCTCCTTCGCAGGCGTTTCCACCATGGTGGCCATCGTCCAAGGCGGCGGCGGAATCCAAGCGGTGTTCGGCTCAGTCATTGTGGCATCGCTGATTGGCCTGGCGATCACCCCCCTGTTCTCCAAAATCATCAAGTTCTTCCCGCCGGTTGTCACCGGCACGGTGATCACCACCATCGGCCTGACGCTCATGCCGGTTGCAGCAAACTGGGCCATGGGCGGCAACGCCAAGGCAGACAACTACGGCAGCATGGCCAACATCGGCCTCGCAGCAGCAACCATGGGCGTCGTTCTCCTCCTGAGCAAGGTCGGCAATGCCGCCATTTCCCGGCTCTCGATCCTGCTGGCCATGGTCATCGGCACCATCATTGCGTTGGTGGCCGGCATGGCTGACTTCTCCAAGGTTGGCCAGGGCGACATCGTTGCTTTCCCCACACCCTTTGCCTTCGGCGCTCCGACCTTTGAAATCGCCGCGATCATCTCCATGTTGATCGTCATCCTGGTGACCCTGACCGAGACCTCGGCAGACATCATCGCTGTCGGCGAGATCGTGGACACCAAGGTGGACTCCCGCCGCATCGGCGACGGCCTCCGCGCAGACATGCTCTCCAGCGCCATCTCCCCGCTGTTCAACTCCTTCACGCAGAGCGCCTTCGCCCAGAATGTGGGCCTCGTGGCCATTACGGGCATCAAGAGCCGCTTCGTCGTCAGCGCCGGCGGCCTCATCCTGGTGATCCTCGGCCTCCTGCCGGTCCTGGGCCGGGTTGTCGCAGCGGTCCCGACGCCTGTCCTGGGCGGCGCCGGCGTCGTGCTGTTCGGTACGGTCGCGGCCAGCGGTATCCGCACCCTGGCCAAGGTCGAGTACAAGAACAACATGAACCTGATCATCGTGGCGGCGTCGATCGGCTTCGGCATGATCCCGATCGCAGCCCCGAAGTTCTACGACCAGTTCCCCTCCTGGTTCGCCACGATCTTCCACTCCGGCATCAGCTCGGCAGCCGTCATGGCCATCCTGCTGAACATCCTGTTCAACCACTTCAAGGCCGGCAACTCGGACAACCAGTCGGTGTTCGTCGCGGGAACCGACCGGATCGTCAGCGAAGAGGACATCAAGTGCCTCAGCGAAGGCGACCGCTTCGAGAACGGCAAGCTGATCGACGCCGACGGCAAGGAAGTCCCGCTCAAGACGTCCAGCGCTTCTGAGCACTAACTCCCGCCGGCGAACGAACAGGCGGCAGTGTTTTCCTTGGGGGACACTGCCGCCTTTTGTCGCCCGGGTGGAATGTACGACGACGGCACTCGCCTTTTGCGGCTCGGTCACCTGGCCGCTCAAAGACCGCGCCGAAACGACAAAAGATGGCAATATTCCTGGGGAACATTGCCATCTTTTGCCACCTCGCGCACTGGAAGCGCGGGTGGGAAGTTAGTTCTGGTTGAGCTCCGCGGAGATCGCCATCGCAGCCTCACGCAACATGGGCACGGCGCGGTCGGCGAAGCTCTGGTCCACGCGGGTGATTGGGCCGGAGACGGAGATCGCGGTGGGGGTGGGTGCGTTGGGCACGGCCATGGCGAAGCAGCGCACGCCAAGCTCCTGCTCTTCCTCGTCAATGGAATAGCCACGTTCGCGGATCAGCTTGAGGTCCGCAAGCAGGGAGTCGATGTCGCCGATGCTCTTGGCCGTAGGCGTGGGCATGCCGGTGCGGGCCACGATTCCGCGGACTACTTCGTCGTCCAGCTGGGCGAGGATGGCTTTGCCCACCCCGGTATCGTGCGTGTGGGCGCGGCGGCCCACTTCGGTGAACATGCGCATGGAGTGCATGGACGGCACCTGGGCCACGTAAATGACCATGTCGGAATCGAGGACGGCCATGTTGGAGGTCTCGCCGAGGCGTTCCACCAAGGTCTTCAACTGCGGACGGGCTACGGCACCGAGCTGCTTGCTGGCACCTTCACCAAGCCGGATAAGGCGGGGGCCCAGGGCGTAGCGGCGGTTGGGCAGCTGGCGGATGTAGCCCAGCGATACCAAGGTCCTCAAAAGCCGATGGATGGTGGGCAAGGGCAGGTCGGTGGACGACGAAAGCTCACTCAGGGTGACGTCGCCGCCTGCGTCCGTGATCAGTTCCAGCAGTTCAAAGACGCGCTCAACGGACTGCACGCCTCCGGAGGCTTTTTCAGCCATTCCCTTGTCTCCAATGACTCAGATTCCGACAACTCTTATCCGCATCGTGAAAAGAATTGCTTAGAACACCCAACATACAGCACAGCGCGTACCTGCGCGACGACACCGAACATGACCAAGCAGGGGGTTGTGTTTCCACTTTGTAGATAATAATATCCATAATACGAAAACATTCAGTTTGGAACGGCGGCCCGGGAACGGGCCTAACAGGAGGAATTTCAATGGCGAATCCGAGCCCCGGAAACTCGATCACCCTGCGCGTCGCCGCACCGTCGAGCTTCACCGCTACCAGCGAGCTGGCAGCAGCCGTCGGCGCAGCCGGTGCAGCAATCACCGCGCTGGACGTCACGGAATCCCACCACGAGACGATCGTTGTTGACGTCACCTGCAACACCACCGACGACGACCACGCAGCCCGCGTCAAAGACGCCCTGAATGCCCTCGACGGCGTCACCGTCCAGCACGTCTCGGACCGCACCTTCCTCATGCACCTCGGCGGCAAGCTCGAGGTCGTCCCCAAAGTAGCCCTGCGCAACCGCGACGATCTTTCACGCGCCTACACTCCCGGCGTCGCCCGTGTTTGCCTGGCGATCGCAGAAGACCCGGCAGCTGCCCGCAATCTGACGGTCAAGCGCAACACCATCGCCGTCCTGACCGACGGCTCGGCTGTCCTGGGCTTGGGCAACATCGGTCCCGCCGCCGCGCTGCCCGTCATGGAAGGCAAAGCTGCGCTGTTCAAGCAGTTCGCCAATGTTGACGCCTGGCCGGTCTGCCTGGACACCCAGGACACCGAAGAGATCATCATGATCGCCAAGGCCATGGCCCCGGTCTACGGTGGCATCAACCTCGAAGACATCGCAGCACCGCGCTGCTTCGAGATCGAGAACCGCCTCCGCGAGGAACTCGACATTCCGGTGTTCCACGATGACCAGCACGGTACGGCAATCGTCACGCTCGCTGCCCTGGTCAACGCCCTCCGCGTGGTGGACAAGAAGCTTTCCGAGGTCAAGATCGTGGTTTCGGGCGTTGGCGCTGCCGGCTCGGCCATCATCCAGCTCCTCAAGGCCCAGGGCGCTCAGCACATCATCGCTGCCGGCCGCTCCGGCGCCATCCACTCGGGCGAGAAGTACGACGACGAGCACCGCAGCTGGATCGCCGCGAACACCAACGAAGAAGGGTTCTCCGGCACCTTGCACGATGCTCTCAAGGGTGCGGACGTCTTCATCGGCGTCAGTGCCCCGCACGTGATCGGCGAAGAGCAGGTGGCTTCCATGGCCGAGGACGCAATCGTGTTCGCCATGGCCAACCCCACGCCGGAAATCGATCCGGTGATCGCGTCGAAGCACGCAGCCGTGGTTGCTACCGGCCGCAGCGACTTCCCGAACCAGATCAACAACGTGCTGGCCTTCCCCGGCTTCTTCCGCGGCCTGTTGGACGCCGGTGCATCGGACATCACGCCGAACATGCTGGTGGCCGCAGCCGAGGCCATTGCCAACCGGGTAGCTGACGATGAGCTGAACGCGAGTTACATTATCCCCAGCGTCTTCGATCCCCATGTTGCCGCCGATGTGGCCAGTGCCGTAGCAGCAGCTGCGCATGCCAACGCCGCCAGCGCACTCTAGAAAAAAGGAATCCGCTCACATGGCTATCACAGTCACCGATCCCCGGCCGATCGATCGCGCCGAGGAAATCCTCACCCCCAAGGCACTGGCCTTCGTCGAGGAACTGCACAAGCGCTTCGCCGGCACCCGCAACGACCTCCTTGAAGCCCGCAAGGTCAAGCGCCAGAAGGTTGCCGACACGTCCCGCCTGGACTTCCTTCCGGAGACCCAGGACATCCGCGACGGCGACTGGAAGGTTGCCGAGGCGCCGGCAGCCTTGCAGGACCGCCGCGTTGAGATGACGGGTCCGGCTACTCCGGCCAAAATGGCCATCAACGCCCTGAACTCCGGCGCCAAGGTGTGGCTCGCGGACCTCGAAGATGCCAGCACGCCCACGTGGTCCAACGTGATCGACGCCATCCTCAACCTTCGCGACGCCGCCCAGGGAACCCTGAGCTACACCTCGCCGGAAGGCAAGGAATACCGACTTCGCACGGACGCTCCCCTGGCTGTCGTTGTCGCCCGCCCCCGCGGCTGGCACATGGAGGAACGGCACCTGCTGATCGACGGCGAACCCGCCGTGGGTGCGCTGGTGGACTTCGGCCTGCACTTCTTCCACATCGCCAAGCAGCTGCTCCTCAACGGCCACGGCCCGTACTACTACCTGCCCAAGATGGAGAGCCACCTGGAGGCACGCCTCTGGAACGACGTCTTCGTCTTCGCCCAGGATTTCCTTGGCATCCCGCAGGGCAGCGTCCGGGCCACCGTGCTCATCGAGACCATCCCGGCAGCGTTCGAGATGGACGAGATCCTCTACGAACTGCGCGACCACGCCTCGGGCCTGAACGCCGGCCGCTGGGACTACCTCTTCAGCATCATCAAGTACTTCCGTGATGCCGGCGAAGAGTTCGTCCTCCCGGACCGCGCCACCGTAGCCATGACGGCACCGTTCATGCGCGCCTACACCGAACTCCTGGTCAAGACCTGCCACAAGCGCGGCGCCTTCGCCATGGGTGGCATGGCCGCCGTCATCCCCAATCGCAAGCAGCCCGACGTCACCGCCGCGGCCTTCGACAAGGTCCGCGCCGACAAGACCCGCGAGGCAAACGATGGCTTCGACGGCTCCTGGGTTGCCCACCCGGACCTGGTTCCCACGTGCCGCGAGGTGTTCGATTCCGTGCTGGGCGACCGTCCCAACCAGCTGGACAAGCAGCGGCCCGAGGTGAACGTGACGGCCGAGCAGCTGATCGACGTCGCCTCCGCCGAAGGCCACGTCACCGAGGCAGGCCTCCGGCTGAACCTGTACGTTGCCGTCGCCTACACCGGCGTCTGGATCTCCGGCAGCGGCGCAGTTGCCATCCACAACCTCATGGAAGATGCCGCAACGGCGGAAATCTCCCGCTCGCAGGTATGGCAGCAGATCCGCAACAAGTCCGTCCTCGCTGACACGGGCAACACCGTGACCCGCGAGCTCGTCACCCGCATCCTGGGCGAAGAAACCGAGCGCCTGCGCATCGAGTTCGGCGACGAGAACTTCACCAAGTATTACGAGCCGGCGTCCAAGCTGATTGAGGATATCTGTCTGTCCGACGATTACACAGACTTCCTCACCACTCCCGCCTACGAACTGGTGGGCTGAGATGGGTTCATTCTCTGCATCCGATCTGGCTCACATCGAGTCCCAGCTGGAGGCGACGGACCAGTTGCTGGACCGCAACTACCCCGGCGACGACGGCTCACGCCAGCCCATCCACACCGTCTACATCCCGGCTGACCGCTTCACGCCCTCCCTCGCGGCAGAGTGGGGCGCCCAGGCACTCGCGACGGCGGAAGCCCACGGCGGCCTCGAAAAGCTCGGCCGGCTGCTGGGCCAGGAGACTGACCTGGCTGCCGCTGTAGCGGAGCGTGTGGCTGCCAAGCTCTCTGCCGAACCGATCGAAGACCTGCGCTTGGACTTTGAAGACGGCTACGGCGACCGCGGCGACGAGGCAGAAGACGCCGACGCCGTTGCTGCCGCCAACGCCGTTGCGGCTGCGGTTTCGGCCGGAACAGCTCCGCCGTTCATCGGCATCCGCTTCAAGTGCTTCGAAGCCCCCACCCGGGCCCGCGGTCTGAAGACCTTGGACCTGTTCGTCTCCACGTTGGCCCAGGCCGGGGAACTCCCCGACGGACTGATCCTCACCCTGCCCAAGGTCACCACGGTGGCCCAGGTTCAGGCCATGGACTACGCAGTGTCCCGCCTCGAGGAAGTCCACGGACTCCCCGCCGGCCGGCTCCGCTTCGAGGTCCAGGTGGAAACGCCGCAGCTCATCATCGGTGCTGACGGCACCTCGCCTGTAGCCCAGCTGCCCCACATTGTGCCGGGCCGCATCAGCGCCCTGCACTACGGGACCTACGACTACAGCGCATCACTGGGAATCTCCGCGGAATACCAGTCCATGGAGCACCCGGTGGCCGACTTCGCCAAGGAAGTCATGCAGCTCGCTGTTGCCGGCACGGGCATCCGTCTCTCCGACGGTTCCACCAACATCATTCCCGTCGGCGACGGCGTGGAGGATGCCTGGAAACTGCACGGCCGACTGGTCCGACGTTCCTTGGAAAACGGCTACTACCAAGGGTGGGATCTCCACGCCGCCCAACTGCCCAGCCGCTTCTCGGCGTCGTACGCTTTCTACCGCGAAGGCCTGCCCGCCGCGGCGCTCCGCCTCCGCAACTATGTGGAACGCACCGAAGGCGGTGTCATGGATGAGCCCGCCACCGCCCGCGCGCTTGCCGGCTTCGTCCTCCGCGGCGTCCAGTGCGGCGCGGTGGGGACCGACGAGGTCAAGGCGCTTGCCGGCGTCGAACTTCCACAGCTGACCGCACTGGCGCACCCGCGGCTCGCACAACCAACTTCGCACTGATAGGAGCATCTCGCATGGGCAAGTATTACTACCCGCAGGGCGGCCTGCCGCCGCAGACCCAGCTGACCACCGAACGGGCCATCGTCACCGAGGCCTACACGGTGATCCCCAAGGGCGTCATGACGGACATCGTCACCAGCAACCTGCCGGGGTTCTCCAACACGCGCTCGTGGATCATCGCACGGCCGATCTCCGGTTTCGCCACCACGTTCTCCCAGCTGATCGTTGAGATCGCACCGGGCGGCGGGGCTCCCAAGGCCGAGTTCGAGTCCGGCGTCGAAGGTGTCATCTTCGTGACCAAGGGCCAGGTGAACCTGACCCTCGACGGCGAACTGCACCACCTCGAGGAGGGTGGCTACGCCTACCTCGCTGCCGGCGCAGAGTGGGGCCTGGAGAACGTCTCCGACGACATCGTGTCCTTCCACTGGATCCGCAAGGCCTACGAGCGGCTCGAAGGGTTCGAAGCCAAGTCCTTCGTCACCAACGAGAAGGACGTGGAGCCCACCTCCATGCCGGACACCGATGACGTCTGGAAGACCACGCGCTTCACGGACTCCAGCGACCTCGCACATGACATGCAGGTCAACATCGTCACCTTCCAGCCCGGCGGCGTAATCCCCTTCCCGGAGACCCACGTCATGGAACACGGTCTGTATGTGCTTGAGGGCAAGGCCATGTACTTACTCAACAACGACTGGGTTGAGGTGGAGGCCGGCGACTTCATGTGGCTGCGCGCGTTCTGCCCGCAGGCTTGCTACGCCGGTGGTCCGGGCGAGTTCCGTTACCTGCTGTACAAGGACATGAACCGCCAGGTGAAGCTCACCTAGGTTTGTGCGTTTCACCGAGATCGCCGGAAAGCTGCCAGTTCGCAGGGAGCTTTCCGGCGATTTCGTCGTTTTCCAGCGAACTCAGCGTCGACGGCCCACGGCCAGCCCCGCCCAGAACACGAGGACCAGCAGGCCAGCCCCCGCCACGGCCAAGCCGAGCTGCGTCCCCTTACTCACGAATGAGCCGTTGTCCCCCACGAACACACTGTCGCTCAGCGGCGCGTAGGCAAACCAGCCGACCGGTTCGTTGGTTCCGTTCCACGCCACGATCACCCCCACGATGACCGCGATCAGCCCCAGTAAAGGCACGACGACGGCAGAGACTCTGCGGGCAGGTTTCGGTGTGCTGTGTTCCCCACGTTTGTGTTCCCCCATGCGGCCGAGTCTAACCTGCGTGCGCGTGCACCCAACCGGGTAACTGCACATGTTCCGCTGAGCGCTCCATGGGACGTTTTAGTTGGGCTTGCCCGGGCCGCCGGCGATTCTGTACGACTCCTGCAGCAACTCGTCGAGCTCCCCCACGTCGATCTTTTCCAGCCGGATCAGCATCAGGTTCGGGGACTGCTCGTGATGCGGGGTCCAGAAGAAGGTATCGGGATTCATGGCCGCGAGCGCTTCGCGTTCCTCGGTTTTGACCGTGCCGACGCCTTCTTCCCACATACGTGCCATGAGCGACTTGGCGAACCACGCGGGCTGCCCCCAACTCGGCCGCTCAGTCACACCGGGCATGCCAAGGCAGATGCGGCGAACATCGTCTTCTGTGGCCATGGTTCACTGTGGCATTTGTTCTTGCCCACGACAAGGGATCCGGACGCGGGCTAGGCTGGGCGGATGTTGAGCATCGGCAGCACCGTACTTGGCGTCAACGACATCGGCCGCGCCACCCGGTTCTGGCATGAAGCGGTGGGCTACGTCCCCCGAGAGCCCGGCGATGAAACCTGGGTGATCCTGGTGCCGGCATCTGGCCCCGGGCCCCAACTCGCCCTCATGCTGAGCGAAACCCCTGTGCAAGAGCATCCCCGCACCCACCTCGATCTCTACGCGGATGACCAGTCAGCCGAGATTGAACGGCTCATCGGGCTCGGCGCCCAACGTGTGGACTGGGACCTGTACCCCGAGGATCCGGACTTCGTGGTTCTTGCAGATCCTGACGGCAACCGCTTCTGCGTGATCGACAAAAGTCCGCGGTAGCAACGCCGCCGGGGGCTATGCGGTGCCAGGCCCATCCGCCCCGTCGCTGGAAGCGTGCGAGAACGCTGGAACTTTCCGGCGAAGCCGCAGTGTTCCAGCGAAGTCGCGGGTCCCGCCCTTCGGTAGAGTGCTCCCCATGGATGACAAAGCGATGTTGCTCGGGTACTTGCGGCTCCGGAGGGCGGACCTGCTCGGCAAGGTGGAGAACCTCAGCGAGTATGACGCCCGCAGGCCCATGACTCCCACAGGAACCAATCTGATGGGCCTCGTGAAGCATGTAGCCAGCGTGCAGCTGGACTATTTCGGAGTGACTTTCGGACGGCCCAGCGGCAGGGACATGCCTTGGCTGGCTGACGACGCCGAACCGGACTCCGATATGTGGGTGCCCGTCACCGAGAGCCGGGAAGAGATCCTGGAATTGCACCACTTTTCCGCGAAGCACAGCGACGAGACCATTGAGTCCCTCCCGTTGGACGCACCGGGCGTGGTGCCGTGGTGGTCGGACGAGAAGAAGAACGTCACGCTCCACCAGATCCTGGTCCACATGTGCGTGGAAACCGCCAGGCATGCCGGGCACGCAGACATCATCCGCGAACTCATCGACGGCTCCGCCGGGCAGAGGCCGGGCGATCCCAACATCCCCGGCCGGAACTCCGAAGAGTGGGCGGCCCATAGGTTCCGGATCGAAGAAGCAGCCCGGGAGGCAGGCCGCCGACACTGGTGAACCTTCACAGCCCACGCATATGAAGGGCAAACCTCCGGCGTAGCCTCCCTCCGTAGAAATGAGGAATGACTCCTCCACAGACCAAGAACCGTAAGGGCAGCCGGACCCGGCGCGCCGTCGTCTCCGCCGTTCTGGCGGTCACTCTCTCTGCCGGGGGTGCCGCCGCCTGGGCCCTGGACCGCTTCGTCATTCCGCACGCAGAGATCACCAACGTCTCCGAGTACGAGGCAAGCCAGGCCGGCACTACGACAAACAGCGCGACGGAGGGGACTTCCGCTGACACGGCCGCGACCGCCGTGGTCACCGCTACCTCCTACACTTCGGGTGACACCGGCGTCTCCGTCTCAACGGTGACCACCGGCAGCGGCGACGGCACCGTGACGTACTACGTTGCCGACGTCGTGCTTGATGATGCCACCACGCTGAAGTCAGCGTTCGCCGAGGATACCTTCGGCGGGAACATCACCGAGACCACGTCTGCGATCGCCGAGGACCATAACGCCATCTTCGCCATCAACGGCGACTACTACGGCTTCCGGGACACGGGCATCGTGATCCGCAACGGCGTGGTGTACCGGGACGAAGGCGCCCGCCAAGGCTTGGCGTTCTACAAGGACGGCACCGTCAAGGTCTACGACGAAACCACCACCTCGGCCGACCAACTCATCGCGGACGGTGTCTGGAACACCCTCTCGTTTGGCCCGTCGCTGCTGGACAACGGTGAAATCGCCTCGGGCATCGAGGACGTGGAAGTAGATACCAACTTCGGCAACCACTCCATCCAAGGCGAGCAGCCCCGCACCGCCGTGGGCGTCATCGACGAGAACCATCTGGTGTTCGTGGTGGTGGACGGCCGGAGCCCCGGCTACTCCGCCGGCGTCTCTATGACAGGCCTGGCGCAGATCATGAAGGACTTGGGTGCCACCACCGCCTACAACATCGACGGCGGCGGCTCCTCCACCATGTACTTCAACGGCTCCCTGGTGAACAGCCCGCTCGGCGGGAACAAAGAGCGCGGTACCTCGGACATCCTCTACATCGCCCAGTCATGATCGTCCTGATACCGGCCTTCGAGCCGGACCACCAGCTCACTTCCCTTGTCCGCAATCTTCGCGAAGCCGATCCGTGGCTGACCATCGTGGTGGTGGACGACGGCTCCGGACCGGACTACCAGACCACGTTCGACGACGCCGCCCGGCTTGGGTGCCAAGTGTTGAGTTACGCGGTGAACGGCGGAAAAGGCCACGCCCTCAAGAGCGGATTTGCCTTCATCGCGGAGCGTTTCCCGGGCCACGACGTTGTCTGCGCTGACAGCGACGGACAGCACGGGGTGGCCGACATCCTCGCCGTTGCTGACCGCGTCCGGCACGTCACAGCTGCGATGGTCCTTGGCTGCCGCAATTTCACCGGTGATGTCCCGGCCAGGAGCAAGTTCGGCAACACGGTGACGCGCTGGCTGTTCAGGCTCGCGACAGGTCAACGGATCACGGACACGCAGACCGGCCTTCGTGGCTACAGGGCTGACATGCTTCCATGGCTGGTGACAGTCCGCGGACAACGCTACGAATATGAACTTAATCTGCTGCTCGAGGCGAAACAGGCCGGATACGGCATTGAGAGCGTGGAAATAGCCACGGTCTATCTCGACGAAAATTCGGGATCGCACTTCAGGCCCGTTGCTGATTCGCTGCGGATTTACGCGCCGTTGCTGAAGTTCCTTGGCTCGTCGCTGTCCGCGTTCGTGGTGGACACGGTGATGTTCGTGGTCCTCAGTGCCCTCACGGATTCCCTGCTGATGGCGGTGGTGGGGGCCCGCTTGGTCAGCGCTTCGGTGAACTTCATGGTCAATCGAAGGCTGGTCTTTGACCACGGCAAAGATACCTCATTCCGCACGGCAGCCACGGGATACGTGGCCCTGGTGGTTGTCCTGTTGTGCGCCAATTACGCCGCGATGTGGGCTCTGACCTCCCTGGCCGTCCCGGACCTGCTGGCCAAACTGGTGACCGAAGTGACCCTGCTGGGTGTCAGTTACGCCGTGCAGCAGCGCTTCCTTTTTGTTCGCACCGCGCGGGCAGCCGCAACGGAACCGACCGCCGTCGAAACGCATATCCCAGCCTTGGTCCCGACACAGTTTCAGCACAGCATGACCGGGAAAAGTGGAGACCAATCCCCCAAGAGATTCCGGAGTACCTGATGAACACCATCATTCTTATCGCGGCAGATTTGGCCGCCATCGCCATTCTGACGCTCGCCCTCTACCTCCGCCGCCACCGGCGCCGTGACCTGGTGGTGTCCTACTTGGGCATGAACGTTGGCGTCCTGGCCGTGGCAACGGCGCTGTCCGGATCGGCTGCCGGCGTTGGCCTGGGACTGGGCCTGTTCGGAGTGCTGTCGATCATCCGGCTCCGGTCCACGGAACTCGCCCAGCACGAAGTGGCCTACTACTTCTCGGCCCTGGCCCTGGGCCTGATCGCGGGCATCGGGGTGGAGCCGCTCTGGCTGACCCTGTCCCTCATGGTGCTGGTGCTCCTGGTGATGTTCGTCGGCGACAACCCACGGGTCCTGCCTGCCTACCGCCACCAGACCGTGGTCCTGGACCGCGCCATCAACAACGAGCCCGAGCTCTACGCCCGGCTGGAGGAAGTTCTCAACGGCACGGTTCATTCGGCCACCATCCAGGAGTTGGATATGGTCAACGACAAGACGATCGTGGACGTCCGTTACGCAGTCCGCCCCCAGCAGCAGCCACAACCCCCGCAGCTTGGTTTCAACCAGCCTGCCGGCGCCCTCTCGCCCGCACCTCAGGAACTGCCTGCGCAGCCCGGGCCGGCAGCGGCGCACACCCAGCAGTCCGTGCCCACCTCGGCAGGTGTAGCGTGAGCCGCGTCGACGCCCAACCCATCATGCCGCAGCTGGGCCGGCTGCCCGCCGTCGGACTAGAAGAACTCACCACGGAAGCCGCGCTGCTGACCCGGGTCGACCGAAAGTACCTGGTGCCGTCGGCAACAGCGCGGAAGATCCTGAGCACGTTCAGCACTGAAGCCCGGGTCCTGGAAATGGACGGGAAACGCACCTTCGCCTACGACTCCGTCTACTTCGACACCCCGGGATTGGATAGCTACCTGCTGGCCGCCCATGGACGGCGCCGCCGGTTCAAGATCCGTACGCGGACCTACCTCGACAGTGCGGTCAGCTTCCTGGAAGTGAAGACCGAAGGCGCCCGGGAGGCAACGGTCAAGGAGCGGATACCGTACGAGGTGTGCGACCGGGACCGGCTGACCGCGGAAGGCCTGGCCTACGTGAACGAGACACTGGCGGCCACGATCGGCGATGTCACCTTCAGCCCCCTGGAGCCCGTCCTTTCCACACGGTACGTCCGCACCACCTTGTTCCTCCCCGGGTCCGGCAGCCGCGCGACCATCGATAACGACGTCACGTGGCAGAGCCCCGACGGCCAACCGTGGGTGCTGGACAACGCCGTGGTGGTCGAGACGAAATCCGGCTCCGCTCCCGGCCCTTTGGACAGGCACCTGTGGGCGCACGGCGTCCGGCCGTGCCGCATCTCGAAGTTCGCCACCGGCATGGCTGCGCTCCATCCTGAGCTCCCTGCCAACCGCTGGAACCAGACCCTCCGGCGCAGGATGCCCCTGCGCCCCCTCCACTGACCTTTCCTCCACAGACTAAGGAATCCCACCATGCGCTCCTTCCGCACGTCCCTTTCCGTTGCCGCCGTGGCCCTGGCCATCTCCCTGGCCGGGTGCTCCACGGCCGCCACCAACTCCACCTCCGCAGGCACCACCGGTACTTCCACCACGACAACCACCCAGCAGGCAGTCACCGCCGCCACCATCGAGGAAGACACCCACTACGACAGCGACGACCTCACCTGGGATACGGCTGCTGAAGTGGCAATCAGCCTGGCCGACGGCGGCAGCAAAGTGACGTCGTCGTCCTCCACCGGCGTGGCGGTAGACGGCAACACCGTCACGATCAGCGCAGCCGGAACCTACCGTCTCAGCGGCTCGCTGACCGACGGCCGGATCGTGGTGTCTGCCGGCGATTCGGACACCGTGCGCATCATTCTGGATGGAGTCGAGCTGGGCAACTCCAGCGGTTCGCCGTTTGTGGTGCAGAGCGCCGACGAAGCAATCGTGTACTTGGAAGAGGGCAGCACCAACGCGTTGACCGACGCCGCCACGTACGCAGACCAAGGCGAAGATGCCCCCAACGCCGCGCTCTACTCCATGGCGGACCTGACCATCGCCGGAACCGGATCCCTCAGCGTCAACGGCAAGTTCAACGACGGCATTGTTTCCAAGGACGGACTGGTGATGGCCGCCGGCAAGGTCACTGTGGACGCCGTGGACGACGGCATCCGCGGCAAGGACTACACGGTCCTGCTGGACGGCGCCTACCAAGTCACGGCCGGCGGGGACGGTGTGAAGGCCGACAACGAAACCGACGAGGGCCGGGGCTGGCTGCTGGTCAGCGGCGGCTCACTGACGGTCAACGCCGGCGACGACGGCGTGAAAGCCTTCAACACCCTCACCGTTTCGGGCGGGACGGTCACTGTCGCCGAGTCCGAGGAAGGGTTGGAGGCGCAGCACATCGCCATCTCCGGCGGCAATGTCACCGTCACCTCACACGACGACGGTGTGAACGCCTCGGGTGGTTCGTCCACATCAGCGGATGCCGGCGCGGCCGCCGGGGGGATGGGTGGACCCGGCGGTGGCGGCATGGGCGGCGAGTCCGCCGCCGGGGATTACACCGTGGACGTTTCGGGCGGCACGCTGACCATCAATTCCGAGGGCGACGGGCTGGATTCCAACGGCAGCGGGACCATTTCGGGCGGCACGGTGGTGGTCAACGGCCCCACCAACGACGGCAACGGAGCACTCGACGTGAACGGTGAGCTGGTGGTCACCGGCGGGACCGTGGCAGCAGCAGGCAGCGCCGGAATGGCAGTCACCCCGGGGACCTCGTCCACGCAGTCGGGCGTACAGCTGACCTTCAATTCCTCGGTTGCCGCAGGCACTCCCGTGCACATCGTTGACCCGGCCGGGGCTGTGATTGCCACGTTTGTGACCACCAAGACCATCGCGTCCTTGGTGTTCTCCTCCGCAGCGATCACCGCTGGGGAGAGCTACACGGTGTACACGGGTGGCACCGCAGATACGAAAGCGGGTCTGACCACGGGATCCGTCGACGGTGCTGAGGAACAGGGAACCGTCACCGCGGGCCAGTACACCCAGGCACAGGGGCCCGGCGGTGGTGGCGGCCGCCGCTAGATCCGCCGCTGGTCCGACGCAATGGGCGGGCAGGATACCGATCCTCCCGCCCATTCACGTGCCTGCGATGGCATACGACGTTGCGTTCGGGGCGCGGATACCCGTCGGGTCCTTGGTGAGGCCCCATGGTCATTGCAGCGAGGCTTCCTGCCCTCTTTTGATGCTTCTTAGCCTCAAAATCAACCTTTTTCGTGTGCGTTCCGGTCTCTGCTCACCCAAAAAGAGTCAGGAAGCCGCGGCCCACTTCCCGCGTTGAGCTCCCGGTCACATTCTGTTTACACGCCAACCATGGCCTTTTGGTATCCCAAAGTGTAATCTCCATCACATTCCCTCATGTGATATTCGCATTCCGCATGACGGAACCATTCGCGTGGCAATGAATGAACCTTCAGAGCTCAGATAGGAGCGCACTGTGGAAAAAGACCTTGCCCAGGAGGCTGCAAAACCGCGGACCGGATCCCTGGCCAAACAAATCGAAGGCGCGTATCAGAGGATCGGGGTGACCGGCGCCCACCGCCAGATCGTCTTCATGATCCTGTTGGGCGTCTTCTTCGACGCCCTCGAACAGAATGCCGTAGGCATTACCGGCCCCATCCTCCGCCAGTCCTGGGGATTGGGTGCCACCGAAATCGGTTTGCTGAACACAATGACGTTTACGGCAACAGCACTCGGACGGCTGGCGACGGGCCTCATCGTCGACAAATACGGCCGGCGGCACATGCTGGTCATCAACCTCATCATCTTTGCCGGTGGCTCATTGCTTTGCGCCGTGGCTCCCAACTACCCCGTCCTCGCCGCGGGCCGCTTCATCGTAGGCTTCGGACTCGGCGGCGAAATCGCTGTTGCCGTGATCATGATGGCCGAATTCTTCGCCGCGAAACACCGCGGCACGGCGGTAGGACTCATCAACGTCACCGCTGCAGGTCTGGGCAATATGTTGGCCCCGGCATTCGGCATCCTGGTCTTCACGCTCTTCGATGGTCCAGACAAGTGGCGCTGGGTGTTCGGTCTGTTGTTCATCCCCGCCCTCCTGGTGATGTTCTTCCGGCGCTTCGTTCCTGAAACGCCCCGGTTCCTGGCCTCGCAGGGAAAGATCGACGAAGCCAACCTCGTCATCACCCGGTTGGCACGCAACAAGCTCTCCGGCCCCATCAGCGATCCCGAAACGTACATCACCGCAGTCCCCGACCCCGTCGTGGCCAAGTCCTCCGGGCACTGGAAGGATGCGCTCCGCGGCAAGCTCCTCAAGCGCACCGTCCTGCTGTGCATCGCCGTCTGCATGTCCTATGCCGCCCAGATTTCGATGCTCACACTGATGCCAACCATCCTGGTCTCGCGGGGTTATGCCGTGAACACCAGCCTCTGGTTCACCCTGATCATGCAGTCCGGTTCCTTGCTGGGCGCCTGTACCGCCGCCTACCTTGCGAGCAGGTTGCCCCGTAAGAAGGTCCTGACCGCCGCAGCGATACTGGGTTGCCTGTCCGGGCTGTCCATGGCGTTCCTGGCCAGCGACATCGTCCTCATTGTCATCTTCGGGGTTCTGTTCAACTTCTCCGTCATCATCCTGAACACCACCATTTGGCTGTTCGCACCGGAGCTTTACCCAACACGCACCCGTGGCTTCGGAACCTCGATCATCCTTGCAGCGGGTTCCCTTTCCGGCGGCTTGTTCCCGCTCATCTCCGGATCCGTGTTCGACTCCGCCGGGCTGCCAGGCATGTTCACCACGCTGGCCGTGCTGTTCATTGTTCTGGCCATCGTGGTCCAATTCCCGCCGGAAACCTTCAACAAGCCGCTGGAAGAAGACGCTGAACCCAGTGGCGACGAGGAAGCTGCGATCTATGGACACTAAGGTTGCTGGTACCGAAGGAAAGCCCGAACCCACCACAGTTCTGCTGGTCAATCCCAACACCAACCGTGGCACCACCGCCATGATGGTGGACCTGGCCACGGAGACCTTGGCACCACAGGGCTTCCACGTAGTGGGCATCACGGCAGTCGCCGGGCCGTCCATGATCGTGGACCCGGTGTCCTTGGCGGAGTCTGCGGCGCACGTCCGCGAGGCAGTGCACGGCTACCTCTCAGGACCCGACGGCGAAAGGGTCGCCGCAGTGATTGTCGCGGCGATCGGTGATCCGGGGCGGGCCCGATTGGACGGCGAACTGGGCATCCCTGTGATCGGCATTGGACAAGGCTCCGTCCACGTCGCGGCACATGCCCCCGACGGCACCACCCGGCGCTTCGGAATGGCAACAAGCACGCCCTTGCTGGTGGAAGCCTTGGCCAAGCTGGTGGCGGACCACGGGTTCCAGGAGCACTTCACTGGTGTGCGCCTGACGCAGTCGGAGCCCCTGGTTTTGGCGGCAGACCCTGAACGGCAGTTCCAGGAGTTGGCGCAGGCGGTCGCATCGGCCACGGAGGCTGACCGTGCCGAGGCCGTCATCATTGCCGGGGGCCCACTCAGTGCCACCGCCCGACGGCTGGCCCGGGTGGCCGCCGTCGACATCATCCAGCCGATCCCCAGCGCCTGCCGGCTGGTACTCACCGCCCTGCGCCAGGAAACGTAGCCCACGCCCGACGACGGCACCCGCCTGCCGTCGTCGGGCGCTTCCAACCGACCCACGCACGAGGTTGGCCGCCCCCGTAAGCCGCCACGCAAACTTGATGCGAACTTGAGCCAATCGGAAAGGTTCCTTGATATAGCGGCGCCACGCTGGAGACAGGCGAAGCACCAATACCGAGGGGCTTCGGTAACGAATCTCCAGTATGAAAGACATCGAAGTGGGGGACGCAATGGAGCAGTCATCAGCACTCAGCGAGGTCATGTCCGTCAAGGGCATCATCCAGGACCAGCATCCTGTGGATTTCTACGCACTGGGCGTGGCCGGATGCATTGACCGGCTCGCCGCGCCGCTCCGGCGGACCGGCGTCGAAGTGCACTGGCACACCCCGCATCACGGCATCGAGATCTCCTCGAAAGCAGCTGCCCTGCTGTATCACGTGGCACAGGAGACGTTCAGCAACACCCTTAACTACGCAAACGCCAGCGAGCTCACTGTCCGCCTCAACGCGGTCTACCACGGCATCCAGCTGACCATCACGGATGACGGCAGGGGCTTTGAGATCCACGCTGCGCCAAGTGGCCGGCGGCACGGTTTCGGACTGCTGCTGATGTCCATCGCAGTGCACGACGCCGGCGGCACAGTAGACATCGACTCTGCTGTCGGGCGAGGCACCAGCGTGAGGGTCACGCTGCCTTTGGATTGAGTCCGATTTGGGACCTTAATCGGGCTTCCAGCCATAGCCCAACTGCGTTGCCGGACGTATTCTGTAGCTACTTTTCAGCCTGGCATCCCTACGGAATGGCACGAAAATGGCGTACAGCAAGGGTCAAAAGCCCGGTCTTGGGAAGGTCCTCCTGAGGATCTTCGGGTACTTCATCGTGAGCATCCTCTGCGGCGTGCTGATCTCGGGACTCGTGGTCCCGGTGGTGGCGTTCACCAGCACCACCGTTGGCGGATCCATCGGGTTCTACGAAAGCCTGCCGAGTCAGCTGGACGTCGATTCCCCGTCCCTTTCCAGCACTGTGGTCACAGCGGACGGCCAGCACATCGCCACGTTCTACGCAGAAAACCGCGTCAAGGTTCCCTTGCAGGAAATGTCGCCGTTCATCCGCGAGGCCATCGTAGCCATCGAAGACAACCGCTTTTACGAACACGCCGGCGTGGATGCCCAGGGCATCATTCGCGCGTTGAGCTCCAACCTGACCAAAGGCACCCGGCAAGGAGCCTCCACGCTGACCCAGCAATACGTCACCAACGTGCTCAACGAATCGCGCTTGTCCGAGGGGCGTCCTGAAGACGTGGTGCTCAGCGGCCAGAAAACGATGGGTGACAAGCTCCGTGAGGTCAAGCTTGCCTTGGAATTGGAGAAGCGGTTCAGCAAAGACCAGATCCTTGAGGGGTACCTGAACATCGTGTTCTTCAACCGTGACGCCTACGGCATCGAGGCCGCGTCGCGATACTTCTTCAGCGTCTCCGCGAAGGACCTGACCCTGCCGCAGGCCGCGCTCCTTGCCGGCCTGGTCAACGGCCCAAGCATTTACGATCCCACCGTAGACCCCGACGCTGCGCTGGCCCGGCGCAACCTCGTCCTGGACCGGATGCTGGAACAGGGCAAGATCACGGCGGTAGATCATGGTGTTGCTTCGGCCTCGCCAATAGAACTGAACGTTACGCCTTCCCGGCAGGGGTGCGCCGGTGCGTCCATCGCCACCTACTTCTGTGACTACGTCTCGCACCTCATCCTCAATGACGAGCGGTATGGCTCCACCGTCAACGAGCGAGAGCGGCTGCTGTACAGGGGCGGACTCACCATCACCACCACGCTCGACAGCCGGCTTCAGGCCGTCGCCCAGGCCCAAGTTGATGCCTCCGCCGGGGATAACCCGGACAAGTGGGGTGCCGCCATGACCACGGTGCAGCCAGGTACCGGCAAGATCCTGGCGATGGCGCAGAACACGGTCTTCGTGCCCCAGGAAGGAAAATTCGATACCCAGTTGAACTTCAACGTCGATGCCAAGGACGCGAACGGCTACGACCTCAATGGGGCCGGGGGTTTCCAGCCGGGATCCACCATGAAACCGTTCATTTACGCCGAGTGGCTCAACGAGGGCAAGAACCCCACAGCCGTGGTTGACGCCTCACGAAGGGTCTACCCGGTTGGTTTCCCTTGGCGTTCCAGCTGCGGCAAGGTGCTGGGTGGCTACAGCAGCGCCCAGAAGGCGCAGAACCTGGGCGCGGATGACGACCTGCAAAACAACGATGCCGGCTACTACCGCCCCATGCCCATCAACTACGGCCTCTACAACTCCATCAACACGGCAACGTTCGCTACAGCGGCCCAGCTGGACTTTTGCGGCATCCAAAAAATGGTGGACACCGTGGGCTTGCACAGCGGGCTCGACAACGCTCCGGTGAACATGCACCAGATCGGAAACCTCCTGGGCTCCATCGGCGTTGCGCCACTGGTCCTCGCGAGCGCCTACGCAACCTTCGCCAATGACGGCACGTACTGCGCACCCATCGCCATCACAGAGATCAGCGATTCCCAGGGCAGGCAGTTCGAAGCCCAAACGCCCCAGTGCCGGGAGGCTGTTAAACCGGCCGTGGCGCGTGGCGTCAACGCCGTCTTGCAGGATGTGCTGAAGATGGGCTCAGGTGTGTGGATTGAACCCAAGGTCCACACGCGGGTCCCCGTTGCCGCCAAGACCGGCACCTCCAACAACAACGGGGCCACGTGGGTGGCCGGTTACACCACCACCCTGGCCACGGCGTCGTTCTTTGGGGACACGACGGCGGGACAGCAGCGTGCGGGGCAAAACGTCACCATCAACGGCAAGTTCTACAAGTCCTTGGACGGCTACATGATTGCCGGTCCACAGTGGGCCAATTACATGGTGGAAGCCACGGCTCTCTACCCCAGCGGCCCCTTCCCGGCACCTGCTCCCCCACCGGCGCCGGCACCTGTCACCACGGTGCCGGCGGTTCCCCGGCTGACGGGACAGTAACCTCCGTCAGGGCGGCGACGTCCGCGTTTGTTTCCGCGCGCGTACCGTCGTCCTCGTAGCTGTCCACCCCGGCGAGGTGTCGGCCCGCGATGTACCCGAATGTCAGGGCCGGTCCGAGGTTTATGCCACCTGCGGGATAGTGTCCGCCCATGACGTTGGCCTGGTCATTGCCGGTGACGTACAAGCCCGCTATAGGCTCGCCGTCGTTGGTGAGCGCCCGTGACCGGCCATCCGTGTCGACCCCCGCGAACGTGCCGAAGCTGCCCGGCACCACCCGCACCGCGTAGAACGGCCCCTTCTCGATGGGCCCCAACGACGGGTTTGGCTGATTGGTGGGATCGCCCCCGTAGCGGTTGAAGGCCGTCTCGCCGCGTCCGAAGTCGGGATCGACGCCGTCACGGGCGTTGGCGTTGAAGGTCGCCACGGTTCGCCGCAAACCCTCGGGGTCGATGCCGCATTTGCCGGCGAGTTCTTCCAGCGTTCGGCCCTTAATCAGGTACCCGGAACGCAGGTACGGGAAGAGCGGGACGGGCAGCGGTTTGGCCATCCCCAGAGGGAATTTGCGCACGAATCTGCTGTCCGCGATCTGCCACGACTCCACCGTTTCGCCGTCCGGCGTGGCAGCGATGAGTGCCTCGATGTAGTCGTAGTAGCCGTTGGCCTCATTCACGAACCGTTTCCCGTCGGCACGGACGCCGATGCTGCCGGGCTTGGCACGGTCCATAATGTGAGGGAACACGCCGGTCCGGCCATTGCGGTAGGGCACCAGCGACACCGGGCACCATGCGGCCGGCGATTTCACATCCGTCTTGAAGCGCGCACCGACGGATTGGGCCAGGCTGATCCCGTCGCCGGTGGTCTCACCCGGGGAGAGTGTCCAGTGCTCCCGGCCGGTGGGCGTCTTGGGAAACAACTCCTTGCGACGCTGCACATCGTTGGGGAAACCACCGGTTGCCAGCACGACGCCGCGGCCCGCGTTGATCTGCAGCCCACCTTCAGGCGAACGCACGACGGCGCCGGTCACCTTGCCGTTGTCATCGCTGAGCAAGTCTGTGGCCGGGGTGGACACACGGATGTCGACGCCAAGATCGTCTGCCGATTTCAGGAGCCTGCCGGTCAGGGCTGTGCCGTTGACCAGTTGCATGTTGCGGCGGTGGGTCAGCAGGTCAAGGACGTGGAACCCGAAGCGCCAGCCCGCATGGAAGATTCCCAGGAGGTTGCCTTGCGATGCCGAGAGGAACTTGCTGAGGTCCGGTCCGGCCATGATGCCCATCCCCAAGAAGGATGTCTCGTAGAGCTGATGGCGCATCTTTGCCCGCAAGGCCGGCTTGAGGGTCCGGGCATTGAGGGGTTTGGGACCCACTGAGCGGTTGCCCCTGCCCGCACCGGGGAGCTTGCCGTAAATGTCGTTGATCTTGCTGCCGGGAACGAACTGCAAGGCCGTTTTTTCCTGGAAGAAGCCCACCATGTGTGGGGATGCCTCCAGGAAGGCCTCCACGTTCTGGTCCCGGTAGTCGTCGCCGAGGACCCCTCGGAGGTAGGTCCGGAACACGTCTTTGTCCTCGTGGACACCCTCGGCTCTGGCCAGCGGGTTGCCCGGCGCCCATGCCCAACCACCGGACCACGACGTTGCACCGCCGCAGACTGTGGACTTTTCCACGACAATGACTTTCAGCCCGTGGTAGGCAGCCGTTACGGCCGCTGCGAGACCGCCGGCCCCTGAGCCGATGACGAGGACGTCGCAGTCGATGGCGGGAAGAGGGGTTGTGCTGTTCATGTGGTGCTCCAGGTAAATGCCGGTGTGGTGAGGACTGTGGTGGCTGCTGCCATCAGTTGTTTGGCCCAGGCGAGTTCGCCCATGGCCGCTACCCTGCTGCCGGAAGGGGTTTCAACGCTGATCGGGATGTCGCCGGGGAATGGCGCGAGCAGGCCTGGCAAGTCGAATTCGCCTTCCCCGGGAACACCCCGTTCCGAACGGGATTCAAGGATCAGGCCTTCCCTGCTCTTTGGTGGGCTGGCCGGTCCATCGCAGAGTTGGACCAAGGGAACAAGGTCAGCGGCGTCTTCGAGTTCGGCCCACGTGCCTCCAAAGCGGTTGACGTGCAACGCATCCACCACGAGTTTGCAGTCAGCGTGGTCAGCGAGCGCGACGGCTTGGGGGATCGATCGGACGGTTTGGTATGCGATGGGCTCCAGTGTCGGGACGATTCCGTAGGCTTTGCCGTCCTGGGTCATCTGGGCCAAATGATCACCGAAACGGTCGAGGTCCGGGTCCGCGCAAGCCACCGTTAGGGTGGATGCTCCCAGGGCTTGGCCCGCCTCCATCATCTGCAGCCAGGCGACACGTTGGTCGCCCCCGTTCTGCAGGCCGGTCCCGTCCAGGAGCAGGAACTCGATGTCCTCAACCGTGATCCCCGTGTCGGCCATTCGGGCCAGGGTTTCGCGAAGCATGGGCGAGCCGGGCTGAACGTTGTAGGGGCGTTCCGTGGGGGTCACCGGACGGACGCGTGCACCGATGAAGTCGAACCCGGCCTTCGCGGCGATGCTCACCAAGTCCGGGGGTGCCGTCCCGACGAGGGACAGCTGGGCAAGCCCGAGGCGGCGGATTCGAACAGGGGCAGGGGTGGCAGGGGCAGGGGTGGCGGTGCCGGGATCGCCGGTACGCTGCGAAACCGCCGGAAACTTCCGGCGATCCCGCACGTTTCCAGCGATGTCAGTGCCGGACCCCGCCAGGGCAGCGGCAATTCGTTGGGCTGCGTCGTAGCCGCTCTTGACCGCGTTGGACACGATGGCTGGTGTCTCGTCGACGACCGTTCCGGCCAGCACCACGGGAAGGGAAGCGGACAGGCTGAGCCCAGCTTCCCGTTGTTCCAGGGTGAGGGGACCGTCCAAGGGCAGGACCGAACGCGAGACCAGCAGCTCCCCCGGGGCTTCAATCCATTCGTCCTGAACACCTGCCCGGCTGATCCGTACGCGGCTGCCGTCAAACTCCTCGATGGTGCTGGACAGGAAGATCCGCACTTTGGGGTTGGCTTCAAGGCGCGGCACGGCCAGGATCTTGGCGCGTCGTCCCGATTCCGGGGCCAGCGCTTCCTGCGGTCCGACCACCAGCACCGAGGTCCCCAGAGTTGCAAGGGTGTCGGCCACGCTCATGGCCACGGAATCAGCGCCCCAGATGGTCACGGCTTCCGGAAAGACCCCCGCAGAACCGTCCAGGATCTCCGGGTGGGCAGTGAGCCAGTCACGGATATCGGAGACGCGGGGCGAGTCGCCGCCAACAAAGCCTGCACCAGGCCGACGACCACCAGTGGCGATGACCACGGCATCGGCGCCGAAGCCACGGGCCAGCGTACCGACGTCGGACGTGTCCACGTGGGCACCCAGCCGGACTTCGACGTTCAGTCGCTCGTTTTCCGACGCTGACCAGTCTGCGAAGCGATGGAAGTCCGGGGTGGACCTCATGCGTTCGGCGAGGGCGAACTGTCCTCCGGCCCGCGCTCCGTCGTCCACCAGCGTCACGCGGGCACCGGCTTCGGCAAGTTCGCGGGCAGCGGTGAGCCCGGCAGGACCCGCACCCACCACCAGAACATTGGAAGATGGGCGGACCGCGGGCGTTGGAACCGGTACGCGTGAACGCCCCACAGCAGGGTTGACCGTGCAGGTCACCTGGCCGAGCCCGAGGTTGTCGATGCAGACGTTGCACGCAATGCACGGCCGGTAGCGCCCGCCCTGCAGGACCCCGCCCACAAAAGCGGGATCTGCATGGATGGCGCGGGCCAGGCTGACAAAATCGCAGGTGCCCTGTGAGAGCACCTCCTCAATGATCGCCGGGCTGTTGAGGCGTCCGGCCATCCCCAGCGGCAGTCCGAACTGCCGGTAGGCCGCGGCGTAGTCGGACAGGATTCCCGGCTTCCACTCCCCCGATTGAACGATCCATTCCCCGGCGTCGTAGCTGCCCGCGGAAAGGTCCAGGAAGTCGAGCTTGTCCAGGTGGGCCTTGCCGATGATGGCTGCTTGTTGCTCAGCGCTGATGCCGTCGGCCGGACCCTCCACCACGGAAACGCGCATTCCCACGATCGTGTCCGGCACGGACTCCCGCACGGCGTCGATCACCAGGTTCATGAAGAACTCCGGGGCCCCGAACTCGTCCGTGCGGTGATTGGAAATGGGCGACATGAATTGGTGGATCAGGTACCCGTGCGCGCCGTGGAGGTTGATGACGTCGAAACCGGCGGCCACTGCGCGGCGAGCCGCTGCCGCATAGGCAGCCACGAGCTCGTAACACTCGGCAGCGGTGAGTTCCCGCGGTACCTCGCCACCCGCCGTCGGGCAGGGAACCGGCGACGGCGCGAGGTTCTTGAACCCGGAAACGGCGGACTGCGCGGTGCGGCCACCGTGATTAAGTTCGACGGCGGCCAGCGCACCTTCGGCGTGCAGGGCGTCGGTGAGGCGGCGGAGCCCGGGAACCATGTCATCCGTGTGCAGGCCAAGCTGGTGCGTTCGGCCCTTGCCGTCGGCCCGGACGTACGTGGCTTCAGTGGTGACCATGCCGAGTCCAGCCTTGGCCCGGGTCACCAGGTAGTCGATGTATTGCTCGGTGATGTAGCCGTCCGTGGTGCCGTAGTTGCGTTCCATGGGGGCCGACGCCAAGCGGTTGCGGAGGGTCCTGGGGGTGCGTCCGTTGCGGCCAAGAGTCAGCGGCAGCCCCGCTGCGGGTGTGGAAGAAACCATGATCAGCGTGCAACTTTCTCGCGGCCCCGCAGCTCGGGAATGGCGGAGTGCGCGGGCTGGACTGCGGCGAAACGGACGGGTTGGCCGGTGCGTGAGGATTCGTAGACAGCAAGCAGGATCCGCAAGGACTTCAGGGCGTCGTGGCCGGTGATGGCCGGTTCAGTGCCCGATTCCAGCGCTTCCACGAAGTCCTGGACCTGGAGCTTGTGGAACGGGATCAGCTGGCCGTTGATGATGGAAAGATCGACGTTCGGCTCCACGCCGTCCGGGTGGACAGGCTCGACGACGATTCGCTCACCCACCGCCCACAGGTCCAGACGCCCATCGCTGCCTTCCGGGAATTCCGTGAGGGAGGCCGAGGCGCCCGTTTCACCGGTGATGCGGAGCTGGATTCCAAGGTTGGGCGAGACCGCGGTGGAAGCCTCCAGTGTTGCCATGGCCCCGGAGATGAAAGTGATCACCGCCGTCGCCGAATCTTCGACCTCTATATAGTCGCCGTGGCGGTAGGTGTTGACCTTCCCATAGACCTCGGCGACGTCCCCGAGGTACCACTGGAGGAGGTCGATCTGGTGGACCGCTTGGGACATCAGGACCCCACCGCCGTCACTCTCCCAGGTGCCCCGCCACGCATCCCGGTTGTAGTAGTCCGGAGCGCGGTGCAGCATGACCGAGCACTGGGCCATGATGGCTCGGCCCAGCGTGCCGTCGTCGATGGCTGCACGGATCTTTTGCGACGCAGGCCAGAAACGGCGCTGGAACAGGACCCCCAACTGGACTCCGGCTTCCTCGCAGGCTGACACCATACGCTCGGCCGATTCGAGCTTGGTGGCAATGGGCTTCTCGCACAGGACGTTGACCCCGGCCGCGGCCGCTTGCAACACCACTTCCTCGTGGGTGGGATGCGGGGTGCAGACGGAGACGATGTCCAGGTCCAGGGCGAGCAATTCGTCCACGGTGGTCACGGCGTGGGGAACTCCCCATGCTGTGGCTGTTGCTTTTGCCCTGTCCGGATCAACATCGCAGACCCCAACGATCCGGACGTTGTCCAAAGCGCTGAAGGCCTCGAGGTGGTTGCGGGAAATGGCGCCGCAACCCGCGATTCCAACGCGGAAGGTGCGGGCTGCCGGTGCTGGGGAAGTCATGGGGTGGTCCAACTTTCGGTGCTGAGTCGTTGCATGGGTGCTTGCGGGCTAGGGCGCGTGCCCGGTGCCGGGCGGCTGCCTGGTGGCGCGTGCCCGGTGCCGGGCGGCTGGGAGCTGCCGCCCGGCGTCGTGCGTTTCGTTCTGCTGGCGCCGCAGCTACTTGAGGGGTGTGCGCGGTTTGCCGAGGTCCTCGAGCGGGACGTTGTAGGTTTCCCGGGCCGTCATGATGGCGATGGCCGAGGCGACCAGGCACAGGATGGTGAAGCCGGCGACGGGCATCCAGCCGTTCGGTCCGGGCTGTGCCAGGAGTGTAGCGATTGCGGGTGCGAAGCCGGCCAGGATCAGGCCGATCTGGCTGCCAATCGCCATGCCGGAGTATCGGACCGCGGCCGGGAACATCTCCGGGAAGAAGACGGTCCACACGCCGTTCCAGCAGGAGTAGAAGACGGTCATGTTCAGGAAGCCGAACAGGAAGATCAAGGCGATGTTGTGCTCGCTGATGGCCCAGAAGTAGCCGATGGTGGTCAAGGCGCAACCGAGCGCACCCACCAGCAGAACCTTCTTGCGGCCAATGCGGTCCGAGATCATGGCCGAAATGGGGATGGTCACCATGGACAGGCCGATGGTCACGGCATTCACGGTGAGCATGAGGGTGCGGTCGATTCCCACGGCAGGGCCGGTGGCGTAAGCCAACGCATACACCGTGAACGTAGTTTGCATGACCGAGAACAGCATCACCACGCCAACGCGCAGGACGTCGCGCCACTGCGTCTTGAGGACTGCGACGGCGGGAATCGCCTTGGGCTTGTCATGCTCCACGATCTCCTCGAACACCGGCGGCTCATCCAGTCGGGTCCGGATCCAATAAGCCACCGCCAGGACCACTACCGAGAGCCAGAACGGGACCCGCCAGCCCCAGCTGAGGAGCTGGTCTTCCGGCAGGGCGGCCAGCGGGATGAAGACAATGGTGGACAACACCATTCCCGAGGCATATCCGGTCATCACGAAGCTGGTGAAGAAGGCGCGGCGGCCTTCCGGCGAGTGTTCCATGGTCAGCGTCGAGGCACCAGCGGCTTCGGCGCCTGCGGAGAAGCCCTGGGCCAGCCGGCCGACCAGCAACAGTGCCGTTGCCCAATAACCGATCTGTCCGTAAGTGGGCAGGAACCCGATGCCGATCGAGGCGACACCCATGATCACCAGCGTGACCATCAAGGCCTGCTTCCGGCCGATCTTGTCGCCATAGTGGCTCATCACCAAGCCACCGAGCGGCCTGGCCAAGTACCCCACACCGAACGTGGCCATGGCCCCGAGCAACGCCACCACGGGGTCTCCGCCGGGGAAGAAGATCTTGGGAAAGATCAGGGCCGCGGCGGTGCCGTAGATGAAGAAGTCGTAGTACTCCAGGGTGGATCCAAGGAAGGAGGCGAGTGCCGCCTTCTTGGGCATTTTGACGTGGTCAACCGGCGCTGTTCCAACCGGCCCTGTTCCAACCGGCGGAGCCGGGTTGTTGGCGTCCGAGGGCGAGTGCTGCTGCACGTGTCCCATACTGTCTCCTCATTGAGTGCCGCGGGAACTGGCACCGCCATGGTGCCTTGCCCGGCAAAGAATTAGATGAAGAACCGGATCGCCGGCTGCTGCTTTTGTGTGCAGCCCGCCCGGGTGGCCGTTGGTGACGACTCCGGATGTGTGCTCCAGATCACAGGCGCTTGTTCCTCTGGAATCGACTGTAGGACCCAGGTCACACGGCGCGGGGAAACTTCCCGTTGAACGGGATGTGGGGATGGGGGCCTTAGGCTGGCCCGGCCTGTGCAAGCCAGGGGCGCGAGCCGTAAGGACGCCGCTCGGCGCCCATGGTCCGGGACAGGCCGCGGCCCGCCGCCACCAACACCGGCAGGATCAGCCCGGCGTCTTCGTCAACGGAAGGCACGACGACGGAGATCGCACCGATGACGGCTTGGCCCTGGCCAAAAACCGGCACCGAATACGCCGTGTTCTCCTCGACAAGCACACCCACCAACCGGGCGTAGCCGCGCTCGCGGATCACCGCGAGGTGGTTCCTGATCCGCGCGGGGTCCGTCTCCGTGGCCGGCGTGGTCTTCTCCAATTTCCCTGCCAGGAAACGGTCCTGCACCCAGCCGGGCATGTGCGCCATCATGGCCATGCCCGATGACGTGGTGTGGATATCCAAACGGCCCGCAACTTCTGCCAGGTTCATGACCGTTCCATGCCGGTCCAGGCGTTCCAGGTAGAGCACACTGTTGGTTTCCACATCCGGAATGGACAGGGCCACGTGTTCCCTGACAGCCGCGTGGACACCTTCCAGGAACGGCAATCCGCGGCGTCGGAACTCCTCCAGGGGATTACTGCGGGAGGCGAGTTCCCACATCTTCATGCCTACGCCGAACTCCCCCGCCGCGTTGCGTTCCAGAAGTCCGCTGGCCGCCAGGTCCATGGCAAGGCGGTGCACTGTGCTGCGGGACAGGCCGGTGATCCTGACCATGTCCTTCAAGGGAAGCCATGGCTGGCCCTTGGAAAACGCATCCATGATCTTGACGACGCGTTCGATCACGGACTCGCCCGACGCCGAGTTTGCCATGATGCCTCCGTAGTCCATTCCAGTCCCTGCAACCCGGACCCCAAAACCCAATATAGCCTTGCCCTTGAAGGCGAAAATCCGGGAGGCTACGTGGAACTGCGACACATTGAGGCATTCCTGGCGGTGGCCGAGGAACTGCACTTCGGCAGGGCAGCTGAGCGGCTGAGGATGGCGCAGTCGCCGCTGAGCCAGACCATCCGGAAGCTCGAAAAGGATGTCGGTGCACCGCTCTTTGAACGCAACACCCGGTCCGTCACGCTGACCACCGCGGGACATTCGCTGTTGCCACACGCCCGCAGGATCCTGGAGGAAGTGGACCTGGCCCGCAGGGCTGTCAGCGCCGGCACGGGGACCGTGTACGGCAAGCTCGCCATCGGTTTCTCCGGAGCGTTGAACCATGCCACCCTTCCGCCGCTGACCCGGGCGCTGCGCCAGCAGCACCCCCAGCTCGACGTCACGCTGCACGGTGGCTTGCTGACGCAGGAAGCACTTCAACAGCTGGGCAACGGAGCACTGGACCTGGCGTTCATCGGCCTTCCCGTCGATGCCCCTTCGCTTGCCACCCGACTAATAGCCATTGAACGCTTGGGAGCCACACTGCCGGCGGACCATCCCCTCGCCGGCCGGGCATCCGTGGGAATGGGTGAGTTGGCCGGCGATCCGTTCATCACAATGCCGGCTTCACAGGGGTCCACGCTCCGCGAGATCACTTTCGCGGCGTGCGCAGCCGCCGGGTTCCGCCCAAGGATCAGCCAGGAAGTCGCGGACCCGTACACCGCGTTGTCGTTGGTGGCGGGCGGTGTGGGCGTCAGCCTGATGCCCGAATCCATCGAGGGAATCATGCCCGCGGGCATTGTTTTCCTGCCCCTCGACGGTGACGACGTCCTGCTGCTTTCCGGTCTCGCATGGAATCCGGGCTCCATGTCGCCGGCAGTCCGTGCCGCACTCCTCGTTGCTGAGGAAGTGCTTCCCACCCCCGAGGGCTGACCAGCCCAACCCGGTGATTATGTAGTTCTCACACATAGTTTTAGATCAACTAAGTATTGGACAATGCCTAATCAGTTGCCCAGCATTGAGGAAAGCCCAAACCACTCAATGAAGAGGACAACCTCATGGCCACTTTTGCCGTCACCTACTCCTACTCCGATTCAACATCCGCGGACCGCGACGCTGTCCGTCCCGTTCATGTGGAGTTCCTTCAAGCCCAGTTCGACGGCGGCCGCCTCCTCAAGAGCGGCCCTTTCGGCCCGGAGGAATCACCAGGCGCGCTGCTGATCATCGCCGGTGACAGCACATCCGATGTCGAATCGCTCATGGACCAAGACCCGTTCCACCAGGCAGGACTCATCGAGCAACGCACAGTCCGTCAGTGGAACATCTTTTTCGGCGCTGATGCAGCCCAGCCGGCTGCCATGCCTGCCACACAGAACTGAGGCCCGCAAGTGCTGTCCGCGATCACCGTCTCCCAGGAGACCATTGAATTTCAGGCTTCCCCCGAGCCCGCCCTTGAACCGGGCCATGCCCTGGTCCGGGTCCACAACGTCACGCTCTGCGGCACGGACCTCCACATCTGGGAGGACGATTACCCCACGCAGCTGCCCCTTATCCAAGGTCACGAATTCTCCGGAATCGTAGAGGCACTCGCGCCCGGGTACTCCGGACCCGCCCGCCACAACGTCAGCATCGGCGACCGCGTTGCCGTCAATCCCATCATCTACTGCGGCGAGTGCCGCTCCTGCCTGACCGGCCGCTACAACGTCTGCCAGAACGTCGGTTGCCTGGGCTGCTACTCGGACGGGGCCTTGACTGAACTCATCAGCGTGCCATTGGAGAAGCTGTGCCCAGTGCCGGATGAACTCCCGCTGGACATCGCCGCAATGGGAGAACCCGCCTCCATCGCCATGCAGGCCGTCAACCGTGGCCGTCCCGAACCAGGCGAGACTGCGCTCGTGTTGGGAAGCGGCCCCATCGGATTGCTGGCCACCTTGTATCTCACTGAGCTCGGGGTCACGGTGGTTTGCGCCGATACCGAGCAGCACCGGCTTGATCTTGCGCTCGAATTCGGTGCCGTGGACACCCTGCTCGTAACGCCCGGGAGCGACTTCCCGGATGCCGGTCAAGCTCCGCGGTTCGACGCCCTCACCGGTGGCTACGGGCCGCAACTGGTCATCGAGGCCACGGGAGTCCCTTCCTCGTTGGAGAACGCCATCCGTCTGGTCTCGAGCGCCGGACGGATTGTCCAAGTGGGCATTTCCCCCAGGCAAGCCAACGTCTCCATGAAGGAGATCCCCTACAAGGAACTGGATCTCCTGGGCAGCCGCATGAGCCTCAACCTCATCCCGGACGGGCTCGCCCTGTTGTCGCGTCATCCGGATCAGGCGCGGGCTCTCATGACGCACCGCTTTGCCTTCAAGGACCTGCAGCAGGCCTACCGCTTGATGCAGGGACGCACCGGGAAGATCGGCAAGATCCTCATCGAAATGCCGGTGGGAAGCATCGCATGAGTACCCCGATCCTTACCGCACCCGAACGGCTCGACCCGAGCTACGACGTCGTGATCATGGGCAGTGGCGCGGCCGGGCTGGTTGCCGCCGTCCGCGCGGCCGAGGCCGGGCTAAGCGTCCTGGTGGTGGAGAAGGCGGCGCTGCTGGGCGGCACGACTGCTGTCGGCGGGGGCGTCATGTGGGCGCCGAACAACCACCTCGCCAAGGCCGCCGGGTACCAGGACAGCCATGCCGACGGCGTCGGTTACCTTACAGAGGCAGCCGGACACGTGATGACGGCTGAGGAAATCGAGTGGTACGTCGCCACTGCGCCACGGGCCGTGGAATTCCTCAACCGGAACACCAAAGTGTCCATGGTCCCCATCGCCCGTCCGGATTACCACATGGAGTGGAAAGGAGCCGCGAATGGTGGCAGGGGCCTGGACAACAACGCCTTCGATCCCCGGGACTACCCCGGCCTGTCGGAGCTGATCCGGCCGTCCTCGTACTTCCCGCTCCTCACCATGACCGAACGCGACGAACTCAACGGCCGCGCCGCTGATCCGTCGCTGCTGGACCGCCGCGCATCCACCGGAGTCAGGACCATGGGCGGCGCCCTGGTGGGCAGCCTCCTTGCGAGCGCCGTGGACCGGGGTGTGCACATTGCGGCGTCGTGTCCTGTGGAGGACTTGTCGCGGACAGAAACCGGGTGGCTGGTGACGCTCGGCGCCACCGCGGCCGACGCGGACGTGGCCGCGACCGCCGTCGTGCTTGCCTCTGGAGGATTCGAGTGGAACCCGCGGCTTCGCGGCGCTTTCCTGCCGTATCCGGTGACGCCGATCAGTGCTCCGTCCAACGAGGGCGACGGCTTGGAACTTGGGCTGAGGGCCGGCGCGGCTGTGGAGGACATGTCGGCAGTGTGGGGCGTTCCGGTCATTTCGACGGCGGCCCACCAGTATGACGGGCGGCAGTCCGGCCGCATGGGCAACGTCGAAATGACGCTCCCCGGGTCCATCACGGTGAACAGGGACGGCAAGCGTTTTGTGAACGAAGCCCTCAATTATCACGACGCCAGCAGGGTCTTCGCATCCATCAACTCGCATACGGGTAGGCAGCAGAACAACCCGGCATGGCTGGTGTTCGACGCGAACTACCTGGCGAAGTACCCGGTGGCCGGCTCCACCCCGGGCCACGCTCCTGAGTGGATGGTGTCCGCGCCGAGCCTGGAGCTGCTGGCCCGTGAGGTGGGCATCAACCCTGGCGGTCTCGATGCCACGGTTTCCCGGTTCAATGCCGACGCGGTCCTCGGAGTAGATACTGAATTCGGTCGGGGCGCTACGCCGCAGGACCGATTCCTGGGCGACGCCGGGAACACCCCCAATCCCTGCCTGGCGCCTTTGCTTGCGGCTCCGTTCTACGCCGTTCCCATCCGGGCAGGCGTCCTCGGGACGTCGGGCGGGTTGGCCACCGACTTCAGCGGACGCGTGCTGGACCATCGGCAGCGGCCCATCCCCGGGCTCTACGCCGCGGGCAATGTCTCGGCCGGAGTGTTCCGGAACCACTACCCCGGCGGCGGCGCCACCCTTGGTTCGGCGATCACGCGGGCCTTCGCTGTTGGGGAAGATCTCGCGGCCCGGCTCCAGTAGCCGCACCTTGGGGGACACAAACGCTCGACGGCGACTACCGTCGTCGGGCGTTTGCGTTGCCAGGCCCGCTCTACACCCCACACCCACGCCGAACCCTGCACACCGGGCCCCACAACACACCCACCCCACGTTGCCAGGCCCGCTCTACACCCAACACCCACACCAAACCCTGCACAACAGGCCACACAACACACCCACCCCACGTTGCCAGGCCCGCTCTACACCCAACACCCACACCAAACCCTGCACAACAGGCCACACAACACACCCACCCCACCTTGCCAGGCCCGCTCTACACCCAACACCCACACCAAACCCTGCACACCGGGCCCCACAACACACCCACCCCACGTTGCCAGGCCCGCTCTACACCCAACACCCACGCCAAACCCTGCACACCAGGCCCCACAACACACCCACCCCACCTTGCCAGGCCCGCTCTACACCCAATACCCACGCCAAACCCCACAACACACCCACCCCACGTTGCCAGGCCCGCTCTACACCTCATAGCAACGCCAAACCCTGCAGAACAGGCCCCACAACGCACACCTAGCGGGCGTATAGCTCCGTGAAGTTCCTCAGCACGCGCATGGGCTCCGTCACGGCTGACTGCCGGGCAGTGGCGATGAGTTCATCGGCCTCGTGGGGCGGGAAGTAGCCCGCATTCTTGTAGATGTTGATGCGCGTGATGAGGCCGTCGGCATCCAGTTCGGGGTGGAATTGCGTGGCGTACAGATTGTTCTTGATCCGAAACATGTGCACCGGGCAGGCCGCCGAGCTGGCCAACAGCACCGCCTGGGCAGGCAGTTTGCTGCACGCTTCCTTGTGACCCACAAAAGCGTCGAAGGTGTGCGGAATGCCCCGCAGCATGGGATCGCGCTCCCCCTCAGCGGTGAGCTTGATCTCCGTGGGTCCCACGGGTTCGCCAAAACGGCGGTCAATGGTGGCTCCTTGGTGAACGCCCAGAGTCCCGACCCCATAGCAGGCGCCCAGGAACGGGAAGTCCTCGGCCACGATGCGGTCCAGCAGGGCTGAGAGTTCCGACTCCACCCGAATCTGGGCTGCGCTCTTCTCCTCCACAGGATCGCTGGAGGTGTAAGGGCTGCCGCCGACGATCACGCCCGAATAGTCGGACAGTTCAAGAGGAGGCAAGGGCTCGGACTCCAGCCGCAACCGGACCAGTTCTTCCGGTTTCAGGCCGCAGTACCGGAGGTAGGCCTGGTACTCGTCATCAGCTGCGGCGTCTTCGGCGCGGGTAGCCAGCAAAAGGAAGGGCTTCACAAGGGCAAGTCTGCGCGAGGAATGCCTGAGTGACAAAGTGTGTTGGAGCGAAGGGGGTTTCTGACAGAGACTCCCTTGCATCGCCGTGGCTGCATAACGTTGGTAGGAATCCCCTTGAAACAACCATGACCCACTCTCGAGGAGCAATCTTTGAAGCAGGACCCTTTGGTCGTCGCTACGCCATCGCCGCAACCGCCCGAGGCGTCAGCAGCTGCACCGCAACTCCCCAAGAAGATCCCGTGGGGTGGCCTTCTGGTGCTCGCGGCGGCCGGGTTCACCGCAGTGACCACCGAGCTCCTGCCATCGGGCCTTCTCCCCCAGATCAGCCGTGACCTCGGAGTCGACGAGTCGGCGGTGGGTTCACTGACCGCGGTGTACGCGGCTATCATCGTTTTCACGGCCCTCCCGCTGTCCCGGTTCCTTGCGGGCAGGGTTCCACGGAAGACTCTCCTGATCGCCACCGTGCTGGCGTTTGCCCTCAGCAATATCCTGCTCGCCCTGAGCCCCGCACTGGGCTGGGCGATTGGGGCGAGGCTTCTGGGCGGCATCGCGCACGGCATGTTGTGGTCCAGCATGGCCCCGTATGTTGCGCGTATTGTTCCTGGGCATTCCGTCGGCAAGGCCATGGCTGTGGTCTTCAGCGGCAACAGCATCGCCCTGGCCGTGGGCGCTCCCATAGGAACATTGATGGGCTCGCTCATGACCTGGCGTGCCTCGTTCCTGGTCTTGGCGGGGGTGGGTGTCCTGCTGGCCGTGTTGGCCTTCTGGCTCCTCCCCGGCGCCCATGACCAAGCAAGCCAGAAGACCCCCTCCCTTCGTGCTGCCATGAAGCTGCCCGGCGTCATCGCCATCGCCATCGCATGGCCACTCCTGCTGCTGGCCCACTTCACGCTGTTCACCTACGTTGCCCCGTTCCTCCTGGCCTCCGGGCTGCCGGAATCTGCTACCAGCCTGTCTCTTTCCGTGGTGGGAATCGCCAGTCTGGTAGGAATCTGGATTGCCGGCATGACCGCTGACTCGCGCCCACGCACTTCGGTGATTGCCGCCGTCGGACTCTTGACCCTTGCTTTCGCCCTGCTGCCGGCGCTGGGCGGCACCTGGGTGGGTGCGTTTGGACTGATGACGCTCTGGGGCATCGCTTTCGGCGCGGTGGGCATCTACAACCAGGCGGCCATCCTCCGGGCAGGCGGTGAGCACAAGGATGCTGCCAACGGCCTCACCGTGGTGACTATCCAGCTGGGCATCGCCGTCGGTGCGGTGTACGGAGCTTTCGCCCTCACTACCGTCGGCGCGCAACTGGTGCCGCTGGCAGCCGCTGTGCCCACCGCTGTTGCCTTGGTGATCATCATTGCCAGCCGTCGCGGCGGTTACCCTGCAGGGGGTCGCGAGAAGCGCCGTTAACATTCCCGAAACACGCCAGTGACGTGATCTTCACGAACGAAGGATTTCTGTAACTTACCTGCAACTTGGCTCTTCTGAGTCGGAAACATAGCTCACCGAATATTGATCGGGGGGCTAGCGAGGGCCGGACATATCCAGGCCCGTTTCGGACAGGCTTGATCAGAAGGGAACGCAGGTGGAGATCTCTGCGCAACACGTCTGGCTGATGTTGTCATCGGCAATGGTGCTATTCATGACCCCGGGCCTCGGCCTGTTCTACGGCGGCATGACCCGCGCCAAGGCAGCCCTGAACATGATCATGATGAGCTTCATCTCGGCGGGCATCGTTGGTGTTGTCTGGATCCTCTGGGGCTACTCGATGACCACCGGCGACGGCTTCCTTGGCCTGTTCGGCAACCCGTTCGCGCACTTCGGCCTGCAGGACCTTATGGGTTCGCCGGATCTCATCAAGGCCGGTTTCGCCGCCACGTTCGCCATCATTACCGTGGCCCTCATCAGCGGAGCCATCGCCGACCGCGCCAAGTTCGGCGCCTGGGCCTTGTTCGTCCCGATCTGGGTCACCGTGGTCTACTGCCCGCTGGCTTACATGATCTGGGGCGGTGGGCTCATGAGCGCCGGGGGTGCCCTCACCCAGATCTTCGGCCAGGTCATCGACTTCGCCGGTGGTGCAGTGGTTGAGGTCAGCTCCGGAACCGCCGCTTTCGTCCTCGCACTGATCGTGGGAAAGCGTCACGGATTCGCCAAGGACCCCAACCACCGGCCGCACAATGTCCCGTTCATCATGATCGGCGCAGCCATCCTCTGGTTTGGCTGGTTTGGCTTCAACGGCGGGGCGGCCACCACGGTGGAGCAGGCAGGCCTCATCTGGGTCAACACCCTTGTCACGCCCGCCGCGGCGATGCTGAGCTGGCTGGTCGTCGAGAAGGTTCGTCACGGACACCCCACGTCCTTGGGCGCAGCGTCCGGCGTGGTGGCCGGCCTCGTGGCCATCACCCCGTCCTGTGCCAACATCTCCCCGCTCGCAGCTCTCGGCCTGGGCCTCGTGGCCGGCGCTGCCTGCGCAGTGTTTGTTGACCTGAAGTACAAGTTCGGTTTCGACGACTCCCTGGATGTCGTGGGCGTGCACTTCGGCGCCGGCGTCATCGGCACGTTGTCCTTGGGTTTCATCGCTTTCCCCACCGAGGGCACGGCCGGCGGCCTCCTCTACGGCGGCGGCCCCCAGCAGTTGATCGCGCAGACCGTGGCCGTCCTGGTCACCATGGCGCTCTCGGGCCTGGGCACGCTGGTCATCGGCCGGGCCATCCACAAGACCATCGGCTTCCGCGTTGCCCACGAGCACGAAATCACCGGTGTTGACCTTACTCAGCACGCCGAGTCCGCCTACGAGTTCGGCCTCACCGCCCATGGCCACTTCCGCCTGCAGCAGGCGCACCTGTCCGCGTTGATCAAACGGAAGCCCGAAGAAGCCAAGGAAGACAGCTTCGCCTGACGGCACCTCAAACAAACAGCAGCCGACGGCGGAACCCGGGTCCCGCCGTCGGCTGCTGTTGTGCGCGCCCACCCAAGGAGGGCGTTTGCTGCTGCGGGTGAACTAGCCGGACCCGTTCCAGATCCGCTGCCACCACGTCCGTTTACCCGGCGGTTCCGGTTCCGGCTCGGGCGGTGCTGCGGCCGCCCTGCGTCCCCGCCACCGCTCCACCTCAGCGTCCACATCACGGAGCTTGGTGATCACGGGAGGTCCGCCCTGCAGTTGCCGCCGGGCCTCGATCACCCGCTTGTTGAAGTCTTCAAGGATGTCCCGGACCTGTTTGTCCGTGTACTGCTGGTCCAGCTTGGCGTCGAGCTCTGCATCCTCAATCCGGAGCAGAATGGCCGGCGGACCGATCCCGCTGAGACGTTCGCGTTGGATGAGGCCCTTGACCCACCAGTCGGGATCGTAGTGCTCCCCGAGCCCTGGAATTGGTTTGCCGGCGTATTTGAGGTTGTCGAACTTGCCTTGGTCCATGGCGTCCCGGATGAGGTATTCGACCCTGGCGGCGTCGTCCACCTTGCGGCGTTTCTCGCGTTCCTGGGCGTCGGCGGCCTCGAGCTCCGCATCTTCCTCGGCGTTTCCGCCCCAGGACCGCACGGCACGCAGTTCGGCGCCGCGTTCAAGCCTGCGCCTGAAGGCATTGTTCCCGGCATTCACGTTCTGCCACCTCCTCGCACGGCAGCCTCAACCTGCCGGACCTCGTGATTCCAGTATTCCGCACGTTGGCTTGGTTAATGGAGGTACCCCCACCACCTGCTTTGAAACCGCGGCGGCCCCCGACACGCCGAAAAAGGGGGTGTCGGGGACCGCGGCGGCATCCATAGTGGGTGGTGGGCGCACGCGCCTCCGGCTACGAACGAACCGCCATGCCCGGATCCAGCTGTTCGATGCCCTCGGGAGTCACCAGGACAACCCGGGCAGTGCAGATGTCGTAGAACAACCCCGTAGCCTGCACCTGACCGGAGGCGAGGGCCGGGCCCGTGACAGGGTGGTCCTCAAGCTTTCGGAGCTGCATCGCAATGTTCACCATGCTCAGCTGATCGAGTCGGCTATAGCCTTCGGCCTCGGCTGCACGGGCCACCGGGTGACCGCCCAGCAACGCCGAGTAACTGGGCCGGGCATGTTCCAGCCACGTATCAAAGCCCGTGCCCAGCGCAGGAGCAGAACCCTCCGCATCAGCGATGACGGCCTTCATTGCGCCGCAGTTGGAGTGCCCGCAAATAACGATCGAATCCACGGACAAGGCCTTGACTGCGAAGGACAGCGTGGAATCGATCGAGGCGTCACGTCCATCGCTGCACACCACATTGCCGATATTGCGGAGCGTGAGGAGGTCTCCTGGTCCACTGCTGGTGATCAGGTTGGGGTTGACCCGCGAGTCGACGCAGGCCACAAACAGCGTGTCCGGGTTCTGACTTTCGGTGAGGTCCTGCACCAAGGGCCGGACTTTGTCTGCGTGCCGGCGGTGATACTTGTCGATGCCCAGGAGGATCGACCGCAGCGGCGGCTGCCCGCCGTCGTCGTTCGCTTGGGCCGGCTCAGCAGGCAACCAGGACGTGCGCGGCGGCAGCGGAAATTCGCGCGGGTCCTGCCGGTGCGGGGTGTTGTCCTCGGCATCGGTGAAAGCGGTGGTGCCGTGTTCCTCAAGGATTACCGACGCGCCGGTGTTCCGGTGCTGCTTCTGCCAGGCGACCAAGGCTTCGCGGAAGGCGTGGTCCAGGTAGTCGGCGTTGAGTTCCACCACAGCGTCCTGGCCTTCGGGCACGGAGTGGAGGACGCGGTTGAGCCGGGGCAACGCGAAGAAGCTGCATGATCCGGCGATGGTGACGCGCCACGGCAGGCCTGAGCCAGCGGGTGCGTGGGCGTGGATTTGCGGGCGGAGTACGCGCCACAGCACGCACAGGGCAGCGAGTGCCAGGCCGATGATCACGCCTTCGAGCAGGTTGAGCACCACGACGCACACCAGCGTGACGCTGTAGACCAGGAGCTCGCCGGTACGGAGGCTGGTGCGGATGTCGGCGACCTTGATGAGCTTGGCACCGATCACAAGGAGCAAGCCGGCCAAGACCGACAACGGAATCAGTTGGATCAGCCCGGCGAACAAGGCGGAGAAGACGAGGACCCAGACGCCGTGCAGGATGGCGGAGGCGCGGCTTTTGGCGCCGGCTTCAACATTGGTGGCGCTGCGGACAATGACACCGGTCACCGGAAGTCCGCCGAGCATGCCGGAGACAACGTTCGCGGAGCCTTGGCCCACCAGTTCCCGGTTGAGGTTGGTGCGCGATCCGCCGTGCATTTTGTCCACGGCGACGGCGGACAGGAGCGATTCGATGCTCGCGATCAGGGCCACAGTGATGACGGCCATGGCCACTGCCCGCCAGGTGCCGTCGGGCAGGCTTGGCAACGCGACGGCGTCGAAGATGGAGCCGCTGAAGCTGATGCGCTCAACGCCTGGCGCCACCGCTACCGACAGGGCCGTGACCGCGACGACGGCGGCGAGCGGTCCGGGGATCTTTCGCACCGACGCCGGGAGGAACTTCCAGGCCATCAGGATCGCGACAACAGCAAGCCCCAGCAAGGCCGAGTGCAGCTCCACGTTGGTGATGGCCGCCGGCAATGCCGTGAGGTTGTCGACGGCGGACCCGGCAGCTTGGCCGCCGAGCAGCACGTGGAGTTGCTGCAGGATGATGGTGATGCCAATGCCCGCGAGCATCGCCTTGACCACCACCGGCGACACTGCCAGCGCGGCGCGGCCAATGCGGCTGACACCCATGAGTAACTGCACGACGCCGGCACCGACCGTGATTGCGCACGTCACCGCCCAGCCGAACTCGTCCACCAGACCGGCAACGACGACGGTCAGGCCGGCAGCGGGGCCGCTCACCTGCAGCGGGGAGCCGCCCAGGCTGCCGGCGACAATGCCGCCGACGGCTGCGGCGATGAGGCCCGCCATGACAGGAGCTCCGGACGCGGCGGCGATGCCCAGGGAAAGAGGAAGTGCGACGAGGAAGACCACGAGGGACGCGGGAAGGTCGGCGCCGAGGTTGCTGAGGATGCTGGGCTTGGCTGCACCTTTGCCCGGGTTCATTCCCGGCGGGCTGTGCGAGTCCGCGGGGACGGTGGCGTGTTCGTTGGGCTGCGGCATGGGGTTCCTTCGGCTTGGGAGTACTGACCCTCCCAAGCTACGGAACTTGTCACCGTTAATGACAACAAGATGTGACAAGCATGACAAAAGCTGTGAAGATGCGCTTCATGTTGGGACCCATGGGAACTTTCGTGGGGGCGGGGATCGTTGGGGCACCTCCCGCCGTCGTTCTTTTGCCTCCCAGCCCATAACCTAAGGCTCCTTAGAATAGGCTTAGCTCCATGAGCGACACCGAAGCCCAGCCCGTACGCATCAGTTCCGAGCCCGTCCAACTGCAGGCACTCGAGCCCATGCTGGAAAAGGTCCACGTAGCCGTGGGCGACGTCCCTGCGCTGCTGGCCATCGCCACGGAAATAGGACGGACTGCACCGAAGCCGGGCGAAGGCAATACCGCCAAGCTCTGGGAGTTGCTGGCATCAGTGACAGCCGTTGATGTGGCTGCCGGGCGGGTCCTTGAGCCGCATCTGGACGCGGTCGCCATCCTCGCCCAAACCGGGCTTGACGAACCGCAGCATGGCGCCTGGGGTGTGTTCGCCGCCGAGGGCCCCGGGCTGAAACTCGAGGCCAAACGGGACGACGCCGGAAATTACGTCCTCAACGGATCCAAACCGTGGTGCTCGCTCGCCTCCCAACTGGACGGTGCCGTCATCACGGCCCACACCGAGGACAACAGCAGGGCGGCCTTCGCGGTGAACCTGAAACATCCGGGCGTATCCTGCGAAACACCGCAGTGGACCAGCCGGGGGCTCCAGGAAATCCCGAGCGGCACCGTCCACTTCGACCAAGTCCCCGCAACACCTGTGGGCGGCAAAGACTGGTACTTCAAGCGTCCCGGCTTCGCGTGGGGCGGCATGGGCGTTGCCGCGTGCTGGCTTGGCGGGGCAGTCGCCGTGGCACGGGACTATGCAACAGCTCTGGCCAAGGGCGAGGAGAACGGCCGGGAAGCGGACCAGATCGCCCTTGCCTCCCTGGGCGAGGTGGACAGGATCATCACCTCCGCCACCGCATACCTCGCCCAAACTGCTGAACGGATCGACGCCGGCGAGCTCGCCGGCCCCAGCCCGGACGGCCCAGGCGTCGACGGCCCCAGCCCGGACGGCCCCAGCCCGGACGGCCCAGACACGAACAACTCCAGCGCCTGGAGCGAAGCCCTGCGCATCCGCGGAACCGTTGCCGCCGCCGTCGAGCGTGTCCAAACGGTGGTGACGCAGAACCTCGGTCCGGCGCCGCTGGCGTTCAACGAAGCGTACGGCAAGCGGATGGCGGATCTGTCGTTGTACATCCGGCAGCACCACGCCATGCGGGACGACGCCCAACTGGGCGCACTGACGCTGAAGGGAGAACGCCAGTGGTGACCTTTTCGCACACGGACACCGGAACGTCGGAACAGGACTGGGCGGCGTCGGGTGTGGCCGCGCTCCCAGAACTGCCGCTGGACGCAACAGAACTCGCGGCCATGACATTCGTGGTGCTGGCCGCGCACCCGGACGACGAAACACTTGGCGCCGGTGGCTTCATGGCCACGCTTCATGACGCTGGTGCAGTGGTTAAAGTTTTGCTCTGCACGGCAGGCGAGGCCTCGCACCCGGATTCGCAGACCACGACGCCGGAACAGCTTGCCGCTGTCAGGCTCACCGAATTCGACACGGCGGTGTCCGGGCTGGCGCCCAGCGCGACGTGGCGGTTCCTCGAACTGCCCGACGGGCAGTTGGCGGCCAACGCGGCCGGGATCGCTGAGGCGGTGCGCGAAGCAGTGTCCGGCCTGACGGCTGAAAACGTGGTGATCGTGGCTCCCTATCGCGCTGACGGCCACACGGACCACGACACACTCGGCACCGTCGCCGCGGAGGTCGCAACGGAGAGCGGCTACGGACTCCTCGAATACCCCATCTGGTACTGGCTATGGGCAGGAACCGAGGACGCGACGTGGAAGAACTGGGTACGGGTGCCCTTGGCCCCGGAAGCACGGCAGGCCAAAGCCGACGCCATGAAGGCCCACGCCTCGCAGACCGAACCGCTGTCGCAGCAGCCAGGCGACGAGACTCTGCTTTCAGGGACGTTCCTGGAGCACTTCGCGCGGCCCTTCGAAACTTTCGCCTGGCACCCGTCCACAGCGGGCACCAACAGCGCCGCGGACGCGGAGAGGATCTTCGACGAGGTCCATTCCCGCGAAGAGGACCCCTGGAGCTACACCACCAGCTGGTACGAACGCCGCAAGAGGGCCATGACCGTGGCAGCCTTGCCCCAGGAAAGCTACGAGTCCGGGCTGGAACTCGGTTGTTCCATCGGAACCCTCAGCGAAGAGCTTGCCCAGCGTTGCCGGACATTCCTCGGAGTGGACGCAAGCCCTGCAGCGTTGGCCCAGGCCACGAAGCGGTTGGCCGGGTACCCGTCAGCGGAGGTCCGGCACCTCACCATGCCGCATGAGTGGCCCGACGGCACGTTCGACCTGGTGGTGTTGTCCGAGACGGGCTATTACCTGTCGCCGGAAGAGCTTACTGAACTCCTGGCACGGATCCAGGCCTCAACCCGTCCCGGCGGAACGCTCCTCCTCTGCCATTGGCGGCATCCGATCTCCGGCTGGCAACTGGATGCGGAGTCGGTCCACGCCATGGCCCGCACCCAGCTGGGCTGGCCCACCCACGGGCTGTACCAGGAGAAGGACTTCATGCTGGAAGTACTTCTGGCCCCGGATAAGGCGCCATGACGGAGCCACAACCGCAGTGCATCAGAAACGTCGTGGTGGTGATGCCCGCCCACAACGAGGAGCGACACATCGGCAAGGCGATCGCGGCATTGAAGACCGCCACCGACGCCCTGCAACGGAAGCACCCGGACATCACGGCTTCAATTTGTGTTGTCCTGGACAGCTGCACGGACCGCACTGCTGACATCACGTCCGCGAACATGGCAGGGGATCCCCGTTTCAGTGCCGTGTCCGTGAAACTGCACAGCACCGGCGCAAGCCGCGACTACGGAATCCGCGCGGCCATGGATCGCCTGCCCCCGGCCGGAGCCACGAGCCTCTGGGTAGCGACCACCGACGCCGACTCCACCGTTCCGGAGCATTGGTTGGTGAGGCAGGTGGAACTGGCCGACGCGGGAGCCGACGCCATCCTTGGATCCGTGGAGCCTGACCCTGACGACGTGGACCCGGCAATACTAAGGCGCTGGTTGGAACTGCACCCGTTCCGCGAGGACCATCCCCACATTTACGGGGCGAACCTGGGCATCCGGGCCTCCGCCTATGTGGCCGCCGGCGGCTTTCCACGACTACGGGCCCACGAGGACCGGCTACTGGTGGAACGGGTCCGCCGCCACGGGTTCGTTGTCACCGCCACGGACACCACCCGTGTGGTGACCTCAGGACGGATGCAGGCCCGGGCGCCGGAGGGGTTCGCGGCATACCTTCGCGCCTTGGGCTCAGAGCTTCCGGCCGTTGCCGGCGGCTAGCGGGACAGGGCCCCTTCGACGGCGGCAATCGCGGCCGCCGTGATGGCTTCCCGCTCTCCGGATCCATCGACGGTCAGGAGTATTCCGCGCTGTAAATAGGCCGTCAGTACCGGCTGTGTCTCGTCCCGATACAGTTCCAACCGGCGCTGAATCACAGCTTCGGTGTCATCGCTTCGCCCCTGCTCCTGAGCGCGGCGGAGCATCCGGCCCAGCAGCTCATCGTCCGCGGCCGTCAGCGCCAGGACAACTTCCAGGGGCTGGCCCCGAGCCGCCAGCATCTCATCCAAGGCACCGATTTGGATGACCGTCCGCGGGTAGCCGTCCAACAGGAACCCGTCGGCGGCATCAGCTTCTTCCATGCGCTGTTTGAGCATGTCCGTGGTGACATGGTCGGGCACGAACTCACCCCGGTCCATGAAGCCACCGGCTTCCAGGCCGAGTTCGGTCTTGTCCCGGACGTGCTCGCGGAACAGGTCGCCCGTGGAAATGGCCGGGATCCCGAAGTGGCGCGCAAGGTATTCCGCCTGCGTGCCTTTGCCGGAACCCGGAGGGCCCATGATGATCAGTCGCGCCATGACTCAGGTCCGTTTCGAAAGGCGGCCGGGACTTAAACCATACGCCGACGACGGCGGGAGGCACCCGCCGTCGTCGGCTTCTTTTTGTGTCCGGTTCAGTCGTCAGACAGTGGCTGGCTCCGCAAGTACGGCATCGATCTGCTCAATGGCCTCGCGCATGCCTTCTTCCATGCCCATCCCGGCCATCTTCTGCATCTGTTCTTCAGACTCGAAGCTTGAGGTGATGGTCATTCGCGTGCGGTGATCCACGGGCTCCAGCTTCACGACGGCATGCGTGATGCCCAAGTCGTCCACGGGCTCGCCCTGCTCGTCGGCGAAGCCGTCGTCGAACTCGAGGTGGTCCGGGGCGTTGATGGCGGTGAACTTCCACCAGCCGTGGGCCTTGGTGCCGTCCGGACCGGTCATGTAGTAGGCGGCCTTGCCTCCGGCGGTGAAGTCGTGGGTCTCAAAGGTGGCCGGCCAGGTGGGTGGCCCCCACCAGCGTTCGAGTTGCCTGGGGTCTTCCCAGATCCTCCACACGCGTTTCACGTCGGCATCGAACTCGGCCACGATGGTGAAGCTCAGAGCCTCGGCATCTTTGTTTACGCTGACAACAGTCATGGCAGATCCCTTTCGTCATCTTCAGCGAGTATGTCCGCGATCCGGCTGGCTCGTTGCCGCCAGATCATTTCGAAGTGGTCCAACAGGTGCCGGGCTTTGTGCAATCCATCGTGGTTCCCGCGCACAATCTGCTCCCTCCCACGTTTTTCCTTGGTCACCAGGGAGGCCCGTTCCAAGACCGCCACATGTTTCTGCACGGCCGCGAAACTCATGGTGTAGAGCGAAGCCAACCCGGAGACCGAGTACTCCCCCGCCGTCACGCGGGCCACGATGTCCCGGCGGGTGGCGTCGGCAAGGGCTTGGAAGAGGCGGTCGAGTTCGATGTCTTTTTCGGGGACCGGACTGAGCTGATCTACAACCATTTGGTTGTACGATACGCCGGGGCCAGAGGCGAGTCAAGGGTCCATGAGACCACTGCCCGACCACCCCTTGCGGCCCGGTCAGCACGCGGGTAAGTTGTTGAAACGTCTCAAAGAAAGCGTTTTCCCAACTCTTAGGTGGAATTGACCATGACTCAGCACGCCCCGGTCACATGGATCGATGGCGAACCGCCCGCCGGACTCAGCGGCGGCACGACGTGGGGAATGCCGTTCCAACGCGGCACCGTCCGGGACGCAAGCGCCCTCGCGGTCCTCGACTCCAGCGGCAGCCCCGTCAACGCCCAAACCTGGCCGCTCGCCACCTGGCCCGACGGTTCCCTCAAGTGGGCAGGCCTCGCACTCGGCGCAACCGATCAGCCCGCCGCCGCTTACCAGGTCACCCACTCAACCGAAACGCACGACGCCGGCCCGGCAGCCGCCGTCGAACGCCCACCGCTGGTGACCGTTACCGAAACGGAAACCTCCGTCACGGTGTCCACGGGCACGGTGGAGATGGTGCTCGCTCGGAGCGGCGAAGCCTTGTTCAGCGAGCTCCGCTGCAACAGCGAAGTGGTGGCGAAGGACGGGCGCCTGGTGAGCCTGCTGCAGTCAGGAGTCTCCGAAGGAACGGGCACCACCACCCGGACAGCATTCACCGGTCACACCGCCAGTGTCACTGTGGAGCAGGACGGTCCGGTCCGCGCAGTGGTCCGGATCGAAGGACTGCACCACGCCGACGAAGGCACCAGGGAGTGGCTCCCCTTCACCGTCCGCTTCTACTTCTACGCAGGGGCGCGCAGCGTGAGGATGATGCACTCGTTCATCTGGGATGGCGACGCCGAACAGGACTTCCTGGCCGGTCTCGGTGTCCGGTTCACGGTCCCATTGACAAGCGGGCTCCACGATCGGCACATCAGGATTGCAGGGGCCGACGGCGGATTCCTGGTGGAGGGAGTACGCGGGCTGACCGGCCTGCGGCGGGATCCGGGTGAGGAGGTGCGCAACGCCCAGGTCACGGGCCAGCCGACCCCGCCGCCCAGCGAGTGGAGCCCACTGGTTTCCGAACGGCTCCACCTCATCCCCAGCTGGAACGACTACACACTGACGCAACTCACCGCTGACGGTTTTGAGCTGCGCAAGCGGACGGCGCCAGGGCACGGGTGGGTCGGCATCTCCGGCGGCACGCGCGCGGCCGGTTTTTGTTCGCTGAGCGACCTCCGCGGCGGCCTTGGCGTTGGCATCCGGGACTTCTGGCAGTCGCACCCGGGGCAGCTGGATATCCGCGGGGCAGCCACCACAGAAGCGACCATGACCGCTTGGCTCTACTCCCCCGAGGCCCAGCCGATGGATCTCCGCTTCTACCACGACGGCCTGGGCCAGGACACGTTCGAGGACCAACTCGAGGGCCTGGAGATCACGTATGAGGACTACGAGCCGGGCTTCGGCAACCCGACCGGTATCGCGCGGACGCATGAGCTGACGCTCTTCGCCTATGACGCCACGCCCAGCACCGAAAGCCTCGCCGCCGACGCCCGGGCAGCTTCGACTCCCCCGGTGCTGCAGCCCACCCCGGAGTACCTGCACGCGGCCGGCGTCTTCGGCGACTGGTCACCGGTGGACCGCAGCACCCCGGCCCGGGCGCAGCTGGAGGACAAGCTGGACTTCCTCTTCGACTTCTATCAAGGCCAAACCGAGCAGCGCCGCTGGTACGGATTCTGGAACTACGGCGACGTCATGCACACCTATGACACCGACAGGCACGTCTGGCGCTACGACGTCGGCGGTTACGCGTGGGACAACTCCGAACTCTCCCCCGACCTCTGGCTCTGGTACATGTACCTCCGTACCGGTCGCGCGGACGTCTTCCGCTATGCCGAGGCCATGACCCGCCACACCGGCGAGGTGGATGTTTACCACCTCGGTCCGTGGCGCGGCCTGGGATCCCGGCACAACGTCCAGCACTGGGGCTGCAGTGCCAAGCAACTGCGCATCAGCACCCCGGCCTACCGGCGCTTCTACTATTACCTGACCGCCGATGAACGCACCGGCGACCTCCTCACCGAACTGGTGGACAGCGACCAGAACTTCCTGGGGCTGGACCCCGTCCGCAAAGTAAGGCCCGACGCCGATACGTACCGCCCGGACCGCGGCGCCTTGGGCGTCGGGCTGGGGACGGACTGGGGTTCGCTGGCCGCCACGTGGCTCACGGATTGGGAACGCACGGGGAACCCGCGCTCCCGCGATCGCCTGCTGGGAACCATGGCCGACATCGGCGCACTGAAGTACGGCTTCCTGACGGGCGAGGCGCTCTACGACCTTGACGCGGGAAGGTTCGACGCCGGCCGGGAAGTCATCAGCGTCTCGCACCTGAGTGCCGTGTTCGGTTTGGTGGAAATCTGCAGCGAACTCATCAGCCTGGTGCCGGACAAGGACTTCGAGGAAGCCTGGATGCAGTATTGCCGGCTGTTCCTGGCCACTCCGGAAGAGCAGATCGCGGAGGTGGGCCAGCCCCTGGCCGGCATCTACCTCACGCAGGCGCACAGCAGGCTCACGGCCTACGCTGCGGCCCGGCTGGGCTCCCCGGAATTGGCGGAATTGGCCTGGGAGAGCTTTGCCGAGGGTGGAGAGAACCTCAACCACGCGGAGGCTTTTACCCTGAAGAAGATCCTGCCGCCGTACGTGCTTCAGCCGGTCGATGAAGCTCCCACCGTTTCCACCAACGACACCGCCCAGTTCGGTTTGGCCGTCATCCAAAACCTGGCCCTGGTCGGTCAGCATCTGCCGGCGGTGGCCGATGCGCCGCAGGAGGTCCCGGCGTCGTAGTTTCCGTTGCTTCCTGACCTTCTTTGGGGACGTCTGGGCCGGAAAGTAACCCAAAGGGGTTGTTTTCAGCTCCTGCTGGGCCCAAAGAGGGTCAGGATGCCACAGCTCTAGGAACTGGAGCGCGGATGCATGATCCGCATTTGGTCCCAGGTCCGCTCCGAGGCAGCGATGTTCTGGTTGGAGCGTTCCCGATCCAAAGAGGCAAGCTCGACGGCGATCGCCTGGACCGCAGCCACCGCGCCCGTCAACGATGGGAAGAAGCCGGCGCCCTCAGTAGGCACCACAATCCTGTGGTCGGCATGCACTGCCACGGGCGACCCGGCGCTGTCCGTGATGGACACGATGGGCGTGCCCAGGCCGTGGGCGATGTCGACGGCCCGCATGGTGCTGTCATAAACCCGCCAAAGGCTGATGGCGATGAGCAGGTCCTCTGCACCGAGCCGTGCAATGGCATTGGTGAGGGCTGCGACGTCGGCGTCCAGGAGCCGGACGTTGTAGCCGGCGATGATCGCGTTGTGCTCCAGGGCCTTGCCGGGAATCGCGTAGCTACCGGCGGCAACGATGTAAGTTTGCCGTGCACCCGCGATCGCCTCCGCAATACTATGGAGAGTGTGGGCGTCCAATGTGCGCTCGAAATGCGCCAGATTCGCCCGGTCAGTGGATACCGCAGCCTGTGCAGGACTACTGATGTGGCCGTTGTGTTCGGCCGCAACCTCCACTGCGCTCAGGGATGCCAGGAAGCGTGACCGGAGCTCGAACTGGAAGTCAGCCCAACCCTTGAATCCCAGTGTTTGCGCGGTCCTTGTCACGGTGGAGGCGTTTGAGGCGGCCACTGCGGCAATGTCACTGACGGAGCCATAGGACGCAAGCCGGGGCTGGGATCGGAGGATGCCGATGACCTGCATTTGGCGAGCCGCGAGCTTCCGCCCCTGGACACGGCTGTCGAGCCACTCGGTCAACGTTGACGAGTCGAAATCTTCTTCCATCTATTGACCTACCTCACACTTTGGCCGTAACTTCGATACATCACTTCTGCACAGATCTGTGCATATTCCTAAAAATGTACAACTTGGCCCACTTTGGCAGGAATCACCATGTCTCTCACAGCACGCTTGGATCGTCTGGCTCTCAGTCGACCACACTACAAGCTTCTCCTCATCGGAGGCCTCGGCTACTCGTTCGACGGCATGGACGGGGCAGTGGTTGCTTTCCTGCTCCCGCGCATCCAGGAACTGTGGGGCCTCAGTACCGCCAGCCTCGGGCTGGTGGGCTCAGCCGCCCCGTTCGGCTTTTTCTTCGGCGCCATCCTGGCCGGTTGGCTGGGCGATCGCTTTGGCCGTAAGAAGGTCATGTTGTGGGCGCTGGCCTTCTACTGCCTGATGTCAGTGATCGCCGCCATGGCCCCCAACTTCGAAATCTTCCTGATTGCACGGATCTTTGCAGGACTGGGCGCAGGCGCTGAAAGTGTGATCATCGCGCCGTTCCTCTCCGAGTTCATTCCGCCGAAGCGCCGGGGCTGGTTCATCGGAACCCTGGCAGGGTTCTTCTCCTTCGGATTCGTGGCCGCAGCATTGATCGGCCGCTTCGTTGTCCCGATGGGCGAGGACGGCTGGCGCTGGGCGCAGGTCATCACCGCAGTACCCATCCTTCTCCTTCTCTGGTGGCGCCGCAGCCTCCCGGAATCCCCGCGCTACCTCATCAGCCGCGGGCGCATAGCCGAAGCCACGGAAGTAGTGGACCGCTTCGAGCAGAGCGTCGTGAAAGCCACCGGCAAGCCCCTGGCACCCCTGCCGGCCGCCGAGGAGGAAATCACCAAGCACGAACAAAAGATCAGCATTTGGAACGCCCTGGCCTTCATGTGGTCCAAGGCCATGCGCCGCCGGACCGCAGTGATCTGGCTGATCTGGTTTGTGATCACGTTCTCCTACTACGGCTTCTTCTCCTGGATTCCCACCCTGCTGGTAGGACGCGGAATCACCATCACCAAGAGCTTTGAGTTCTCCATCCTCATTTACCTGGCGCAGATCCCCGGCTACTTCTCCGCCGCCTGGTTATGTGACCGGATTGACCGCAAGAACACCATCGCGCTCTACCTGGCGGGATCGGCCATCAGCGCTTTCTGGCTGAGCCAGTCGAACGACTCCGGCATGATCCTGTTGGCCGCTGCAACCTTGTCCTTCTTCCTCAACGGCACCTACGCCGGCGTCTACGCCTACACCCCGGAACTCTTCCCCACCTGGATGCGTGCCACTGGTGTTGGCCTGGCCAGCGCAGTGGGCCGCATCGGCAGCATCCTGGCACCGTCCATCATCGGCATCTTCGCCGCTTCCCTTGGCTTCGGCGGCGTGTTCACCATGACCACCGTGGTGCTGACCATCGGCGTCCTGGGCGTGGTGATCTTCGGCGCCTCCACTGCAGGCAAGTCCTTGGAGGACATCAACGCCCGCGCCGAACATGACCCGGCAGCGGCAGGAAAAAAGTGAGCGCCATGAAGACCGACACAGTGTTCCAGCAAACCTTTGAAGCCCTGCAAAGAAATCCAGGGGTTGTCCTTTTCACGGTCCTCCAGTGGATCCCGCAGCGCTCCAGCCTCAGACGCCTCTTCACCAGCCACCCGGCCGAGTATCCGGTGGGAGGCGAGAAAACGGTGGAGATCTCCCCGGGCTGGCTCGGGACGGTCATCGAGGACAAGAAGCCGTTCCTTGCACCCGACCTCGAATCGCTCCGGGACGTCTTCTCGGATTCCGGGCTGATCCAGCAGCTCGGTTGCGGCGCCGTCATCAACGTGCCCGTCCTCGACGACCACCGCAACGTCGTGGGCGTCCTCGCTCTCCTGGACGCAGAAGGCAAGTACACACAGCACAGTGTGGATACCGCCGTCGAGGTCACCACTGCGAACCTGGCCGGACTGGTCCAGGCCTTTGCCTCCCATCCCACTGAAATCCCCGAAGTCACTGAAGCCCCCGGGAAGGACACTGTTTAGCATGAGCACCACCCCAGAGAGCACACCCCTGGTCATCCGCAACGCAAGCGTCCTGGACGTGCAGGCAGGCACCTACTCAACTGCCGACGTCGTGAGCGTTGAGGGAAAGATCAGCAGCGTCGAACCGAACGCCGAGGCACCTTCGGGTGCACGCGTGATCGATGGCACGGGCAAGTTCGTCATTCCCGGCCTGATCGATGCCCACGTCCATGTGGTCGCCTCCAGCGCCGATTTCCGTTCGCTGACGTATACGCCGCCGTCCTACGTCTATGCGCAGACCGCCCGCATCATGGGTGCGATGCTGCGCCGCGGGTTCACCACGGTCCGCGACCTGTCCGGAGCTGATTTTGGATTGGCCATGGCACAGCAGGAAGGTCTGCTGGAGGGACCGAAGATCCACTTCTGCGGCCACGCGCTCAGCCAGACCGGTGGTCACGGTGACATGCGGTTGCCGGGCGAAGACCACGATCCCAATGGCCGCGGATGCTGCGGTATCGGACGGGTGGCCGACGGCGTTGATGCAGTCCGCGCTGCCGCCCGCGACGAGATCCGCAAGGGCGCCCACCACATCAAGATCATGGCGTCCGGCGGCGTCTCCTCCCCCACCGACCGCATCGACTCCACCCAGTACTCCATGGAAGAGATGCGCGCCGCGGTCGAAGAAGCCCAGGCGGCAAACCGCTACGTCGCGGCCCATGCCTACACCGCCAAAGCCATCAACCGCGCACTGGAAGCCGGCGTCCGCTCGATCGAACACGGCAACCTGCTGGACGACCAGAGCCTCAACCTCTTCCTCGAAATGGATGCTTTCCTGGTCCCGACGCTGGTCACCTATTGGGCACTGAAGGAAGAGGGCAAGGAATTCGGGCTGACCGAGGACATGTGGGCCAAAGTGGACTCCGTCCTCACCAGCGGGCTCGAAGCGATCGCGCGTGCCCACGAGGCCGGCGTCAAAATGGCCTTCGGCTCGGACCTTCTGGGCGGAATGCACCGCCACCAGAACGAACAATTCAGGCTGCTGGGCAAGGTTCAGCCCGCGATTGACGCCATTCGCTCGGCGACCACGACGGCGGCCCAACTACTGGAGCGTGAAGGCGAAATTGGCGTGGTTGCCCCGGGAGCGGACGCGGACCTGCTGGTGCTCGGCGCCGACCCGGTGGCAGACATCGCCGTGTTGGCCGATATCTCCGGGCATCTGGAGCACCTCGTACAGAACGGCCGGGTGATCGACTAGCCCTGCACTCTCAGGCCCTGTTCCATCCCTCCAAAAAGCCCGATACTGTAAGTATGCTGATCAATATCGAGTCAAGGAGGAGGCGGACATCATGACCACGAAGGTAAATAAGACGATCATGGTCAACGTTCCGATCAGTACGGCCTACAGGCAGTGGACGCGGTTCGAGGAATTCCCGCACTTCATGGGCGGGGTGGAACGCGTGACGCGGCTGGGCGACGACCGGCTGGAATGGGTGGCCGAAATCGCAGGCGTCCATCGCCGCTGGGAAGCCAGGATCGTTCAGCAGGACGTGGACCGGGCCGTGGCCTGGGCCGCCGTGGACGGTGTCAAGAATGCAGGTTGGGTGGATTTCAAGGAAGCCGGCCCCAGCCAAACATCACTGCATCTGTCCCTGGAATACGAACCCCATGGCGTCCTCGAATTCCTCGGGGACAAACTGCACGTCATCGAAAGGCAGGCTGAGTCCGACTTGAAGAAGTTCAAGGAGTACATCGAAAAGCAGGCACCGGAAACCTCCGCGCCCACCGCAACTCCGGCCACCACCAGCGGACCGGCAGGTACCACCGGAACAGCGGCTGCCGCCGTCGACCCTTCACCCGGCGCCCCGGACACAACGCCGATCGTCGACCCCGTCACCCACCCGTTCGACCAGACCAACGGTCTTGCCGACCTGGACGGCGACTCGGATGAGACGGCTGACAGCGATACCCGCAGCGCCGCTGAGCGGAAGGACGACGAGGACCGCGGAGAAGGCTTCATTCCACCGATGGGTGGGCTGCCCGGACAAAGGTAGGGCTTGCAGCCGACCACGCTGAAGTGCCACCCGGGTCAACGCGACCCGGGCGGCACTTTTCGTTAACAGCTGCGGCTACTTCTTGGTGCCGGTGTACACGACCGCGGGCATCGCCGGCGGCTGCATACCCTCACCGATGAAGAAGCTCGGGTGCGGCGGCTGGTTGTAGGCAACGTTCTCACGGGCAACGGCTGTCCGGTAGACGGTGTCGTGCATCAGGGTCCGCAGCCGGACCTCGGTGGGAGCCGTGGTGGTGTAGATCCGCAGCTCGGAGCTGTCCGTGGACGGCCACGCGATCTCTTCGCGCCAGTCGCCCAGGATGTCAGCCTGGATGGACGGGTTTCCCTTAGTGGTGTTGTTGCTGCGGGCGCCCTCAGCGGTCAGGAGGCGGTCACTGGTTTCCGTTTCCCAGTTCCACTTGGAAATGGTGGGAACGCCGCGGGACACGGTGGCGTCGTAATCGTGGTCCACGATCTCACGCAGCAGGTCGCCATCCCACCAGGCCAGGAAGTTGGCGGCCGGGATCTTCTCGGCAATCAATTCACCATGGGCTGACATGAGCTGACCGACGGGTGAATCCCAGGCCGCCGTTCCGCCAATGGCCCAGCCTTCAGCTCCGGCGTAGCGGGGATCGATGTCGCCTGCCGCGCCACGGCCGGTGTCCTTGATGGCCGGGATGCTCCACAGCACCTCGCCTGTCGCGGCATCACGGAAGGTCGCGCCGCGGTTGCCGCTCTGGCTCATGCTTTCGTGGACGGCGAAGGTTTCCAGTCCGGGCCTCGACGGGTCCAGGTCGCTTGTGTGGATGGCATCGCCGTGGCCAAGTTTGGTGTTGTACAACGGCTGGCCATTGTCGTCGATGGTCATGGAACCGAAGACGAACTCGTCCTTGCCGTCCTGATCTACGTCGGCGACCGAGAGGTTGTGGTTGCCCTGCCCCTTGTACTGATCGCCGGCCAGGTTTGAATCGAACGCCCAGCGCTTCACCAGCTTGCCGTTGACGAGGTCGTACGTCACCAGGACCGTGCGGGTGTAGTAGCCGCGGCTGAACATCATGGAGGGGTGCTCGCCGTCGAGGTAGGCCACGCCGGCCAGGAAGCGGTCCACCCGGTTGCCGTAGTTGTCGCCCCAGCTGGCTACCGTGCCGCGCTCGGGCTCGTAGGCCACGGTGTCCAGGATGGTTCCGGTTTCCCCCTTGAAGACGGTGAGGAATTCGGGACCGGACAGGACGTAGCCGGCGGTGTTGCGGAAGTCGGCGTCGGCGTTTCCAATCACGGTACCGGCCGCATCGCGGGTGCCGTCGGCCGTCTTGAAGGCCACTTCGGCTTTGCCGTCGCCGTCGAAGTCGTAGGCCAGGACCTGGGTGTAGTGCGCGCCGGCGCGGATGTTGCGGCCCAGGTCAATGCGCCACAGCTTGGTTCCGTCCAGCTTGTAGGCGTCCACGTAGACATTGCCCGTGTAGCCGGACTGGGAGTTGTCCTTGGCATTGGACGGCGACCAGGTCTGGATGACCTCGTACTTGCCGTCGCCGTCGAGGTCCGCGACGGTGGCGTCGTTGGCCGAGTACGTGTAAGCCTTGCCGTCCGGGGTCACTCCGTCAGCCGGTTTGTCGAGCTTAATGGCCAAGTAGTTCTGCGCCAGTGGCGTCACGGCTTCGGTCAGTTTGTCCTGGCCCTGTCCGTTTCCGACGGTCTTGATGACATAGCTGGACTGTGCCGTGCCTGTGGGGTCCACGAACATGGTGGCATTGCGGATGGGCTCGGGAGTGATGTTGACGCCATCGCGCAGGACCTGGAAGCCGATGCTGTCTTTGTCCAGGCCCAGCATGCGCCAACTCACGGTGACACCTTGGTCCGTCAGAACCGCAACCGGCGCCCGGTCCAGGTTTTCCACTTGGCGCTTCAGCGATGCTGCGTCTTTCGCGGCAGGCACGACGCCGGGAAGGCCGGCTTGCGCTGCCTGCGGGAGTTGGGTGGGGGCTGCTTGGGCGAGTGGGACACCCGTCAGCGCGATGGCCGCGGCAGCGAGTGAAGCGGAGGCCGCGAGCGGGACTGCTTTCCACGCACGGCCACGGGAGGGGCGGTAGGAACATTTCGAGGGGTAAGCCAAAGAACATCTCCTTTGATGGGCGGCAGTGGGTCTGCACGCACTTTTTTGGAACGTTTCACTCATGTCGCCCAAAGCGCCGCGCCACTTAGGCGCCGGTGGTGGGTTGTGTGAGAAAACGCTTTCCGCCCACAAGGTTTACCAGCGTCTCAACGGCCCGGTCAAGGGTTTGACAGGAAATGACTGTGAGAGTTTGGTGCTATTTGTTCGAAATCCCAGCGATCTGCACCATCGGCCGCCCACCGGCATCCACCGGGAAGTCCTCATTCCGGGGCAACAAAGGCGTTCTTATGACGGTCCGTTTCCCCGGATTTCCCAGGATTTCGCAGGGTTGAGCCGGATTGAGCGGGGTGACGCTCCAGCTTTGGCCCGGCAAGGTGCGTCCGTAGTGTCGTGCCATGCCGACGCCTCCCATCACCCCGCTGTCCGTCCTCGATCTAAGCCCGGTGTCATCCGGACAAACACCCGGTGAGGCACTGCGCAGCACGCTCGCCCTCGCCGTCGCTGCCGAGGCTGCCGGGTACTCGCGGTATTGGCTGGCTGAGCACCACCTGAACACGGGAGTGGCAGGTTCTGCACCGCATATCCTGGCCGGCCTGGTGGCGTCAGCCACCCGCACCATCCGCGTCGGAACTGCTGCCACCCTGCTGGGGAATTACCGCCCGTTGCAGATCGCTGAAAGCATCGGAACCCTTGCCGCCGTATTTCCCGACCGGCTGGATCTGGGCTTCGGGCGCTCCGGGCCTCCGAAATCGTCCGGCGAACCGGCTCCGGGAGTCGTCCCACCGGCTGGTTCCGCCGAAGCCGGGCCCGCCGACCGTGTTATCGACGGCCTCCTGGTCCCGGCACCGCGGCCTATTTTTGGAGCTGTCCTGCCGAGGAAGTTCCGACTGCAGGGCGAGTTGCTGGGGCGCTTCCCCGGAGATACGGACAACTTCGAGAACGACATCCAGGACATCATCGGCTTCTTCACGGGTGCTTACCGCACCAAGCACGGCGAGGAAGTCACTGCCACACCGGCGTTGGGGCAGGCGCCGCAGTTCTGGATCCACGGCTCAACAGCCGGTCCCAGCGCACGGTTGGCCGGCAAGCTGGGACTCCCCTTCGGCGCGAACTACCACGTCGCACCGGCGGGCGTACTGGATTCCGTCGCCGAGTACCGCTCCCATTTCAAGCCGTCCGCTGCCTTGCAGGCACCGCACGTGATCGTCTCGGCGGATGTCCTGGTGGCGCCCGATGAACGACAAGCCCACCGCCTGGCCCGAGGATACGAGCACTGGGTTCACGGCATCCGCAGCGGCCACGGCGCCATTCCGTATCCTTCTCCGGAAGACGCCTTGGAGGTGTCCTTGGATGCCGAGGCTGCGGAGCTGGTCAAGGACCGCGTCGACACCAGGTTTGTTGGCGATCCGCACCAGGTCCGCGATGGACTCCGCACGCTGCAACGTGCCACCGGAGCGCAGGAATTGCTCATCACCACCATTGCCCACGATCCTGCAGACCGTGAGAACTCCTACCAGTTGCTCGCCGAGGCTTGGGGTCTCTAGCTTGTCCTTTCCACCCACCATCATTCACTCAAGAACAAGGAGCACCATGTCCATCGAAACCACCGGCCTTAAAGACACAACCCAGGAAGACAACCAACTCATCACCGCCGCGGAAGCCGCCACTCTCATCGAGGAAGGCGCCCTGCTGATCGACGTCCGCAGCGAAGGTGGCCGGGCCAGTACCGGAGCAGTTCCCGGTGCTGTGATCGTGAACCGCGAGCATGTGGAAGAGGACTTCAGCCCGGAGTCCGCCCATCGTCTTGCGCAGGTCAGCGGCACGGACCAGGACATCGTGGTGTTCTGCGGCTCCGTGAACGGTTCACGTCCCGTCGCACAGAAGCTCAAGGCCCTCGGCTACGCCAACGCCGTTCACGTCGATGGCGGCTTCCCGGCCCTCCGCGACGCCGGCATCCCCACCACCGGGCCCACCGACCAGCCGGCCGGCACGGCTCAGGCGTCCACCGGGGCGGTGGCCGCCGAGCGCTGAGTACCCGCCGTCGCCGGGCATTCCGGCGTCAGTACCGCCGCCGTCGTCGCGGCTTCCTTTCCGGAAGTCACGACGGCGGCGCGTGCGTTTCTGCCGTCCCCCGCCTCACGCAGCCAGTCGAGTCCGCCGGCCACCAGTGCGATACCCAGCAGGATGGAGCACATCACCATTCCTTGATGGAAGGCATTCTTGGACGCTTCCCCGGTGGCCGCACCCTGCGCCTGCAGGAACATGCCGGCCGCTGCAGCCGAGCAGAGTGCCGCCGCAAACCGCTGGCTGAGTTGGTAGAAGCCTGCTGCCACACCGGCGGCACCCACGGGCGCGTGCGCAAGAGTGAGTGTCTGGTTCGGCGCCACAACCAGTCCGGTTGCCACGCCTTGGAGCAGCCCGACGCCGGCCACAGCAAGTGCCGCCGTCCCGCCGTCGAGTCCTTGCACGGAAAGGTCCTTTGCCACCAGGCAGGCCAAGCTGCCCACCAGCGCGTACACGATCCCGGCACGCCCGTAGCGGGCAACAAAGCGCCAACTGAAGCTGGACGCCAACAGCATTCCCGCCGCTTGCGGAGCCAGGATGGCTGCGGCCGCCAACGGTGCCAGCCCCGTCCCGGAGAGGAAGTAGAAGGCGGTCACAGCGGCCATTCCAGCACCGACGCCGAATTGGCAAAGCGCCACCACAACGCCCAGCGCGTAGCCTCTGGATGTCGCGAGCGAGGCACTGAGCAACGGAGTCCGGCCGCGCCGGTGGTAGAGGATCTCCCAGCCGGCGAAGGCCAGGAGCGCACCTGCACCGATCCCCAGTGAGGTGACAGCAATAGTGCCCGCGCCGTAGATCGTGGGAATGAGTGATGCCACCACCACTGTCCCCAGCAACAACGCGCCAAGGAGGTCTACCGATGGTCTGGTGGTTTCGGCGCGTTGGCTTGCCGGCCGTGGCAGGAGCCGGAAGGCCAATGGCACCAGGATCAGCACCAAAGGGACGTTCGCGAGGAACAGTATCCGCCATCCGATCGAGGGGTCGCCCAGCGAGAGGATCAATCCGCCGATCAGCGGGCCGCAGACCGCGGCGGATCCACCGGCGGCTGCGTAGGCGCCCAGTGCTTTGGCGCGGTCTTGTCCGGAGTAGATGTCCTGCAGGAGGCCAAGCACCTGCGGATTCAAAGTGCCGGCGCCGAATCCTTGGAGGAGCCGGGCAATGATGACCAACGATGGGTCAGTGGCCAGGCCGCCCACCAGGCTGGAGGCTCCGAAGACGGCGATGCCGGCAATGAAGAGCGTGCGCCGCCCAACGATGTCGCCCAACCTGCCGGCGGGAACCAAGGCGACGCCGAACGCCAGCGAGTAGCTCGCAAGTATCCACTGGACGGAGCCAGGGTCGGCGTGAAGGGAAGCAGACATCGCGGGGACTGCCAGCACGAACATTGACTGGTCCAGCAGCGTGATGAATCCTGCACCCAGGCAAAGCCAGAGGGCAGAACGTTTTCCTGGGCCACTCATCGCGTTCCTTCCTCACCGACTTTGGCGTCAAAGGAAGCCAAGAACCGGAATTGGTTAATTTCATTGATGGTGGAGCTCAAAGAGGGTCAGGAAGGCACGGCCAAGGCGCGGGCCCGGGCGGCCGCTTGGCCGGCGCGCAACTCCTCGGCGCTTCTGCCCTGCTCCCGGTGGGCCACTTCCTGCTTGAGCTGCGGAATAACGTGCTGCCCGAACTCAAGGGCGTCCGGGACGAAGTCGTAGCCACGGAGGCCGAAGATCTCGAATCCGAGGTCGTGGTAGTCCAGGATCGCCTGGGTGACGGTGTCGTAGGAGCCCACCAACGCCGTCGCGCTTCCTCCTCCGCCGCCTGCCGCTTTGGCGAGGGCCGTCCAGAGGGCACGGTCATGGAGGGCCCCGCGCTCAGCCGCGGCGAGGAGTCGCTGTGTCCCGGCCGCTTCGGGCTTCTGGTTGTAGTGGCGGACAGGATCGATCACCTCGCCGGCAGACCGCCGGGCCTCGAAGGTGCCCAGGATGGCGTGTGCTTTCTCCCACGCGAGCTCATCAGTTGGCGCGACAATGGGCCGGAACGCAATCTGCCAGCGCAGGGGATGAGTGCGTCCGAGGGCCGCCGCCCGCGCAAGGATCTGCTCCTGCTGCCCGGCAGCATCCGCCAACGGCTCTCCAAAGAGCGCATAGATATCGGCCTCCGCGGCACCCACGGACCAGGCAGCCTCGGAGGATCCGCCAAAGGAAATCCCCGGGCGTTTCCCCGCAAAGGGCGCCAGACCAGAAGCGAAGTCTTCAAACCGGTAGTGCTCACTGTCCCAACTGAACGAATCACCGGACCAGGCCCGCCGGACGATCTGCATGTATTCCTGCGTCCGGCCGTACCGGGCATCCTTGGCAAGGAAATCACCTTCGCGGGCTTGGTCCGCCTGGCTACCGCCGGTGATGAAGTGCACGGTCAGCCGGCCTTGGGCGATGTGGTCGAGCGTCAGGAAGGAGCGCGCCGCGAACGTTGGGTGGGAAACGTTGGGCCTGTGCGCCAACCTCAGCTGGATCCGCTCCGTGTTCGCCGCCACCCACGCTGCGTGGACCGAGGGGTCCTGTGTGGTGGAGTTGTACGCGAACAGGACGTGATCCCAGTTGTTGTCCTCATGGATCTTCGCGATACGGGCAGCGTACTGGGGGTCGAAGAACGGCGTTGTAGCCGCCGACGTCTCCGTCGAATCGTTGCCGGCACCCATGCCGAGGAATTCGATAGGCATTGTGGTTCTCCCTTGAAAAGAGTTAGCGGCGGAGGATGCGCTGGGCCAGGAAGTTACCCAGCAACTGCGCGGCCTGGACCATGACGATGATGATCAGCACGGTCACCAGGGTGACTTCCCAGTTGAACTGCTGGTAGCCGTACATGATGGCGAAGTTGCCCAAACCACCGCCGCCGATGTACCCGGCCATGGCGGACATGTCCACGATGGCGATGATCATGAACGTGTAACCCAGGATCAGCGGCGCCAGCGACTCGGGAATCACCACGGACCACAGGATGTGCAGGCGGCTGTCACCCATGGCCCGGGCGGCTTCCACCACACCGGGATCGGATGCAACCAGGTTTTGTTCCACCACACGCCCAATGACGACGCCGGCCATGAGCGCCATGGGCAGGATCGCGGCCGTGGTGCCGATGGTGGTTCCCATGACGATCAGCGTCAGCGGGGCGATGGCCGTGATGAAGATGATGAACGGGATGGGCCGGATGATGTTGACCAGGAAGTTCAGGACCGGGAACACGGCCTTGTTGGCGAACAGGTTTCCCGGCCTGGTGGCGTAGAGCGTGACACCCAGCGCCAGCCCGGCGGCGCCGCTCAGCAGCACGGTGATGACCACCATGTAGATGGTCTGTTGGAAGGATTCGCCCAGGACGGGCAGGAGCGTTGTCCAGTCGGTCATGGTTATTCTCCGGCGTTCGCGGGGACGGGAAGGTGCGGAACGGCACCATCGGCGGCCGTTTGGCGTTCGACGGCGGTGACATCGCCTAAGTCGGCGAGCGCGGCGTCGATGGCGTCGTCGCTGCCCGTGAGCTCATACGTGAGGGTGCCGAGGATCTTGTTCTGGATCTCCGTGACACCGCCGAACACGACGCTGGAGCCGACACCGTGGCGTTCAAAGGTGGCAGCAACCAAGGGCGTGGGCGCAGCCTCGGAGATGCCGATGGAGACGAGCCGGCCCGGATGCGCGGCAGCAAGCCGGCTTACGGTGTCCGGTTCGGGGGTGCCGTGGACTGCTGTGGAAACGAAGCGCTGGGTGGAGCCGCTGTGGGGGTTGGCGAACACGGAGTACGTTGGCCCGGCTTCCACCACCTTGCCGGATTCCATCATCACCACGGTGTCGCAGATTTCCCGGACCACGTGCATCTCGTGGGTAATCACCACAACGGTGGTCCCAAGTTCCTTGTTGATACGCCGGAGCAAGCGGAGGACGTCGCGGGTGGTTTCCGGGTCCAGTGCGCTGGTGGCTTCGTCGGCGAGGAGGATGTCCGGTGCGTTCGCCAGTGCGCGGGCGATGCCGACGCGTTGCTGCTGCCCGCCGGAAAGCCGCCGCGGGTAGGAGCCAGCCTTGTCAGCGATGCCCACGAACTCCAGGAGCTCGTCCACTCGTGGCTTGATTTTGTCCTTGGGCCAGCCGGCCACCTTGAGTGGGTAGGCAACGTTCCCGAACACGGTGCGGGACTTCAGGAGGTTGAACTGTTGGAAGATCATGCCGATGCCGGCGCGAACCTTCCGGAGTTCGCTTTCCGGGAGGGACGAGATGTCCTGGCCTTTGACGAAGACCTGCCCCTCCGTGGGACGTTCCAGCCCGTTGAGCAGCCGGACGAGGGTGGATTTGCCCGCCCCCGAGTATCCGACGATGCCTACGACGGTCCCCTCCTCCACGTCCAGGGTGACATGGTCGACGGCGCGTACCGGCTCCGTGGTCCTGTTGCCCGCGCGTTTGCTTCCTTGGGCGCGGTTGCCACCTTGGACCGGGAACAGTTTGCTGACGCCGCGCAGCGAAACGATCGCGCTCACCGGAGCCTCCTTTTGGGGTTGATTGGATGCCCATTCCAACAGCGCGCGAGCCCGCAGATCGAACCCCGTGACCCCCTGTGACCTGCGGTTTCTTTCCTTGACGATGCGCGTCGGAGTATTGCGGACGCGTTCGATTCCTACTGCCCGCGCTGCCTAGCGTGGGGCAGGGGGACACCCCGTACCTTCCATTCGCATCAATACCCTTTGTACGGAGAAGCATCATGAAGAACCGCCTGTTAGTTGCCGCCGTCGGCCTGATCGCCGCCCTATCGCTCTCAGCATGCGGAGGTGCTTCAAGTGGTTCCGCGACCTCTGCGACCACCAAGGTAGTCATCGGCGTCGACGACGGCGCCGAAGAACACTGGACCTTGTTGAAGAACAAGTTGAAGGACCAGGGCATTGAGCTGGAGGTCAAGAACTTCACGGACGGTGCGCAGATCAACACGGCAACCCAGCAGGGCCAGGTGGACATCAACCTGTTCCAGCACCTCAAGTACTTGTCCCAGTTCAACGTCAACAGCAACGGCACGCTGGTTCCGGTGGGTGCCACCGCCGTGTACCCGCTGGCGCTGTACTCGGAGAAGTTCAAGTCCGTTGAGGAACTGCCCGCGGACGCCGAAGTTGCCATCCCGAACAACCCCACCAACCAGGCCCGTGCCCTGCTGAACCTGCAGACCGCCGGTTTGCTGCAGCTCAAGGACGGCGGCAACTCGCTGTCCACCCCGGCTGAGATCACCTCCAGCAAGATCAAGGTAGTCCCAGTGGACAGCAACCAGACTGTCAACGCGCTCAAGGGCACCACGGATGCTGCCGTCGTCAACAACACCCAGGCCCAAAAGGGCGGACTGGGTGACGAGAAGATCATCTTCAAGGAAGACCTGAACTCGGAGTCCCTGGCCCCGTACATCAACGGCTTCGTGGTGAAGGCCGATCGCAAGGACGATCCCACCTGGAAGAAGATCGTGGACGCCTATCACTCGCCCGAGGTTGAGGCTTCGGTGACCAAACTGAACGACGGCAACCTTCAGTTCAAGGCGGACTGGACAGCGGCCAAGCTGCAGGAAGTCCTGACCGCTGAAGAAGAGGCCATCAAGAAGACCAAGTAGCACGTGGGGGACGGCGGCCCTGCGCCACAGAGCGCCGCCGTCCCTCAACCTTTCCTGACTCCGAACAGCACTGAACAGGCCCATGAACCAGATACTCACCCGTGAACGCCAGCAGATCCACTTCTTCGCCTACCTCGTAGGTACCGGCATTCATCTGGCTTCGTGGCGCCATGAAACGGCGTTTCCCCAAGCCAGCATCGACTTCGGGCACCAGGTAAAACTCGCCAGGATAGCCGAAGACGCCAAGTTCGATGCGATCTTCCTGGGCGACTCCCTTGCCATCGACGAGACATCCAACCCCGGTATCCTCAACAGGTTCGACCCCATCGGCCTGGTCACTGCCCTTGGCGCGGTCACCAACAGGATCGGCCTCATCGCCACGTCCTCCACCTCTTATGACGAGCCCTACAACTTTGCCCGAGCAGCTCTCACCGCGGACCACATCAGTGGTGGCCGCGTCGGTTGGAACATCGTCACCACCCGGGACCTGACCAACAGCACGGCAGGTAATTTCAGCGCCGACCAGCACTTCGACCACAGCCTGCGGTACCGCCGCGCCGAAGAGTTCGTTGAGGTCACCCAGGGCCTTTGGAATTCCTGGGACCAGGACGCTTTCCTGTACGACAAGGAGGCCGGCAGGTTCTTTGACCGACACAAGCTCAGCCGGGTGGATTACCAGGGAGAATTCTTCACAGTTGCCGGTCCACTCAACATCGGCCCCTCACCCCAGCACTCCCCCTTGCTGGCCCAGGCCGGAACCTCGGTTCCGGGGCAGCAGCTGGGAGCGCGCTTCGCCAACGCCCTCTTCGCGAGTCATCCGGACATTCCGCAGGCCCGGAGCTACCGTGAATCCGTCCGTGCCCAGGCGGCGGCGTTTGGCCGTAATCCCGACGAACTCTTCATCTACCAAGCCATCTCTCCTGTAGTGGCAGACACCCGCGACGAGGCCTTGGAACGTATCCGCGAGCTGGACAGGCTCATCACTGATCAGCAGGTCCTGGACTTTCTACAGGAGTATTTCGCCGGCCAACTCGATTTCACCGGGCTCGGAGCAGACGCCACCGTAGCCCAGTCCGGCATTCCCACCATTGCGCAGCCGCGCACCGATTTCCGCTCCGCCGGAGAACAGATCCGCGGACGTGAGGATGAGGTCACGCTCAAGGACCTCTACTCAATACTCACCGGCGACAAACGGAACGACGACTTCATCGGCACCCCGCATCACGTGGCGGACTCCCTGGAACGCTGGCACGCAGGAGGTGCCGCCGACGGTTTCAACCTCATGTTTTCCCTCCTCCCCCAGGACTTGGATCGCTTCGCCTCCGGCGTCATTCCCCTCCTCCAGGAACGCGGCCTCGCCCGCACCGAGTACTCGGGGACCACGCTGAAATCACACCTCGGACTCGATCCGCAGCCGAAAGGACGACCATGACCACCACGCAGACCGTCGCCGCCGACACGTATGTGATCCGTGAGGCGCTCCCGGAAGAGTACGACGCCGTGGGGCGGCTGACGTACGAAGGCTTCGGACATCATCTTCCCGGCGCCCATCAGCCCGACGAAGAGCGGCTCGGCCTTTTGCTGGATGCTGCGGCCAGGGCCCGCGAAGGTGTGCTGCTGGTCGCGGCAGACGAAGAAACCGGACGCCTGGTGGGTACTGCCAGCCTCCTGCCCTTCGGCTCAAGCCTCAGCCGGCAGGCGCAGGAAGGTGAAGTGGAGCTGAGGCTTTTGGCCGTGCTGCCTGAGGCCCGCCGCGCGGGTCTTGGCCAAAAACTCTTGAACGAATCCGCCCGCCTCGCCGCATCCCGTGGTGCCGAGCGCGTGGTGCTGGACACCGCCGTCGACAATGAGACGTCTCAGCGCCTCTACCGGCGCCTGGGCTACGTCCGCCGGCCCGGGCGTGAGAAGGAGCGGCCTGCGCCGAAGGTGCAGCTGGTGGTCTACACACTGGATTTGCCGACGGCCTGACAGAGGAGATGGGTCTCCAGTGAAGGGTGTACCAGTGGGGACTCCCTCTGCGGCGATGGCCATAATAGCGTTGTCCGTATGAATACCGGGACGATGCACGCCAGTTCCTCATGTCCCGTCGGGCGAGTATCAGCCCCGAGCAGAGCGGACTGGCGGTCACAGGACACGGTGGCTTGGCGGGCTTGCACTCAAGCACACCTCCACTACGAAGGACTGATCATGCACACCAGAACACTCGGCCAAGGCCTGAAGGTCTCCGCACTCGGACTCGGCGCAATGGGTATGTCCCAGAGCTATGGTCCCAACCCGGGCAGCAGGGACGAGATGGTCGCCGTGCTGCGCTCGGCCGTCGACGAAGGGGTCACCTTCTTCGACACCGCAGAGGTCTACGGGCCCTACGTCAACGAGGAGCTGGTGGGTGAGGCTCTGGAGCCGATCCGCGACCAGGTCGTCATCGCCACCAAGTTCGGTTGGGACATTCGCGACGGCAAGAGTGTCGGCCTTGACAGCCGGCCAGACCAGATCCGCCGCGTCGCAGAGGAATCGCTAAAGCGGCTGCGTACCGACGTGATCGACCTGTTCTACCAGCACCGGGTTGACCCCGCCGTGCCGATCGAGGACGTCGCCGGCACGATCGGCGAGCTCATAGCCGAGGGCAAGGTCAAGCACTTCGGCCTCTCTGAGGCCTCCGCGGACACCATCCGGCGTGCTCACGCAGTGCACCCAGTCACTGCTGTCCAAAGCGAATATTCACTCTGGACCCGCGACCCCGAAGCCGAGGTGCTGCCTGTCCTTGCGCGGCTCGGCATCGGATTCGTCCCGTTCAGCCCGCTGGGCAAGGGGTTCCTCACCGGCGCCGTGGACACCTCCACCAGCTTCACCGAGGGCGACATCCGCTCCCGGGTGCCGCGTTTCGAAGCAGGGAATCTCGCGGCCAACCAGGCACTCATCGACCACGTGAAGACGCTCGCAGCGGCGAAGGGGGCAACGCCCGGGCAGATCGCCCTGGCCTGGCTGCTGATGCAGCAACCGTGGATCGTGCCGATCCCGGGTACCCGCCGCACGGAGCGCATCCAGGAAAACGTGGCCGCAACGCAGCTCGCACTGTCCGCCGATGAGCGCGCCGACCTCGACGCGATCGTCCGGAACATAGGCGTCCACGGCGATCGGTACAACGCCCAGCACATGGGGTACGTCAACGGCTGACCCAGCGGCGGCGGGCCGTGGACGTAGTGGAACGATAAGTGCCTGCGCTCCAGGACCTGACCACCGAATACCCGACGACGGCGACGTCCGGGCGGTTGACCGTTGGCGGGAGCTCAGCGTCAGCACTGGTTACACAAAGTAATGAGCAACGTGTAATCGGTCACACTTGGCGCGCTTCGCTTGTCAACCATGGTGGGCAGCATGAACCATGAATGAGGGAATTCGTTCCCATACAAGCTGAATCAGCAATCCTCACCGACGAGGATGCGGCCCCGGGCGAAGAGGCTTGGGGCTGTTTACGGCCTGAGTGAAAGTACTGACAATGACGACACATACTGACTCCATCACGCTGAAAATCTGGGACAAGTCGGCCATCGACCACACCATCGATGCCGCCATCCAGTCCCTCTCACACCGGGCAGCTGCAGAAAACTGCGGAATTGCAGTGACCCTCAGCGGACCCAAGACCTTCACGGTGAGCCTGAGCCGCTAAGCAGCTCACACCAAACGCAAGAGGACGACGCCGGTACTTACCGGCGTCGTCCTCTTGCGTTAAAACCGCCCCGTGGACACGTCCATCAAGCGCACCAGTGGTCCTCGAACCCGTTTCGTGACGCCTCACGGTAAGTCCTGAGCAAACCTTGATAAATCCTTGACGCTTTGCCTGCGCCTTTCTTGCGTTGGCGTTGGAACTCTAAGTGAGTCAACGCTTTCAACGCACGAACGGAGGGATCACAATGCTGACGGACATCACGGAATACACGGCCGAATCAGACCCGCTGGCAACGGCCGCCGCGCCCCACGGATCCCACCGTGCCCCCGGCGGAGTGGTCACTGTCCTGGTTCCGGCCCACAACGAGTCCTCCGGCATCACCGAGACCTTGGTCTCGCTGAACAACCAGAGCCGCCGCCCGGACCGCATCATTGTGGTGGCGGACAACTGCACCGACGACACCGAGGCTCTTGCGCTTGCCCAGGGCGTGGAGGTCATGCGCACGGTCGGCAACAAGGACAAGAAGGCCGGAGCCCTCAACTTCGCCCTCAGCGAGTTGCTTCCCGATGCCGACCCCGAGGACTTGGTCCTGGTGCAGGATGCCGACTCGCAGCTCGCCCTGGACTTCATCGAAAACGCCACGAAGAACCTGTTGGCCGACGAACTCCTCGGAGCCGTGGGCGGAGTCTTCAGTGGCGGACCGGGTGGCGGTTTCGTGGGGCACTTGCAGCGGAATGAGTACGCCCGCTACGCCCGCGACGTCAAGCGCCTCCACGGAAAGTGCCTGGTGGTGACCGGAACGGCAGCCCTGTTCCGCGTCAAAACACTGCGCGACGTCGTCGCAGCCCGGCTGGAGGGGACGCTGCCCCCGGGCAACGGCAAGGGTGGCGTCTACGACACGTCAGTCCTGACCGAAGACAACGAGCTCTCCTTCGCCCTGTTGACGCTCGGCTACCGCATCGCTTCCCCGTCCAACTGCACTTTGGTCACTGAGGTCATGCCGACCTGGCGTGAACTGTGGGCCCAACGGCTCCGCTGGAAGCGCGGCGCCGTAGAGAACTGCGTGCAGTACGGGTGGACCAAGATCACAAGGCCCTACTGGGGGCGTCAGTTCCTCTCCATGATCGGCGTCGTGGTGACCCTGGCCTACTTCGGCTCCATCATCTTCGCTCTCACCACGGGCATGGGCCTGAACCTTCAGCCCTTCTGGATAGCAGTCACCGCAATTTTCGTTCTGGAGCGCATCGTGACGCTGCGCTTCAGGGGCTGGAGATACATGCTCCTGGCCGCAACCATGTACGAAACCGTCATCGATATCTTCCTCCAGGCCGTTCACGCCAAGGCGTACCTGGATGCAGCACTCAACCGAAAGAAAGTTTGGTAAAGACTCATGTACAACAACCCAGCCGGACCCGCAGCAGGCGCCTTCGTAGGAGCCACCGGATCAGGAACCCTGGCCATGACAGGCGCTGGCGATCTTTTCTGGTTCGCCCTCGCAGCATTCGCGATGCTGGCCCTCGGTCTCGCCATCAGGAGGATCGTTCCGGTCCGCGCAGAGAAGAAGGCCTAACGCCTTCTTCCACATCAAGCCCAACCAGCCCGCAGGTGTATCGCTTATTCCCCCCAGCGCGATACAACTGCGGGCTGGTTGTTTCCCGCTAGCTGACCGGAGCCGTGCTGGCCGAGGTCTTGGTCACTGTGGTGTAGCCCGCCTTGGTACCAGTGACCTTCACGCTCATGGTGTCCGCCTGGTCGGCGCCCACCAAGGTGTAGGTTTTAGCCGTTGCACCCGTAATGGCCACCCCGGACCGATACCACTGGTACGTCAAGGTAGTGCCCGACGTCCAGGTGCCCACCCCCGCTGTGAGTGTGGAGCCCACAGTCAACGTCCCGGTGATGGTTGGTGTTGGCGCTACCAACGTCCCGGCCACAATCGTCGACGTTGGCACTGATTCCTTGGTGGTGGTGGCATAGCCGGTCTTGGTGCCCGTCACCCGCACGGTCAGTTTTGTGCCTTGGTCTGCGGCTGCAAGAACGCGGGTGGCCCCGGTGGCTCCAGAAATCGCCAACCCATTCCTGTACCACTGATACGTCAAGGCTGTTCCTGTGGTCCACGTTCCCGGGTTGGCCGTCAGCGTTGAACCGACAGCCGCCGTACCGGACACCGTGGGAGTCGGAGCCGTCAGGGGAATCCCCGGGACAAAGGAGAAATCCCGGATGGTGACCGTTTCGGGAGCGACGTGGGCCGCGTCCCCGCCACCGCCACCGGTGACCCAGAGGTTGAAGTGGATCTGCTCCTTAGCCGGCAGCGGGACCGTGGATCCTTGCAAGACGGTCTTTTTCAACAGGGTTCCGCTGTAGCCCTCCCCCGCGAAGGTCTCGAAGGTCAGCTTGCCCGGCTCCCAGACCATCCTGTGGGTGAGGATCGGAGCACTCGTAACATCGAAGGTGACCGTGTTGTTGCCCTGCCCCGGAGGTTTGGTGGCGTCGAACCAATATCCATGGCCCTGCGTTACCGGCCAGTTTTCGCCGTACGCTGCCCCTCCACCCCATGCCGATGCTTCACAGAGGTCAATCTCCGTATATCCCGGCTCGGCTGCAGGATCGTAGGTGAACAGGCAGCCCCACACCACTTCTTTCTGAAGCGCGCTGACGTCCTTCTCCACTGTGGTGCTGTAGGTGCCGTAACCGAAGCCTTCACGTGTGGATTGGAACTCTGCCCCTATGGGCGCAGACCCGGTGGGGTTGGTGATGGAGAGTTTGACGTGCCCGTTGGCGTCCGGGTTGCTGACGTTGTTGGCGTCCCAGCTCGCGTTGTACATGGGTGCCCCGCCCCAGAAACGCTTCTGCCAATTGAACCCTTTCCAGGCAAAACTGCCCACCGGCCCGGGATCCTCTGCCATCGGCGTTGTATCCGCTGCATGCGAAGGACCCATGCCCGTAAACATTGATAAACCCACCGCCATCACGACGGCCAAACCCATTACTTTTCTTCCCCCATGTGGAAGGAGCCTCATTGACGATGCCATTGCTGTTTCCTCCTGCTGATGCGCCCAGAAATACCTCCGGCAAGTGCCGGAAGCCACAGTCACGTTCCACCCCCGAGGAACGTGCAACTCCTCGATTATCGATTAGTAAGTGAACTGCTGGAAGTGAAACAGGTATGGAAAATGACGGTTTCAACATCAATTGGATAACGGCCCGGGGTCCCCGCAGTACTCTGGACGGGTCCGTCCTTATCGCCGACAGCACGCAACCAGGAAGACCCATGACGATCCGCAGCGCAGGCATTCTCCTCCACCGCACCTCGGGCAACGGTGAATTGCAGCTGTGGATCGCCCACATGGGCGGACCTTTTTGGGCGCGGAAAGACCAGCATGCATGGTCCATACCCAAGGGAGAGTTCCCGGAGGATGAAGATCCCCTGGCGGCCGCGCACCGTGAATTCGCAGAAGAAATAGGCTCCCCGGCCCCGGCAGCCGACTATGAGCTATTGGGAGTTTTCCGGCAACCCTCAGGCAAACTCATTACCGCCTTCACTGCCGAAGCCAACCACTTCCAGCCGCAGGAGATCGTCAGCAACACCTTTCCCATGGAATGGCCCAAAGGTTCAGGTGTCATCAAGGATTTCCCGGAGATCGACGATGCCCGATGGTTCGACGAAGCCGAGGCCCGGACGAAACTCGTCAAAGGTCAACTGCCCATTGTGGATGCGCTGGTCCGGCACCTCGGTGGAAAAGCCCTATAGAGCTGACCACCCGCCGTCGGACGCCAAAATGGCGCCGTTGATGTTGGTGCCGTCGTCACTGAGGAGGAACGTGATGGACGCAGCCAGTTGTGCTGCGGAGGCCGGAGTCGGGACCGTCGCCTGCATCAGCGGGCCCAGCCGTTCTGCTGCGAGCTGCGACCCCCAATTGGCCACAATGTTGGTGATGGTGGGGCCAGGAGCCACGGCGTTGAAGCGCAGTCCCTTGGGCCCGTACATTACGGCCGAGTTCTTCGTCAGCCCCACCACGGCGTGCTTGGACGCGGTGTAGGCGGCACCCGCGGCAGAGCCGCGCAGGCCAGCCTCGGACGCAACGTTCACTACGGAACCGGTTCCGGCTTCCAGCATGATCGGCACCACGGCACGGGTCAGGCGCATGAGGGAAGTGACGTTGATGCGGAAGACACGTTCCCAGAGTTCGTCATCCACCTCATGGATGGGGGCGAAGTTGTCCATGATGCCGGCGACGTTTGCCAGGGCGTCCACGCGTGCGCCGGCAGCCGCCACGACGGCGGCAACGGTCTCCTCCGTGGAGATATCGCCGGCCACCGGGACGAGGTCCAAGCCACTGTTCTCTTCCACCAGGGCATCCAGACGTTCTTTGCTGATGTCGGCCGCAATGACCCTGCCACCTTCCTTCGCGATGCGCAGTGCGGTGGCTTGGCCGATTCCCGAAGCCGCGCCTGTGACGATGATGGTCTTGCCGGCAAAGCGGCCGGAAGTGGTGGCCTCCTGCCATGAAGCGTCGTTGCCCATGATGTCCTTCCGATGGTTGCTGGGTGGTTCAGCCATCTTATGACACTCTGTGTCATTATGTAAGAGTGAATACTGGAGGGATGACTTCGGAAGCTGCCAAACGCCAGCGCGCCAGTGGTCGCCCTGCCACGATCGACCCCGACGCCGTGGCCGGACTAGCCCTGGACCTGTTCGCTGAGCACGGCTATGAGAACACGTCCATGGAGGACATCGCCCGCGCCGCCGGCATTGGCCGCAAGAGCCTCTACCGCTACTTCGCCAGCAAGGCCGATCTTGTGTGGGGCGGCACGGAGCCGGTCGTCGAGGCGTCGACACTCGCCTTCGGCTCGTTCCACCAGCAGGGAAAGTCCGACGCCGATGTGCTGGCGGGGCTGCGTGAGGCGGCGGCCGCCGGGGCCGCCGTCATTCCCGACCTGTCCGTGACCCGCGGCCGGCTCCGACTGATCGCCGAGCACGCCGAACTGACAAGCCGCAGCTACGAGTCCCTGGCACCGCAGCGCGAGAAAGCCCTCGCCTTCCTGGTCGAAAGTGGCCTCTCCGACTCAGCGGCGCGATTCCTCAGCGCCGCATACCTTGCCACGACCTTCGAGGCGTGGATGCAATGGGCCGCCGGGTCAGATCCTGATCCGGTCCCGTATTTGCTGGCTGCGCTCGAGGTTTTGAGGGTTCCACTGGAGAAAGCAGGAGTTGGCTAGCGGATACATTTACATCGCTCTTCGACGTGGCCAAAGGAGCGGCCTCCCGGAGAAGCTGATCGCCGCCTCGGAGTGCAAAGCTGGCCCTTCCAAGCAGGGAGAAGTCGTTCCGCAGTCAGCGAGCCTTCCTGGCAACGAATTGCCGGATCCAGTCAAGCGTCTCCGGGTGATCCAGATGAAGGCCGTGACCCGCTCCGGGTACGCGCACCAGTACCGAGCCCTGAATATGCTCGCGAAGCAGGGTCGCGTTGGGCAAGGGAGTCAGCGCATCCCCGGTGCCGTGAAGAATCAGCGTGGGGGCCTTGATGGCGCTGAGCTCATTCCAGGCATCATGCTCACGACTGGCTTTGAAGTGCCGGGCTTTGGCCCACGCCGACGCGCGGGAGTTGAAAAACACGTGTGTCGCCTCGGGATTGGCGCAGACCCACTCAGCGTCGAAGAAAAGAGGCTCAAGGCGGGACAAGTCCCCGCTGACCAAGGCTTCCATTGCTGCCTTGTCGGGTTGCGTTCCGGGTTCCGGCGACTTCCCTCCGCTCGTGGCTGCGAGGATCAGAGCGTTGACCTTCTGCGGGTGATCGATGGCCAGCCACTGGCCGATCCGCCCTCCCATCGAATGGCCGTACACGTGCGCTAAATCCGTGCCGGCGGCCTCGAGAACGGCGGCAGCGTCTTCCGCGAGGAGTCGCGTGGTGTATCGATCAGCGTCGCCCTTCCCACTCCGCCCGATCCCGCGGTGATCGAAGCGGATGACGCGGAAATAGCGGGACAGCAGCTTCGCCGTCGGGCCCCAACCATCCATGGATGTCGCCTGTCCGGCGATCAACAGCAGCGGTTCGCCCTCCCCGGCCTCGGACCAGGCGAGTTCAGTGCCGTCGGGGGCCTCCGCAAAGTTCACCGTGCAACAGTATCCGGGCGGCAATCAAAGCGCTGCGGCGTGGGCCACAGTGCATCAATCGGCAGTGAAGATGTCCTCGATGGCACACTCGAAGGTCTTTGCAATTAGGAAGGCCAAGGGCAACGATGGATCAAACTTTTCCCGCTCGATGGAGATGACCGTCTGCCGGGAAACTCCGAGTGCGGCAGCCAGGTCCGCTTGCGTCCATTGGCGCCAGGCCCGGCGCTCGGCGATGTTGTTCTTCACTTCAGTGCGCGGTGGCGAATGGCCAGATAGCGCAAGCCGGCATCCAGTGCACTCAGCCCTACGAGCCCGAGCAGGACCGGGAGCGTTTCGACCTGAAACCGGCCGACAGCCAGCACCCCGGCGATAACGATGGTGGCCACCAGTATGTCGAGGAACGCCCCGGCTCCGGCTTGGCGCATCCATTGCACCTCGACACCCTGCCCGCCTTGGGCGTCGCGGGTGACGGTGTTGTTCGAAACGAAGACCCGGGCGCCGAGCGACATTGCAGGGTAGGCGGAACACAAAGCGCCAATTCCGGCAGCGAGCCAAAAATCGCCCGGGTTTGATGCTCCCACCAGGACGGAAACCGCGATGGTCAGTATGGCGCCGAGGAGGACGGCCAAGACGTAGTGATGGATTGGTGCACGCCTCGATGTAAAGGAAGCTTTACTCATTAATGAAGTAAAGCACCCTTTACATTGCGGGGCAGTGTTTGCATCCGGGGGCTAGCGTTGAGGTATGACCACCGAGTACAGGTACGACGTCGAAGTGCTGCACCTTTTGGTGTCGCCGGCCCACGCCTACTTTGGCCGCGCCCGCGAAGGCGCCGCGGATGTCCCCACCACCGACGCGCAGCAGGCAGAGCTGGTAGCCGGCAAAGGGATTGTTGGCGACAGGTTCTTTGGCAAGGCCGCGCACATGGATGCTGCCGTGACTGTATTTGCCGTGGAGGCACTGGAATCGATTGCCGCGGACCTCGAGGTTGGGCCCCTCGATCCCCTGTTGACCCGGCGGAACGTGGTGATGCGCGGAGTCGAGCTGGCTCCGCTGCTTGGTCACGAGTTCGCTCTTGAGTCCGGTGGGGACGTGGTGCGGTTGAAGGCCGGTCGCCCAGCACATCCTTGCGCCTGGATGGATGAAATGTTGGCCCCCGGTGCCCATAAAGCGATGCGTGGTCGCGGTGGTGTGCGCTGCCAGGTGATCTCGGGAGGTCTGCTGCATCGTGGGGCCGCAGTACTGGTGAGCCCCGTGCCGCTCGACCGGACCAAAGCCGGCGACGCCAACGTGCTGCGGCCATCACGGTTGCCGTAGGCAGCTCCGGCCGAGCGAAGGATAGACAAGGGAAAGTCAGGAACCTGTCATTCGATGGTTCCCCCGCATAGGGTGATCACGTGGATACGTTGAGCAGCACAGTGCAAGCTTGGGCAGGATCCGCGTTTGCTGCGGTCTTCCGGGGAATCAAAGTCGTGCGTCCGCAGAGGCCCATCCATCCCAAGGGCATCCAATTGGTTGGAACGATGCAGCGGGATGACGGAGAGCGCCAGCCGTCGGGCATTCCTTGGTTGGACACGGCAGGGACCAACCGGGTGGAGGCCCGGCTGTCGCGATCACTGGGTCTCCCGGACGCCTTCCCCGACATCCTCGGCCTTGCCGTGCGCTTCACGGAGCAGGACAGGCTGTCGGACATGCTCCTCGCGACCACAGGACCAACGGGAATCGGTCGCTTCGTCCTCCGGCTGCGGCGGGACGCCGCGGCCGCTGTTTTCTCAAGCATGATGCCGTACAAATCAGACACGGGTCCGGTGCTCATAGCAGCAAGGACCATCGAAAGCCCCGGGAAATTGCCAGTGGACCCGGCGGCGTTCCGTTCCCTCCTGGGCGGGGAATCCTGGACGCTGGAGCTTCATCACGCCACCCCGCTCGGCGCTTGGACAAGGTTCGGAACATTGACGCTCAAGCTGGCAGACCACGCAGAGGACACCGCAGAGCGATTTGATCCGGTCCTCAACCCTCTTCCCACCGCCGGAACGTACGGCTGGACCAAGCGGCTGCGCGAACCCTCCTACGCGGTGGCCCGAGGCCGCGGCTAAAGACCGTCGCTTCGGGACCTCCTTGAGCCGCCGGCGGCTCAAATTCAGATCACACCTCAGCCGCAGGCGCCGCGAACTGCGCCTCGTACAGCCGGGAGTACGCCCCACCCGTGGCGAGCAGTTCCGAGTGGGTTCCCTGCTCCACGATCTGCCCGGCCTCCATCACCAGGATGAGGTCGGCGTCGCGGATGGTGGAGAGCCGGTGCGCAATCACAAAACTGGTCCGGTCCGAGCGCAGGGCATTCATGGCTTTCTGCACCAACACCTCGGTCCGGGTATCCACGGAGCTCGTCGCTTCGTCAAGGATCAACACTGACGGCCGGGACAGGAAGGCCCTGGCAATGGTGAGCAACTGCTTCTCCCCCGCGGAGACGTTGCCGCCTTCGTCGTCCAGCAACGTGTCGTAGCCCTCGGGCAAGGACCGAACAAAGCGATCCACGTAGGTAGCTTGGGCCGCCTCCTGTATTTCAGCTTCGGAAGCCGTGGGCCGTCCATAGGCAATGTTGTCGCGAATGGTCCCGCCGAACAGCCACGTGTCCTGGAGGACCATGCCCATCCGCGAGCGCAATTCCTGCCGGGGCAACGAGGCGATATCCACGCCGTCAAGGGTGATACGTCCGGAATCCAGCTCGTAGAAGCGCATCATCAGGTTCACCAGAGTGGTCTTGCCTGCGCCAGTTGGCCCAACAATCGCGATGCTTTGCCCCGGTTCTGCGACCAAACTAAGGTCCGTGATGAGCGGCTTGTCCGGGGAGTACCGGAAGGAGACATTCTCGAAGACGAGCCGACCACGCGCCGGACCGGACCGGGGATCGGGAGCCGGTTCAGCCGACTCTTCGACTTCATCCAGCAACTCGAACACCCGCTCTGCCGACGCTACGCCGGATTGCAACATGTTGGCCATGGACCCCAGCTGCGCCAAGGGCATGGTGAACTGCCGCGAGTACTGGATAAAGGCCTGCACGTCACCTAATTGCATGGAGCCGGAGGCCACCTGCAGGCCACCGACCACGGCGATCCCCACATAGACCAGGTTCCCGATGAACGTCATGGCCGGCATGATCAGGCCACTCACAAACTGGGCGCCGAAACTCGCCTGATACAGCTCGCCGTTCTTCGCCCGGAACTTCTCCTGCACCTCGTTCTGCCGTCCGAAGACCTTCACCAGTGCATGCCCTGTGTAGGTTTCCTCGATCTGGCCGTTGAGTTCGCCGGTGTTCTTCCACTGCGCCACGAACAGCTTCTGCGAACGCTTGGCGATCAGGAGCGTGGTTCCGAGTGTCAGCGGGATGGTCACCAGCGCGATCAAAGCAAGCAGCGGCGAGAGCAGGAACATCATCACCAGCACGCCCAGGACGGTCAGCAGGGAGGACACCACCTGGCTGATGGATTGCTGCAGGCTTTGGGAGATGTTGTCAACGTCGTTGGTCACCCGGCTGAGCAGCTCACCGCGCTGGATGGAGTCGAAATACCGCAAAGGCAGGCGGTGGATTTTGGCTTCAATCCTCTCGCGGAGGCGGTACACAGTCCGCTGCACGACGCCGTTGAGCACGTATGCCTGCATCCAGCCGAACGCTGAGGCCAAGACATATAACGCCAGCGCCCACAACAGGACCGAGGCCAGCGCACCGAAATCGATTCCGACGCCGGGCGTCAGGGTCATGGCGCCCAGCATGTCCGCCTTGCTGTCATCACCGGAAGCGCGCAACCCCGCGATGACGTCGGCTTTGGAGACCCCTGCGGGCAGCTGTTTGGAGACGACGCCGGCGAAGATCAGGTTGGTGCCTTCGCCTAGCAGCCTGGGCCCGATCACGGAGAGGGCAACACTGACCACGGCGAACACCAGCACCAGCGCCAGCCAGAACCGCTCCGGCCGCAGGGTGGCCAACAAACGCCGGGCGGAGGCGCTGAAGTTGGATGCCTTCTCGGCCGGAATGTTCATACCGGCAAACGGTCCACCGCGGCCCGGACCCATCGCCGGGCGTTGGGGGCCGCGAGGCCCGGCGGATACGGCGCTCATGCCGCCTCCTCCGCTGCGAGCTGGGAGGACACGATTTCCCTGTACGTCCCGGACGTCTCCAACAGTTCTTCGTGCGTTCCGCGCCCAACGATCCTGCCGTCGTCGAGCACTAATATCTGGTCCGCATCCGCGATGCTTGAGACCCGCTGCGCAACAATGACCAGCGTGGCACCGTTGGTGTGGCGTTTGAGTGCCTGCCTGAGCCTGGCGTCCGTGGCGGTGTCCAGGGAGGAGAAGGAGTCGTCGAAGATGTAGAGCTCGGGCTGCTTCACCAAGGCCCTGGCTATCGCGAGCCGTTGCCGCTGCCCGCCGGAAACGTTGGTGCCGCCCTGCGAGATCACAGCGTCCAGGCCGCCTTCCATTTCCTCTACGAAATCCCGGGCCTGGGCCACGGAGAGCGCCTGCCACAGTTCGTCGTCGGTGGCGTCGGGCTTTCCGTACTGCAGGTTGCTGCGAACGGTCCCGGAGAAAAGGTAGGGCCGCTGTGGCACCAGCCCGATGTGGCCCCACAGCAGGTCCGGGTGCAGTTCACGAACGTCCACCCCGTCCATCCGGACAGACCCTCTGGTGGCGTCGAACAGGCGGGGCATGAGGTTCACCAGCGTAGTTTTGCCTGCCCCCGTACTGCCGATGATTGCCGTCGTCTGGCCTGCCAGCGCCGTGAAGGTCACCCCGCTCAGTACCGGCTGCTCGGCACCCGGGTAGGCGAATCCGACGCCGCGCATTTCGAGTTCGCCGCGACGGATACCACCCGTGACAGGGTTCGACGGCGGCTGGACACTTGAGTCGGTCTCCAGCACCTCACCGATGCGATCGGCGGAAACGGACGCCCGCGGGATCATCACGGCCATGAACGTGGCCATCATGACGGACATGAGGATCTGCATGAGGTAGCTCAGGAACGCGATCAGTGTGCCCACCTGCATCGAGCCGTCCTCGATCCGGAAAGACCCGAACCAGATCACCGCCACGCTGGAAACGTTCATCACCAACATGACCGCCGGGAACATGAGTGCCATCAACCGGCCGGCCCGCAGCGCAACGTCAGTGACGTCGTCGTTCGCTTTGGCAAACCGATGTGTCTCCATGTCCTCGCGGACGAAAGCGCGGACCACGCGGATGCCGGTCAGCTGCTCGCGGAGGACACGGTTCACGGCGTCGATCCGGACCTGCATCTTGCGGAACAGCGGCACCATCCGCGACACGATCAGGCCAACAGCCACCAACAGCACCGGCACGCACACCGCGATCAACCACGACAACTGGGCGTCCTGCCGCACGGCCATGATCACGCCGCCGATGCTCAGCATGGGAGCCGCGACCATGAGCGTGCAGGACATGAGGACCAGTTGCTGCACCTGTTGGACGTCGTTGGTGGACCGGGTGATCAGCGACGGCGCGCCGAACCTGGTGACTTCCTGCTCCGAGAACTCCCCCACCCGGCTGAAGATCGCGTCTCGGACATCCCTGCCCATCCCCATGGCAGCCTTCGCACCGAAGTAGACGGCCACCACGGCACAGGCAATCTGCAGCAGGGTGATCAGCAACATGAGCCCGCCCATGCGCAGGATGTAGTCGGTGTCCCCGGTGGCGACGCCATGGTCGATGATGTCGGCGTTGAGCGTCGGCAGGTACAGCGACGCGATGGACTGCGCCAATTGGAAGACGACGACGGCGATCAGCAGCCGCTGATGCGGCCGCAGGAAGCGAACAAGTACCTTCCACAGCATCCGGACTCCGAGCTAAAGCGTTGTGAACCGAAGGCCAGTTTACGTCTGGTTGCTGCGGGCAACTAGAGAAATACGGGTAAAGTTGCCGCTGGTATTGCACCACGTGGGGTTGGCAAACTATGAGCCGGCCAGCGGACTATTTTGGGGGTATGGCAGATGAAGAAGACCGCAGCATTGACGATGGCATTGGTGATCGGCGCAGCGCTGGCAGGATGCTCCGGCGGTTCGTCGGAAGCTACACAGGCCAAACCTTCTGAAACCGCGGCCTCCAGCCCTGCAACCAAGCTCACCACGGTTCCGGACATCGCAGGGAAGCCATTCGCTGATGCCAAAGCTGCCTTGGCTGGGGCCGGGCTGACCATTTCGATCGTGGGACCTGATGGAACTCCTTGGACCACGCTCGAGCCGGGCCAGCAAGTAGCAGCCGTATCGACCGACCCCTCGGCAGGCTCCGAGACGGACGCCAAGGCGGTCAAACTGGTTGTCGATACGACCGAAGTGGATCAGCAGATCATGAACGACGCCATCGCTGCAGCTGATGGTGCTGTGGACTCCGCCAATACGGCGGCCTCGGATGCAGCAGCTGCGGCTGAAGCGGCTGCCGCTGCCGCTGCGGCCGCTTCGGCCGCAGCGAACTCCGGCAAGTAGCCTGCCTGACGCGGGCCTCGTCGTTTCTTAGTCGTTCGCCAGCTGCAGCTTTGCCGCAGCGCCCAGCTTCCCCGCGAACAGAAGCGCGGCGTCGCTGAGGTCGGCTTCGGCAAGCCGGCGAGTGCCTTCGACGTTGGAGTTGAGGACGGTAGGGGCGAAACGGATGTGCACGGCATCCTCGATGCCCACGAAGTTCAGCCAGTCGGCAAAGAAGGTGCTGCCGAAGTCGGAGCCGAAGGCTGCCGGAACGCCGGGATAATAGACGCCGCTGGTGTGGATGGCCATCGCGTGCTTGCCTTCCATGAGACCGCTGTAGCCCTGTTCAGGATCAAATCCGAAGCTCCAGCCCGGCTGGGTGATGATGTCGATCCACTGCTTAAGGACGTACGGTACTCCGGAGTTCCACAGTGGGATGTTGAACACGTAAGCATCGGCAGAGGCGAACTGGTCAAAGACGGCACGGGCTGACTCCCAGGCCGCCACCTGATCCGGCGTCTGGTCCTGGCCGGTGAAGACGGCCATCTTCGCAGCTGCCGCGATCCGTCCGAAAGCCGGCAACGCGCCGTCGTCGAACAGGTTCAGCGTCTCCAGCTCAAACGTTTCCGGAGCGGCAGCCTGAACCGATTCGATGAAGTGGCGGGCGAGCTGTAGTGAATCGCTGTTGGAGTAGCGGGGCGAGGCGTTGACGTGCAGGATGGAGGGCATTGTTTCCTTTCACGGGGACGCTTTGCCCCCTCGTCGATCCTCGCCCGGCACCGTCATACAGCGTAAGAACGCACTTTATTGTGCCCAGGGCACCTGAAAGTGCCTGCAATGATGAGGGGTATGACACTCACGGCTGACCAGACCCGGCAGAGAGCGCAGCACCAGTACAACGCGTCCCTGGAACTTTGTCCGGCGCGCCAGTTGCTGGAGGCCATCAGCAGCAAATGGGTGGCGTTAGTGATGCTCGCTTTGGAGGAAGGACCGCAACGGCACAGCGAACTACGACGCCGTATTCCCGGCGCCAGCCAGAAAATGCTGACCTCCACGCTCCGCACGCTGGATCGGGATGGCCTGATTGGTCGTGAAGTCACTCCGTCCGTTCCGGTTCGAACAGACTATGAGCTCACTCCCCTTGGCCGATCCCTGCTCCCGATTATTTTCGCCATGAAGGCCTGGGCTGAGGACAATATGCACGCCGTGGCCGTTTCAAGACAGGAGCATGACGGGGACCGTGCCAGTGTCCCGACAGGACAGTAGGCTGGGAATCGTTCGTGTTGAACCGCATCGAAGGGACTTGAGTTTTGGCTTACATCACCGTCGGAAACGAAAACAGCACTGAAATCGAGCTTTACTACGAGGACCACGGGAGCGGACAGGCAGTGGTCCTGATCCACGGCTACCCGTTGGATGGGTCCTCCTGGGAGAAGCAAACCGCCGCCCTCCTCGACGCCGGTTACCGCGTCATTACGTACGACCGCCGCGGATTCGGCAAGTCCAGCCAGCCCACCGAAGGCTACGACTACGACACCTTCGCCGCGGACCTGAAGACCGTCCTGGACACCCTGGACCTGAACGACGCCGTCCTGGTGGGCTTTTCCATGGGCACCGGAGAGGTTGCACGCTACATCAGCACCTACGGATCGGCCCGCGTTGCCAAAGCGGTATTCCTCGGCTCGCTGGAACCGTTCCTGCTGAAGACGGACGACAACCCCGACGGCGTTCCGCAGGACGTGTTCGACGGCCTTGCCTCGGCAGTCACGGCAGACCGGTACGCCTTCTTCACTGACTTCTTCAAGAACTTCTACAACACCGACACCTTCCTCGGCACCGAGCGCCTTAGCCAGGAGTCCGTTGATGCCAGCTGGAACCTCGCCAGCAAGTCGGGCGCCTTCGCCTCCGTAGCCGCCCAGCCCACCTGGCTCACCGACTTCCGCGCCGACATCCCCAAGATCGATGTTCCCGCCCTGATCGTGCACGGCACGGCTGACAACATCCTGCCCATCGACGTCACGGGCCGGCGCTTCAAGGACGCGCTGCCCAGTGCCGAGTACTTGGAAATCGAAGGCGCTCCGCACGGTCTGCTCTGGACCCACGGCGCCGAAATCAACGACGCCTTGCTGGCTTTCCTCAAGAAGTAGATTCCTACTTTTTGAGCCGGAGCTTCAGTGCCTTCCTGCTGTGGCGAAGGTAGTCCTCTTGTGCGGTGTCGGCGGCGGTCCGTTCCATGGCATGCAGCACGCCGTAGGTGAACGCACCGCTGCTGACGCCCTGGGCTGATCCCAGCTTCAGCAGTTCCGCGCCGGCCATCACGCTGTCCTGGTGCTCTCCGAGGATCGACTGCACCTTGTGCGCCGCGTCCTCCACCTTGGCGGCCCGTTTGCCGTGGACACTCTCCACGGCCGCAGCGGCGAAGCGCAGTTTCTTGGCCGACTTCCGGACCTCGTGAAACGCCGTGTCGCGTTGAGGCCCGACGGCGGCACCCACCGCTGCGTTGTGGCGTTTAACCAGCCGCTTGGCGGCTTTGTTGACGAGCTTCGCAGTCGTTTCTCCGGCTGGTGCTGCCCCGAGCGGCGATACGGGCGGCGCGTCGATCAATGCCTCAAGTTCATCCAAGAGCCGGAAGTACCGTGGGCTGTTCAACCGGTTCTTGATGCTTGCCATGGCCGTGTTCGCCCTGACAGCCATGCGCTGGTCCAGCTCCTGGTGCAGCGGACCCAGGACGAGTTTTCCCGGCAGTTCATCCAGTCGGTTCCCGAGGCGGGCGTGCAGGACCTCGGCGTCCCTGTACCGGCCCAGCGTCTTGGCCAGCGATTTCAGCTCGCTCTCAAGATCCTTGACGGGGACGGGCTCGAAGAGCTTGCGGTATGAGTGCAACACGGACCTGATACGGCGGATCAGCGATCGCATCTGATGGACCGCGTCGTCCCGTCCCAATCGCACATGGGCGTCCTGGAGCAGCAGATCGGCCACCTGGTCAGCCAGATAATTGCGGACGGGAACAACCGCTGTTCCCCCTTTGGTGAACGATTCCCCGCCGGTTCCCTTGAGCGCAGGCCACGATTCACCCAATGCGGTGGCCAGTTTTGAGGTTCGTTCGCTGGGCGTCGCCCCGGCGTCGGTGAGCTGCGCCGTCAAACTGTCCAGCAAGGCATCATCGGTGCCGTCGTGTGCGGCCACCTCGACTTCCCACTCCCGCCATTCCAGTTCACGGGGCTCGCCGACAGTTACGTGGGCCCGCACGTAGTCGTCCACGAAATCAGCCAGGCGTTCACCGCCCTGCCCGTACAACGCGTAGCTGATCCGTTCCGTGGTGAGTGTGGCAACTGCTGCCACGGCATGGCCGCGCGTGTAGGCAAGCACGCGGTCCATGAGTTCCACCGGGACGGTGTCCGCAGCGCCCAGCGGCGCGTGGATCTCGGTCCGTTTGCCGGGGCCGAGGGGCAGTTTAAGGTGCCAGCCGGCGTCGGTTCCCCCGGTGCGGCGGCGCAAGGTGATTCCACGGGCAGCAAGGGCAAGGTGGCGCGTATCGAAATAGATGGCTTCCAAGCTATGGTTTGCCGGTTCACCCACCGTTCCAATGCCGTCGATCTCGTGGAGATCAGGGAGCGGCGTGGACGGGTCAGCCTCGAATTTCCGTTCAGCCTCTACAGTGCCGGACGTTTCCATGGTGTCAGGACTCCTCTCCGGGTAAGCCGGAGGGCCGGCCCGTAGTGGTGGCCGGCCCTCGTTGGAGCTATCTATTGGTGCTGTATCCAGTGTGGGCCAGTCCGCGGCCCTACGCCAGAGAGAAGACGGCCTTAGAGGCCGGGAGTACGCGGCTGGGGCGGCTCAACGGGCCCCTCGCCTGCAGCAGGTGCGGCGAGGTCCGGATCGGCCGGCGGGAACTCAGCCGTCGTCACTCCACCGCTGCCCAGCCCTTCGCCGGTGTCATCGACGTCTCCTCCGGACACCGTGCCGCGCCAGGCACCCGTTTCATGTCCTTGGGCTTCGATGAGTTTCTTGAACTTGTCCAGGTCGGCACCCACCCGCAGTTCGTCGATGTGCAGTGCCGAACCGGCCTTTTCGGCAAGGCCCTCCGGTTCCCAATCAATCGCTACATTCACCCGGGTGCGGGCGTCCTCGAGCGGTTCAAAGCTGACGGTGCCAGCGTTGCGCGGACCATCGACGCTGGCCCAGCTGACCAGCCTGTCCGGGACCTGCTCGATGATCTGGGCGTTGTACTCGCGTTTCACGCCGCCCACGTTGGTAGCGAAATGCAGTGCGGTGTCATCGATTTGTTCCACCGACTCGACGCCGTTCATGAACTCGGGGAAAGTCTCGAACTGCGTCCATTGGTTGTAGGCGACAGATACAGGGACATCTACTTCGATTGATTTGTTGACCGTAGCCATAGGTTCATTCCTTCGATCGTGTCTCGGGTGCCCATGCGGGAGTGCGGCGCGCCAGCCGGCTGGCTGCTTAACCAGTGGCGCGCCAGTCTTAGCGCGCCAGCCAAAGCTCTTAGCCGGCGTCGAAACTTTCTTCGTCATCGTCGTTGGGCGACTCTTCCTCGGGAAGGTCGTTGCCGCTGCCGTCCGGCAAGGCGTCATCGTTGCCGTCGGGCAATGAGGACTGCTCTGCGTGGGCCTGCTCTTCGGTTCCGCCGAAACGGCCGGCGCCCGGCTCCCCTGCGCTGTCTGAATCCTCCGGATCCAGATGGCTGAGGTTCGGTGCGCCCGTCGCGTAGGTTTCGCCGTCGGGACTGTCCTGGCTCAAACCGGCCTCAGTCAGGTCCTCTTCCACCCGTGGCTGGGCCTGTCCGCCGGCTTCCTGCTCTGCCGTCGGGGTGCCGTAGCCTCCCACTTCCTCTTCCGGTGTGGCATTCTGCTTGTCCATGTGACCTGTCCTTTCCGATGCGGTGAACGTGTAATGGAACACTTCGAACCTATAAGGGTACTTAGTGACCTGTCAATTAGTCAGCAAACTTAGCAATTAACTGGCGAAGGGTCTATCGTGTCAGCCGCGAGTCGTAGGCACTGAAGCCGGGACGGAGCGACACCTCCCGTGCACCGACCATGGCAATGTCCTCCCAGAGCACCAGGAACGATCCCCTGTGCCACCACCGCAGCAGTTGCGCGACCGGCCACGGTTGCGTGAGGCCTTGTCGCTCGTACCCCAGGAACGACGACGCCGTGCGGGGGCTCACCACGATACCCACCAACCTCGCCTGGCTCAGGAGCTGCCCGGGCGCGGCATCCACGGCGAAGCGGACGTCAGACACCTCGCCCAGCCGTTGTCCGTCACTGTCCGTCACATCGCACCCCATCATGTCAGTCAGGATCATGGCGGCCTCCCGGGATCCGCGCGATAACGTGGTTCCGCAACCACCGCTCCACCCACGAGGCATCCAGCGAGTCGGAGCGGACACCCAACGTCACCACGGTGTCCACGCCCGCCACCGAGCTCCACGGTATGCGGATCAACCTGCTCGACGGCGGCCTGCCGCCGAAGATGCGCGTTGCCAGTACCGGCCCCGTCAGCAACGCCGTGATGTGCGGCGCCTCGGTTCCCTCCGGGATGGCCTCACCGGGTTCGGGCCCGCTCAACTCGACATCGTCCACCGTGGTGACGGGGACGCCGTCGACGTCCAGCATCTGGCGGTCCAACAGGTGCAATTGCGCATCGAGTACCAAGCCGGCTGGTCGCGGTGCGGGCCTGATCCCAGGCGGTTGACGGCGTTTGCTCATGCTCCTGCTCCCGTCGCAATCATGAGGGGAATGGCCGCCAGTGATGCGACCAGGATGATGACCAGGTAGACCAGGCCGGCAATATTCACGGCACGGCCATTGACATGCTTGCCCATATATTGCGGATCGTTGGCCACGATGAGTATCGGAAGGTATGTCAGGGGAAGGGCTATCGCGGAGAACACCACCGAGTACTCGGTGACAAGGATGGGATCAACGCCGGTCGCCAGGACGGCAACACCGGCCAGCAGGACCACGATCATGGCCACGTGGAAGCGGGCCGCTTGGGCCGGCCGACGGAACTTGCCCCATGACCACCCGAAAAACTGCGCCAGGGTGTAACCACTGGAAAGAGTGGTCTCCAACGCGGCCCCAAAAGTCGCTGCCACCACACCGAGGATCAGGACAGCCAGTGCCAGCTGGCCGCCGGCTTGGGCCACGGGCAGCGCCACCTGGGACAACGTGGTGACGCTGATCCCGGCCGGCAGAAGCACGACGGCGGAGCACGCGGCGATAGCGATGGACAGGAACCCGCCCAGCGGAAAACCCAGGAGGACGTTGATGCGGGATTGGATCAGGTCTTTGACCTTCCACCGCTCCTCCACGGCGCCGGAGGAAAAGAAGAACACCTCATACGGCGTCATGGCAGCTCCGAACAGGGCTATGGCGTAGTACCAATAGACTCCGGGGCCCTCCTCACCGGGTATGGAGGGAGTGAAGGCCTGGCCGGCCAAGGCGCCCCAATCCGGTTTGAGAAGGAAAAGCGCCACCGCGAAGACCACCAGGGACAAGCCCACAAGCCCCGTGACGTTCTCCATGATGCTGAATTTCACCCGCCAAATCACCAGCCACACTGCCAGCAAGGCAAAAGGAACCCACAGCATGTAGGACACCCCGCTTGCCAGTTGGAGGGCCAGGGCGATGCCACCGATCTCCGCAGTGACCGTCATCAGGTTGATTAGGAACGACGCGCCAAGATTGGCCAATCCGGCCCGGGGTCCCATCCGCTCGCGAATGACCTCAAAGGTGGCCCGGCCCGACACGGCAGCCACCCTGCCGGACATGTTGGCGAAAAGGCAGATGCCGACGACTCCGACCACCACTACCCAGGCCAAAGACAACCCGAATCGCGAACCGACCACCGCATTGGTCACCAGATCCCCGATGTCGACAAAGCCCCCGATCGCTGTCAGGATGCCGAGTGCAACACCGAGGAGCCGTTTCACTGGATGCCGGCCTTGGTCATGAGGCTGTCCAGCTGTTCTGTCGCGGTCCGGAGCTCTGCCTGCACGGTGGCCAACCGGGCCTGTCCATCGCCGGGATCAGCGGAGGGAGCCGTCAGGGCGTCCCGGGCGTGCAGGAGTGCACGGGAGATGGTGGAGAAGGATGCGAGCATGTCGTTCCGCAGCGCGCGTTCCTCCTGGGTTGGTGCCGCGAAGCCGTGGACCTCCTTGGCAGCGGAGTCCACCTCCCCCAGCATGTCATCGGCAGCGGTGGATGCGGCGGCCGCCGTCGTGCTGTCAGCCATCCTGAGGTCAACCGCGAGGCTGGCCGCGCGCACCGCGGAGGAAACGTCCTTGGCGGGGCCTTCCAGAGTGTCGGCGGACGAGGTGGGGGAACAGCCCGTCAGCAAACCCGCTATGACTGCCAAGGATGCCAGGAGAACTGCCAGGCACCCCGCGGATCTGCTCATGACGGCTGCGGAACCTCGCAACCGCCTTGAGGGTCCAGGCCGGTGTAATTCAGCGGGCCGGCAACAATATTCAAGGCTATGGTGGCGAACTGCGAGCATTGTGCGGGCGGAGCACTGAAGTAGCCTCGCTGGCCGGCGGCAATTGCGCCAATTACGAGCCAAACAACCACGATCAGCCCGATGATTGAACCGATTCGCATTTCTTCCCCCATCGTGACGATTTTCGGGAATTAGTAGACGAACCGCTGATATGGCCCGCCACGAAGAGCGCGGCCGCGGGCCGGAAATCTCCTGCCCGCGGCCACACTGGTCCGATCAATCCGTGGGATTGGTTTCGGTCGTCAGGCCACGGTCGTCCGCGGCCTTTTCGTCCTTTTCTTCTGCCGGTCCAGGTGGGTTCGCTGACTCGCTGGGACCCGCATCGACGGCGTCGTCCGGGCTTCCGGACGACGCGTCACCTACGGGCACTTGCTCGCTGGAATCCGGCGTCCCGGGATCCCTGGGGATGGGATTTCCGGGGGTCGTAGTTCCATCGCGAACCTGCGCAAAACCGGCAACTTCACTTGGATCAGTTGTCATACGCGCGATCGGCCCCGCCCCAGGACCCAGCCCAGGAGGGCCAGGACAAGCAGGATAATTCCTACCCAGAGCAGGAAGCTCAGGGCTTGGTTAAATCCACCGACGAGGAGCAAAACAATCGCAATGATTCCGGCGATTATCAAGAGTGTGTTCATTGAGCTACGCATCCCTTCAACAAAGTTTGTCTATTCAGGAAGGCGTCCGCTGGTACCCCAATGAGGGGCGCCACCCATGCCAACGGGCACCGATCGAAGAAATAGTTCTCCATATCGCTTTAGTACCCCTCGGAAACGGGTTCAAACGGAACCAATACTCCAAAGAAGCACGTCCACAGCATCATGATAGGCGCGCTTTGTGTTGCGGCGAAGTATTTTCACAGGAAACTTAGTAGGCCTTGGCTGAGAATGCCCCGAGGGCCCTGCTGATCTCACGCGCAGTCCCCGCTGCGGCCTCGCCATATTCCTGATACTTGGCCGGGACGATCCTGCTTGAAGGGCCTGAGATGGAGATGGAACCGGCCGCCACACCCCCGGGTCCCAGCAGCGGCACGCCTATGGAGGTGATGCCTGTGCTGAGGCCCTGCTCATTGATGGAGTACCCACGCGCCCTGGTGTCCGCCACCATCTCGCGGAGTTTCGCAGGATCCACCACGGTTTGGGGCGTCAACGCTTCGAGCGGGCCTGCCAGATACTCATCGACAAAAGCCTCATCTGCCGCGGACAGATAGGCCATTCCCGTCGATGAGGCATGCATCGGCAGCCGTGAACCCAGCGGGAGGAAGGCCCTGAGGACGTGCGGGGTGTCGAGGCGTTCGATGATGAGCATGTACCCACGGTCCGGCACCGCCAGGTGAACCGTCTCCGTGGTGTCCAGCTGCAGGGCATTCAAGGGGCCCATGGCGGCATCGCGGATGGCGGATCCGCTGCTGCCACGACTTGCCACGGCGAAAGCGTGGTTGGTGAGTACCCATTTGCCGGCCTGGGCTTCGGACTGCGCCACCCAGCCCAATTCGGCCAGCGTCCGGAGCATACGGAGCACGGTCGCTTTGGGGACATCGACTTCGCGGCTGAGCTCAGACAATCCGGCGGGCTGGTTGTCCGAAACCGCTTCCAGCACCCTGATGGCCGTGACGACGCTTTGCGTGCTCATGCACCCTCCCGCTTGACCGACTACTTTCCGTGCCCTACATTACAGGCGACTTCCCAAAATGAACCGTTGGTTCATCTAGTGAACCGACAGCGCAAGTGCAGGTTTTGAAAGCACGAAAGGTGCACAGCATGCTCAAACCACTCCGCGGGATCACCGTGATCGACCTCAGCCGGGCCCTCGCCGGCCCCTATTGCACCGCCCTCCTGGCCGATATGGGTGCCAGGATCATCAAGGTCGAGAGCGTCAACGGCGGTGACACGGCCCGTCAATGGCCTCCATTTCAGGACGGCCACAGCCTCTACTTCGACTCCGTCAACCGCAACAAGGTCTCCGTGTGCCTGGACTTCTATTCGGACGAGGGACGCGACATCCTCTCCGGTTTGATCGCCGACGCCGACGTTCTGGTGGAAAACTTCAAGCCCGGCACCCTGGAGAAGATGGGTTTTACCGCGTCACGGCTCGACGAGCTCAACCCTGGCCTCGTGCTCGGATCCGTCACCGGTTTCGGCAACACCGGTCCCCTCAAGGACGACGCCGGACTGGACCAGGTCATCCAAGGCATGTCCGGGCTGATGTCCGTTACAGGGTCCGGGCCCGGTGAAACGTACCGCGTCGGCGTGCCGATCGTGGACATCACCTCCGGGATGGTGTGCGCGTTCGGGATAGTTTCGGCGCTTCTTGGTACCCGGAACGGTGAACGCCCCAGCCGGGTGTCCACCTCGCTGTTGGAGACAGCCTTGAACCTGTCCGCCTTCCAAGGGCAGAAGGCACTCAGCCTCGGAGAGGCACCGACTCCGCAGGGCAACAACCACCCTGTCATCGCCCCGTACGGAATGTTCGCCACGGCCACCGAATCCATCAACATTGCCGTGGGCAGCGACAAGCAATGGCGGGCCTTCTGTGGGCTGCTCGGCGTTCCCTCTGCCGTGGAGGATCCCCGTTTCATCACCGGCGCGGACCGCTCAGCCAACAGGGACCAACTGACGGAGCTCATTGAATCGGCCCTGACCACAAAGCCCGCGGCCGAATGGGTGGGGCTGATCAGCGGGGCAGGCATTCCCTGCGGTCCCATCTACGACTACGCGCAGGCACTGGCCTCCGAGCAGGTTGCCGCGCTGGGACTCGTCCAGCACCGCCGGCGTCGGGACGGATCAGACCTTCCCCTCCTGCGCGGACCGCTGAGCCTGGACGGCCAAGCCAGCGAAATCCTGGCTCCCCCACCCCTTCTCGGCGAGCACACTGCCCAGGTACTCATGGAGCGCGGAATGACGCACGACGACGTCACCCGGCTTGAGCGCGAGGGCCGCCTTGTTTGCGTCCCGGCGTCAAAGACCTCCGCGGTGGCAGGAGCGCGCTCATGAGTATCGTTTCCGAGGTGCGAACCGGCCGTATCTCCGTCGCAATCGTTGACGGCGTGGCGACCGTGGAGATCTGCAACCCAGCCCAACGCAACGCGCTCACCAAGGACATGTGCCTTGAAATCCAAAAGCTGATGCCGCGGTTGGACGCAGACCCGGACGTTGCCGTGGTGGTGTTGCGCGGTGCCGGCGGAACGTTCTGTGCAGGGGCCGCCATCAGCGAACTTGCTTCCGTGCTGGTGGATCCCCAAGAGGACGGCTCCTCCGTGGACCACCTCAGCGCCGCCGACGCCGCCGTCGGCTCACTTTCGAAGCCCACGGTGGCCTTGGTGGACGGCGCATGCATGGGCGGCGGCTGGCAGATTGCCTCGGCTTGCGACTTCATCATTGCCAACGAACGCGCAGTCATCGGATTGACCCCGGCCAAGATCGGCATCATCTACCCGCGCCCAGGCATCGAACGGCTGATCCGTTTGGTGGGTCATGCCAAGGCGAAGTACATCCTCCTCACCGGACAGACGTTCAGCGCCACTGAAGCCCGCGCGCTCGGCCTGGTGGCCGACGTCGTGCCTTCCGAATCTTTCGAGGAAAAGAGCGCAGCGCTGGTCAGTACGCTCCGGAGCCGTTCGCGGTTCTCCATGCATTCAATGAAACGGCTGATGGACCTCACAGATGCTTGCGGTTCCGGCGCAGCCGGCCTCGACCAGGAGTGGGCCAAGGCCTGGGCAGCCATGCCCGACAGCCCGGACATGGAGATTGGCATTAATGCCTTCCTCACCCGCCAACAGCCGCGGTTTACTTGGCGGCCTGTGGGCTGACTCACGCCGGACCACGGCACAAGACGGCGCCTCCCTTCGTTGGAAAGGAAACGAGGGGAGGCCTCATGCTCATTGTTCTGACGGGAATTGACGGTTCAGGAAAAACGACGGCGGCCCGCGCCTTGGTTGAATCGGCCCTTGCTGACGGGCGGAACGCGCTGCTGCTCAGCAACCACGCTGCCCGGCGGCGGTTGTCGCTGTTGTCCGAGCGGTTTGGCTGGCATTTGCCACCGCGCCTGGCCGACATCATTGAAACCGGCGTCAGGTTGTTCAACGTGCTGATCAACCATGCGCGCGCCCACAAGTTCGACGGCCTGGTGATCATGGATCGCCACCTGCACTGCCAGCTCGCACTGCGTCAGGCCAATGGTTTAGGCCGCGGCCGGTTGCTTCCATGGCTGCTGGGAAAGCTCCCAGCGCCGGACCTCTCAGTCCATTTCGACGTCGACCCCCGCCTCGCCCATCAACGGGTCACGGCACGCGGGACCGACAACGAGACGTTGGCTGACCTGCAAGCCTTTCGCTCTGCATACCGATCGCTGCCCGAGTTTGACGACTTCGTGGTGGTGGACGCTGGCGGGAGTCCGCAGCAGGTGCTGGCCCAGCTGAACCGGGTGATCGCCGCCGCAAGCAAGGAACCAGCCGTCCCCTGCCCCTGAACCAGGCTTGACTTGCTCCCTGTCCCACAACAGGTAGGCTCGCCCCATGCCAAGTACGGCGTTCTTGGGGGGAAATTCATGAGTGCCAAAACCAGACGCAGTCTGCTGATCTTCGTGTTCGGATTCGGGACGTACGCCGTTCTTTTGTCGACGTTGGGTCCGCTCCCATCTTTGGCATTGGCTGGTGTTGTGGCCGCCCTCGCCGTTTTCGTTGACCGATGGATTCGGATGCGGAGGGGAACCCCTGTGACTCAATCACCCGATAACACCTCCAAGCCGGGTCAGAGCCACCCTTGAGTCAGTCCGCTGAACGCACGACGACGGACGTCGCCATCGCGGTCGCCGCTCGCCGGGGTGCTGGGTCGGTGACGCTGGCAGGAGCCGGAACCGAATTCCTCTTCTACGAAGCCATTGCCGGCGAAGTCCGCGAGGGCTATCGAGTCCCTCGGTCGCGTGAGTTCAACACGGCGAACAACAGGGGCGTCTCGGCCGAGACGCTCCAACGGCAGGAAATGGCCTTGGCCCGCTGGGCTTCGGGCAACGGCATCCCCAGCGCCGCCGCCATTGACCTTGTGGTGCAGGACGGCTTCCCGGTACTGGTTCTGGAGGTCGTCGACGACGACGGTTCCGAACTGGATTCTGCCGGGCTCGGGTCCGTTGTCGCCTCGATGCACGGGCTGCCAGTTCCAGACTTTCCTTTGGTTGCCCAAGCAGGAAGGTTTTGGGATGGCCGACTCGTTGACCGGCTGGAGGGACGATACGCGCGTCTTCGGATCCGCCATTCGCTCCCCAATCTGCCTCCCTCAGCAACTCTGCAGGCAACACTCGAACGTAGCTCCAGCGAGCCTTGCCTCACCCATATGGACCTTCGACGCCAAAACGTAAGGGTCCGCAACCGTCAGCCGCTTGCGATCTTCGACTGGAGCAACGCCCTCGCAGCACCTCCAGATCTGGAAATCGCACGGATCAGTGAGTACTCCGTCATCAGGGAAAATGGGATCGACTATACGGCCTTCCTGAACGGCTACTCCAAAGGTGGCGGGAGCATCGACGTCGGAAGCCTGTCCTGGCCCATCTACACTCTTGACGCTGCGGTGATGCTCGCGGGAGTCTTCGACACCGTTGCCCCGGATCCTGAAGTGCGCGAGCACTTTCTATCCCGCGCGCGGGCACTGGTGGATGAACTGTGAGCGGGACATCAACGCTGATTTCAGAGGCCCGGATCAGTCGCGGTTCGCAGAAGGTCATCGCAAGCGCGGTGGGCCTGCTCTGCTTCTTCATCATTGCAACGGCCATCCCCAGCGGTGTACTGCTGATCAGCGGAGGGCTGGTGGCGGTCATTGCGGTCCTGACAGTTGCGGTACTCCGAATAAGCGTGACTATTGAAGCCACAGAGCAGAGCCTGACTGTCAGATGCCGGCCGTTCTACTCCAAGACGATCCCGCTGGAGGACGTCGTTGATGCCTCCCCGGCGCCGTCCAGTTCAATGACCGAAGGCTTCGGCGTCCGGTACTTGGGCCGGCGAACGTGGGGGCTTCTGGTCGGCGGACCGGCCATCGTCCTGGAGACGCCCCAGCGCACGTGGCTGATCTCCACGCCGGACCCCGAGTCCACAGCCGCTTCCGTACTGGCCCACGCTGGCAAACTGAGGGACAGATAACGGCGGTGGTTTCCAGCCATCGTGTCAATAGGTTTGCTGTGAACATACCTGGAGAAAGCCAGCCCGACGAGCACCGCTGCTTTCAAAGTGGACGTGTAGTTAGGGCACCTTCACCGGGCAGTTTTGCGGGCGGGTCTTACGGGAATCCGAGTGGCCAGGGAGTTACGGGGATTCGACTGGGGGCTTCTCAGGAGTGAAGAGCGGCCGGTGGAGGACCGGCTAACGGGCGCAGCTTATTCGGTTGAGGTATCCATTGGCGCAGTCTCTGGCCGTGACGGTTTCCTCGTGGATAATCAGGGCATGCTTATCCGAGAAGCCAAGGACCGATTAGAGCAGATGCTCGCGGAGATAAAGTCAGGCGAACGCAGCGACACCTTAAACCCTGGAGCGGTGGTGAAGGTTAAACCCTGGAGCGGTGGTGAAGGCCTTCCAGTCGTTCGCGGCCATCCCGGCCAGCGACTGCGCTCCCGTAGACGAGGACGGCGACGGCGTTCTGGCCCAGTTCGGAACCTACGGGTTGCGTGGCACACAGGAATTCAGTGTGGACCTCTCCCGTCAGTTCATTGAGGCAGGCGACGACGGTTCGACTTGGCAGCTGTCTTGCACCCTTTACTGGGATCCAACACCCGATACCAGGGCACTTGGTAGCGGCAGCCTGTGGTCCTTCGACACTTCACTCGAAGACTTCTTCAGGAACACGGTCCTCCTTCCCGGATGGGAATGGGCGCTTGGCACAAGCCAGCGACCCAACTCACTGGACATTACGCTCGACCAGGTTTGAGAAGGCAGCTGTCCGTTGAAGGATCCCTTTGCGGGAAACGCCAGATGACCAGAAGTCTTGCTACGGTAACGGCATCATGAGCGTTTCAGAAAGACTCCAGCAAGCAGCCGATCGGCTCCTGTGTGGCGACGAGTCCATGCGTGCTGCACAGGTGTTGGAAGAAGTTCTTATCGAGGAGTATCTCGGCGACGGCCGGACGGAAGAGTTGCTGTAAGTTCTTTCGCTGTATTCGCCTGGAAGCGGTGTGCCATACGCCGAGGCATCAGACGTTCGTCCTCTGGTTCTTTCAACACTGGAAAGCCTGGCCTCAACGGGTTGATCACAGGCGGCCGTGATGGGCGCACGGTGAGGGATCCCTTACCGGACGCTGTGGCGAGATCGGCCAACGCTGGACTTTCAGCCTTGTTTGCCGCCTTTTCACAGCCGTGGGTAGTGGGTATGGCGCACCGCCGGGCCAATTAGGGGCAACTCCGTCCGCGCAGCCCGGCTCAATCTATACTTCAGAAACTATGTCCGCGCACCCCCTGGATCACACCATGAGCACGATAGACCTCTCGCAGACCCACACCATTCACCTCGGCGTGGACGAGACGCAGTTTGAACGCTTGACCCGCGATGCGTCCACGTGTCAAATGATGGTCTTTCAACTTGATCTGACAGGCATAGTAGGCCGAATAGCGCTGGCGGATTACCTCGCTCAGGAGTTCATGTACCCCTTCCCAACATGGGGACTGGACGCGGCAACATCGCTCATCTCGGACCTCGAATGGTTTGGAAACACCAACGGCTACGTCGTGATTGCCCGTGGACTCTCCGAGCCATCGGAAGTGGGCGAAACATTCGTCTCCCTCCTCCCGAACATCACCGAAAGATGGCAGACCCAGGGGACCCCGTTCATTGTCGCCATCGATGGTAAAGGTGACGGACTACGGTCGTCCTTGAAGGACGCCAATGATTACTTGGATGAATTCGCGAAGAACGGCGGTCCGGGATTCGTGGGGTACCAAGGCCCCATTCAAGTAGTGGTCCATGAGGACGTTTGACTCCTGAATCCAAAAGGTGCGCTGCGTCTCCTATGGCACCTTCGGCGTGGCTGGTGCGTTCGCCGACCTTGGAGCCCTTCCCCCAGCACCCCGACCGTAGAACGGTGCCCACCGGACGTTTCAAGCTCCGTCCGGTAAAGGATCCCTAACCGGGCGCTGCCTCACTGCGGCACAGCTGTCACGTGTGGCAAGGCTTCTGGGACGCGTTCAACCCAGTAAAGTGCGATTTCGCAGCCCCGCCCCATCGCCACTTAGAACATGTGCCAGACGTCCCGCATCAGCCACACAAGAAATGCGGTGATGGCAAAGGGAGGAATCAGGTAGAGCACCCAAAGTGCATTTCCACGCCGGTAACGCTTTGCCAAGATGACCCTTTCCGGAGCTGGCAACTGCACCCAGCCATTGAAGAGCATAAGTGCCGAGACAACGCATCACACGATGCAGTTAGAACCCCCGTAAGCTCTAGCTCTATTGTTTCCCCAAGAGTAATAGCTACACGTCGTCCTCGTGGCGGTTCTACGACGCAAGCCGAGGCCCGTTCAACACCCGCAATCCTAGACGGAGGTCTTAAGTGTCCGGTGAGGGATCCTTTACCGGGCGGTAATGCGTGAGCCTCTGCTACGCGGTTAGACTCAATTGACGCTTACGAAATGGGGAAACTGTGAGTATGTCATCTACGAAGGCACCGTTGACCACTGGCCGGATTAACGTGCTGGCCATTGTGGCCGTTGCTCTGGCCGGCCTCGCCTTTGCTGGAATTTGGTTCTTTGGCCTCGGCATACTTGCGACTTTCGCTGTGGGGGCTGGACACGTCTCGTTGAATCAGATCAACCGAAAAAACGAGAGGGGTCGCTCTATGGCGATAGCGGCCCTCGCGCTCGGCTACGGACTTGCCATCTGGGCCCTACTCAACGTGCTGACCTACATCCCTGTTGCAATACAACAGATGTCTAGCTAGATCGACTCCTCATTACGGCCCGCTGGAGGATCCCCTTGCGTGGCTGGTTCGTGCACCAAATAGCGCTGCGAAAGACCGCTATTTACGGCCGAAACCACATCCCTAAAGGATCTGCTGAACGACGCCGTGGCCGATATGCCTTCCATACCAAAGCTCGAAGAATTGCCCGTCCGTGGCATGTATGCGTGCTTCATCTGCCCAGAAGTCGACTCTGGCTCCCAGAACTTTTTCTCCTGGGCGGAGGGGGCCGGCGGTAGGCGTTTCGATTCTTGCTCCGAGTTGTGTTGTTCCGTTTTGGTCTTTGAACTCAAGTATCAGCGAGGGCGTCCCGGAAGGTAGCGGCTCTCTGAGACCCCCTTCAGTAGTGGGATTCAGGGATAGGTCCGCCAGAATGCAGTGTCCGTTACTCAAATGCCATCCAATCAACAGTAGATTCCCCCGTTACAGACCCGATGAAAGGCCGTCCTCAGGGAAGTTTGGTAAGAGAACCTTCGCCGTCGGGCCAGCGTGATTGGGATGCTTACCAAGTAACGAGAACCCAGTCGCCTGGGAGATCTCCATGACTGAGAGCGGACAGAGCAAAACTACGGGCTTCTTCCACGTCGGACCCTGTGTAGGACCACCAAGGCACCTCGAGGACCATGCCGTCACTTTGGTAGTCCCAGATATCCAATCCGAGAACCAGCCGACCTGAGTCGGCAAGAGCTTCAACAGCGGCTGAAGCTTGGGATATCGGCCAACTTACTTCGCCGTTCGGGTCGCACCGTGCTCCACGTTGGAGGTCTCCAATAAGGAACGAGAGGTCCGGAACGGTCATAGCTGGATCATAGGGCCCGTACCCCAACGGAGCCCTACTGGACCCTGTAAGCCGGACGCTTTGAGTGTCCGATCAGGGATGGTCAACCGCACCGCCTCCGGCGAGCGATCAAGGCTCAACGACGACCCAGTTGAATCTCTCTCGGAAGTCATCAAAGCACTTCGGGCAGACCCAAGTATATGAATCAGGGCTAGTTACCCAAGCTTCGTTGTACTCGGCGTGACCGGTACGGTCATCTGATATCTCCGTCGAGCAGAAAGCGCAGTGATCGTGGTCCCAGCCCGTTCGGTATGAAGTCCATGAGGTGAAGCGCATTCTGCGCCCAGCGAGGTATGGCTCCTGACCCATCAACCGCCAATCTTCGTCCACGACATAACGATACGGGCTCTTAGGTTGGCGGGCAGCATAACTACTCGAAAGTTGCACTGCGGCTCGCCCGTAAGCCGGTCGATCACCGTGCTGCCAAAGCCTGTCGCCCCGCTCCGCGCCGCTGCAGGCCTGGGCCATGTACGTAAGACCCGCACGATGAAATGCACGGTGACGGGGGGGATTACTGCAACCATGTCCCTTATGACTGGAATTAAGATCGGTTATGCACGGGTCTCGACGAACGACCAGGACCTCACTGCCCAACGCAAGGCCCTCGTTGCTTTGGGTGTGGAAGAGACCCAGATCTTCGTCGATCACGGACTCACGGGAGCGAATCGTGTGCGCTCAGGTCTCCGTGACGCTATGGCGGCCTGCCGGGCCGGCGATACGCTCGTGGTGACTAAGCTCGACCGGCTGGCGCGCTCTCTATCTGATGCCAGGGACATTGCCGATGAGCTGACGGGCTAAGGGGTTGTGCTTAGTCTCGGTGGAAGCACCCACGACCCAACTGACACGGTAGGCCATCTGGTGTTCAACGTCCTGGGAATGGTGGCCGAGTTTGAGGCGGATCTGATCCGGATGCGCACCCGCCAGGGCATGACGGAAGCAAAAGCCAAGGGGCGGCTAAAAGGGAAGCAGCCAAAGTTGCCCAAGACACAGCGGAAGCACCTTCTGACACTGCATGACGCCGGCGAGCATCCGCAGGCCGAGCTGTTCCGGGTGTCACGGACCACGGTGTACCGCGAGCTCCAAATGCGCATCATCTGAAGACCGACGCGGCGCCTACTGCTAGGAACGCGCCAAATAGCGCCGCAAAGGGACCGCCATTTAGCGCCGAAAGTCCCAGAGTTACGGGGATTTGCCTTGGAGCATCTCAGGAGTGAAGAGCGACCCGTGGAGGACCGGCTTCGAGCCAGCTGAGGGTCTGATCGGCAGACTACCGTGTCACACTTCGCTGGCTTTTAGGCCCGGCCCACCAGCAGGCTTCGGATACGTTGAGTGGATCAGCGCCCGACACCCTCGAGGAAGCATGTTTGAATGGATCATCATGGAAGCCGCGAATTTTCCGCTTGGCTCTGAATCCGATCTGCAGCACGCGATGGAACAGAATCTAGCTGAGCATGCCAGTCACTTGCACCATAACCGTCTCGGTGCCTCCGTTGCGAAAACAGCCGATCTCCTGATCGCCGATAGCGGCCTGGCCGACGACACCTTCAACATCGTCGCCGCAGCCCAATTCGCTCAGGACACAGCGCAAACCCGCACCGCGGAGACGGTCCGAACCCTGGCATCCACCGGCCGCCCGTTCTCCTGGTGGGTAGGCCCGGCCTCTACTCCTGGCAATCTTGCCGAATACCTCGAGAACGCCGGCCTCGAGGCGTCAGAGACAGAGACAGGCATGTGGAAGGACCTGCACGGCGACCTCCCTGAGACGCGAGTAGAAGACCTGACAATCCGTCAGGTGACCACCCCGGAACAGCTAGCCGATTACGCCGCGATCCTCGCTGCAAACTGGAGCCCGCCAGCAGCCACGGTCCAGCAGTTCTTTGCCGAGGCCGCAGACTCTGCCCTCGCCACCGATTGTCCCGCTCGCTACATGGTCGGGTACATAAACGGTCGCCCCGTCTGTTCGGCCGAAGTGTTCTTGCATTCGAGCGTCGCCGGGATTTACAACATTGCCACGCTCGCCTCCGACCGCCGACGAGGCTTCGGCGGCGCAATCACCGTGGCCGCGCTCGACACCGCGCGCGAAGCCGGATACGAAACCGCAGTATTGCAGGCCTCCGAGGACGGAGAACCCGTGTACCGCCGTCTCGGGTTTAAACCCTGTGGCCACTTCACGGAATACGTCATCAGTCCCTAACTCGGCTTGCCACCTCACGTCCCCTCATCGGCAGAAGAAACCCCTGTCCGTCACAGAGCCTATGGCTTCCGCAACGCATCAACGGGCTGAACGAGCTCGCTCCTGACTGGGATGACACAGCCGCTTGGGTGCCTGAAAGCGTGAGCCAATGAAACTTAGGGCTCGGCACTTCGTGTGATTGATCTGCCGAGGCCTAATCGATGAGTAAGGGGTCTGCGAGAGTGCCCCACCGGCATAGCGGACAAGTGGGACACTCATGCCCTAGCGCTATAGCAAACCCACGAGCGGCGAGTAGCCTTGGGACAATTAAGCCCATCAGTTTTCATTTAGAAGTAGGTCAAAAATATCTACCGTTCAAAGTGCACGCTAAATAATCGTTCTACAGAGAATCGGCTAGTTTTTACTGGTCAACAACCGCCAATGTAATACGCAAAGTTGAGGCCGCCCAAGTTCGGGTTCGCATAGAGGAGTGTCTCTCCAGGGGTCACGCACAGGTCGCGTTCGGCATAGTAGTACTGAACTCTGATCTTGACGTTACCTGGACCGCAGTGGTTATAGATCGCTTGTTCCCAGGGCGCTACGTTGCCGCCGATATTCGAAGTGACAACACCCTGAAAACCACACACGGCTGCAGATGCCGGCGCGGCGGTGACTACCAGCCCGGTGAGTACCAGCGCTGCCCCAGTCGTTATGGCGGCGGCAATGCGCTTGAAACCGTTGAACTTGCTCATGTGATCTGTCCTTTAGCAGAGACCGACGTAGTAGGCGCCAGTGATCCTGTCGCCTTGGTTCACGAATCCCAACCAGCTGTCACCTGGAGGCACGCATACGTAGCGATTGCCATCTGGGTGATTCAGTGACGATCTTTACGTTTGTGGGACCGCAGTGACCGTAGACAGACACGACTTTTTGGCCGCCAAAAGGGTCTAGGGTCTGACCCAGCAGGCTCAGACTAAGGATGGAATTGTAGGAGCGGACTTCTTGTGAGTAACCACACACCGAGACCCTCGCCTCTTCCGGTGCACTAGCAAGGCCCCGGCTATACCACCGGCAACGAGAAGCCCCGCGGACAGGATTCCAGCAATTTTTCTGGCTTTCATACAATTCTCCCCATATTGTTTACAAACCTATCAATTTACGTTTGATCAAGACGATAGAATCTATTCATGGATACTTCAAATACATCGCCGATAACTCGCCAGGGTCGCAGGCAGAAAGTCCTGGGGCTGGCGTTTTGCGTGTCGCTGGTAGGCCTAATCGCTTCCATCTTCCTTACCGGCCGGAACCCGCTTTTTCCCGGGATTTCAGGTCCACTACTGGCGCTGCTGTTCTTCCTGGCCGCAGCAGGCAGCGTCATCGGGCTAGCCGTTATCAGATTGCGGCGAACCGCGGAGGAGTCGCAGACAAGGGATAAGTGAGAAGCTTTCGCTCCTGCGGAAGTGACGCGCGGCTGTTGCGACGATGGTTGGAACCGCAGCCCTGACCGCCATTGGAGCGATGACTGCCCCAGTTCAGTGCCAGCCGTCTTAGTCCCTCGGGCGCATCAGCGGCGGGTTCAGTACCGCGCGGGTGGGTTGGCCCGCCGTCGGGCGCGCTTCGGGGGCGAGCCTGAAAAGCGCAGCCGGCCGCCCGGCGTCGCCCGCTGTCATTCGCCCGGTATCCTCGAGGAAGCCGGGTGTTCCGGTCGCTTTTCGGTGGAAGTTCCGCGGGTCCAGGCGGGTCCCCCATACGGCCTCGTAGACTGCGCGAAGCTGCGCGATAGTGAATTCGTCGCCACAGAAGGCAGCACCCAGCGGCGAGTATTCGAGCTTCGACTTGGCCCGCTCCAAAGCGTCGTCGAGGATACCCGAATGGTCGAAGGCCAACTCGAGCGTCCCACCAAGAACCTCCCGCACCGGATACCAGGCCGCCTGCTCAGCGTCGCTGCCGGCCGACAGCACAGGAAAGTCGGGCGCAAGCAGCAGGTGCGCGACGGTCAGGACGTCGCCGCGGGGGTCGCGCCCCTTCGGGCCATAACTTCCCAACTGCTCAAGGTGACCGGGCAAATGTTCGACGCCGGTCTCCTCCGCCAGTTCCCGGCCCGCCGCCTCAAGCAGGTCCTCACCCGCCAGCACGAAGCCGCCCGGGAGCGCCGGTTTTCCTTGATAGGGCTCGATGAGCCGGGTGATGAGCAGGACATTCAGCTCACCGTTGCGAACAGTGAGGGCGACGACGTCCACCGTCACCGGAAAGCGCTCGGGGGCGAAATGGGATGCGGGCATATATCAAGCATAGGAAGTTATCGTCGTGTTGACAATAAAGCCGAGTGCACCCTAGTGTGTAGTTATCGTCAAGTTGACGAGAAAATGACGAAAGCGAGAGCACCATGGCCATCATCAAGCGCTACCCCTGGCTCAGCCACTTCCTCGGCAGCCCCACCGGCTACGTCGTCCACCTTCAAAAGGGCGCCGTCAAACACCAAGGCGTGGGCCAAGCGTTCTTCTTCCGCCCCGCGAACTCCGTCCTGAGCGAGGTTCCCGTGGACGACCAGGAACTCCCCACCCTCTTCCACGCCATCACTCGCGACCACCAGGACGTCAGCGTGCAGGCCAACGTGACCTACCGCTTCATCGACCCCGTAGCCGTCTCCACCCGGCTCGACTTCGGACTGCAAACCGAGGGCAAGGCCCCGGCCACCGGACGTGAGCAGGTCTCCACGATCATCGGCCAGCTGTGCCAAAGCCACGCGATCGACCAGATCGCCACCACCACCCTCGCCGAGGCGCTCGAACGCGGCGTCAGCCAACTCCGACTGGTCCTCACGGAGGCCCTGCGGGCAGATGCCAGACTGCAATCTACGGGCATCGAAATCCTCGGCGTGCAGGTGTTGGCCGTCCGGCCCGAAGCCGACGTCGAACGCGCCCTGCAGACTCCGGTCCGGGAACAACTTCAAGCCGAAGCGGACCGGGCCGTGTACGAGAGGCGGGCAGTCGCCGTCGAACGTGAACGCACCATCTCCGAGAATGAGATGGCGAGCCAGATCGAGCTGGCCGTCCGCCGCGAGAACCTCGTGGCCCAGGAAGGCGCCAACGCCCGCCGCGCAGCCGAAGAGAAGGCCGCCGCAGGACTGATCGAAGCACAAGGATCCGCTGAACGTAAGGGAATTGGCGCAGCAGCCGAGGCTAACCAAATCCGCTTGGTTGGTGAAGCAGCCGCAGCCCGGGAAGCCGCCACTATGGAGGTCTACCGCAACATGGAGCAGGCCACGCTGCTGGCCCTGGCACTCAAGGATGCAGCCGGAAGTCTGCCAAACATCGGCAATCTCACCATCACTCCGGACCTGCTCAGCGGAGCATTGGCTGGCTTGCTCAAGGAACCCGCCATCACCGCAGACACCACCAAGTAAGGTCACATCATGGCAACCCCGCGCATCGTCATCGTCCACCGGCGGACCGAACTTCAGGAACTCCTGGACCGGCACGCCACCCGCGGCCAGGCCGAGTTCTTCCTCCACACCCGGGGCCGCGACATCCAGGACGTTCAGGACCGCCACGATCACCTCACCGCAGCACTGGCAACCATCCGGGCCGCCGTTCCGTCCGACTGGCGGCAGGCCGAAGTGGAACGCGCAGACCTTAGCCGGTTCCTGCTCACGGCAGAGGACATCATCGCGGTCGTGGGGCAGGACGGGTTGGTGGCGAACGTCGCCAAATACCTGAACGGGCAGCCGGTCATCGGCATCGACCCGGAACCCGGCGCCAACCCCGGCGTCCTGGTCCGCCACACGCCGGCGGCCGCCGCCGCACTCCTTCGAGCCGCCGACCCCGCCCGGCTGCACTGCCAGGACCTCACCACCGTGACGGCAACGCTCGACGACGGGCAGCAGCTTTCGGCGCTCAACGAAGTTTTCATCGGGCACGCCTCACACCAGTCGGCAAAGTACACCGTGACAGCGCCCAGTTTCACCCAGCCCGGCGGGCAAACCGAGCGGCAATCGTCGTCGGGCCTTATAGTTTCCACGGGCACTGGCGCCACCGGCTGGTGTGCCTCGATCGCCCTGGAACGCGGTGGTCGGGCACTCCCGGCGCCGACCGACCCGCGGCTCGCGTGGTTCGTCCGCGAAGCATGGCCCTCCCCCGTCACAGGCGCCTCACTGACCGAAGGCGTACTCGAAGCTGGCGAACTGCTGCGGATCACCGTGGCCTCCGATCAATTAGTGGTGTTCGGTGACGGCATGGAAAACGACCGGCTGACGGCCTCGTGGGGGCAAGAAATCACCGTTCATTTGGGGAAGCGGCCGCTGCGGCTGGTTGTTTGAACCTTCGGATTAGTCCACTCGGTGTAGTATTGGCGGTTGGCCCTCCTCCCATAGGCGCAGGCACTCCAGTCAGACTCAAACGAGGAGCCTCGTGAGCCACCCCGAGCAAACTGCACAGCACTCCGTCCCGTCCGGGACGCCATCGAACACGGCCGCCCGGGACGCTCTGTGGGGGTGGTTGATCGGACTCCTCGGCGGCGTTCTTGGCCTGACCCCTTGGTGGATCACCGGAGCCACGCTGCCTCTTCAAAATCTGTGGGCAACGCAGGTGATGCCAGCGCAGATGCCGACAACCCTCCTGCCCCTGAGCCAATACGAGGCGACCACCCTTCTGGCACTCCTGACCGTGGGAGGCGCTGCTGCCGGACTCGCAGTCCGCATTTGGTCACCCGTCCGACGTCGACTCGTCACTTGGTGCGCCGTGTCCGGAGTCCTGGCGGTTCACCTCACAGCCACTGTCCAGTCGTTCACGGTACTCAAGGAAGGGCTTTTGCCCGGCAGCCTGTCGGCACTCTACTTCGGCGGACTTCTGGCCGGCGTCATCGGTTGCATGCTTGCAGCGCTCGTCGCGCTATTGCTCATCAATTCACCTTCCACGGTCAAAGCAACCATCGACTTCGGACTCATGGCAATCCCACTCACTTCGTGGGCAGTGGTGTGGGTGGTGAACGTCGTGGGATTCCTCAACGTACCAACTGCTGTGCCCACTGTTGCACGATGGGTCCCTGCCGTTCTGGTGGGTTGCGCCTTGGCGTGGTGCGGACTCCGGCCCGCTCGCCGATCGGTTGCCTGGGTACTCAACCTCGTATTCCTGTGGCTGCTTCCGGCATTTTTCACCGCGGTCCAATCAGTCCTCGGAACACGCGTGCTTGCAGGAGATATCCCGGAGATGCTCGCCATGGGACGGGACGTGTTCGGGCGGGCCCTCGGTCCAGACGGAGCCGCATTGCCCACGATCTTGCTGGCACTCGTCATTGGCTTGGTGGGAGTCGGCGTCCAGGCGGTCGCTGCGCGGAGGAGTGCTCAACAACGCGTCTCCGTATAAGCGACCGGGCGAGATGCAGGGTGAAAGCGAAGGCAGCGGCAGGCCTAGTCTTCCGACCCTTTTGCGCCGAGCTCACCGATTACGGCTGCAGGGGTGCTCAACGCGGGGCATGCCCAAACACCCTCATTGTCGACCAGACGGGCGGTCAACGGGTGGTTGCTGGGATGCCACGGGCATTGGGGCCAGTTGCTGTTGGTCAGGCTGTTTTCCTCGATGACCCATTCCTGAACCTGATCGGCCACTGACACGAGCTGGGCGGCCTGCGAAATGTCACGCCTCACTGAAACGCCTTGTCCGATGGAGTCGCGGACGCTGTAGATCATGGCCGAGAGCACCTGCGGGTCGCCGCACCAGTCCGTCTCGTCAATACGTGGGTGTTGAAGCCCGCTGGAACTCACATCCCTTAAGACGTGACTGATGATCTCGACAATCCTTGCCGCCATGGAAACCTCCCCCTTCCGCATTGTGACCGTCTCAGCGGGTGGATGAACAAGTACCTCGGAATTCTCATCTTCAAGCTTCGCCCCTTGCCACGGTGAGCGCCTGGTGGTCGATCCTTTAGGGTCCGACCACCACTTGGATGCTGCGGACCATTCGGATGTCCCTCACGTCGTCTTCGATCTTGAACGTCCCGTCGGCGACGAATCCATTCTTCCGATAGAAGGCCTGTGCTCGAGGATTAGGGTCCGCCACCCACAGCTCGGCGGGCGCGGAAGGATCGATTGCTGCATGCAGAAGCGCCGTGCCAACCCCCGAACCGTGGAATGCGGCGTACACGTACAGGACATACAACTGCTGTGGCTCTTCCGACTGGTCGGGAGCGGGACCTGACATGGCAATGCCGATCAGACTGCCCTCATGCGATGCCACAACAACACTGTTCGTGTCGTATCGAGAATCTGTTAGCGCTGCCGTCCAGAATTTCTCGCGCCATTCCAGGAGCCCTGGATCGTCCAACTCCGCGTCGCTCATCAATCCCCGGTAGGTTTCGCGCCAAGTATCCACATGAACCACTGCCATGTTTGGCGCGTCCGAGGGCTCGGCACGACGCACCTCAAAGTTGATCGTCATCGCTCAACGGTACCTGCGCGACGGGCTGCTGGTCGGGCACGTTGGGCATCAAAGTGGTCACGCCACAGTCGTGGCCATGGGTCTGTACTTGAGCGAACGTACCAGGTTCGGGTTGGTGGGCGAGAGCCGGTGATTGCTAGATGCAGTCCCACGGGCTGGAATCATAAACGGCCGCGATCGGATGAACAGGGGCGTCGTCGTTGTAGATCACTGAGCCGATTCTTGAGACACTCACGACACCGACAGAGTTGGTGACAAGCGCTCCGGAAAAACTGGACACATCGTTCAGCGTGACGGGTCGTCTGCGGGTTTTGAACCCTGCCTCTGCGAGGGCCGTTTCAAGAATCTGCCAGGTGATCCCATACAGAGATGGCGCTGACTGCCATACGAGAGTTCCATCTTCGTCAATGAACGCGATGTTTGCTGTGGTCGTCTCAGAGATCCCGCCGCCCGCCGTCGTAAGAAGTGCGTCGTCGAAGCCTCTCCTGCGTGCCAAGCGACCAAAGTACAGCTGGCCAAAACTTCCTACATGCTTGATGTGCGCAACGGGCCTCTGGTAGACGACCGGAAGGAGCCTGACCCCCTCGGCGGCCGGTTCGACGGCCGGGCGTACGGCGGTCATGACTCGAACCTTCCCTGGATCACTCTCGAAGACAGTGATCCGCAGGTATGAGTCAGGTGCATCTTCCGCGGCTTCCCGGATCCTTTCCAGGATCTGTGCAGTATCAATGTCAGTTCCGTACAACTCAGCATGAGCGGATTTAAGACGACTAAGATGCAGGGATAGGCCCCGGACCCGACCGGCACGAATCTGCATGGCGGTGAAATGCCCGTAGTTCGCGAGTGCAAGTTGAGAAAGTGGTTCATCGGGAATTTCGACGCCGTCGACTCTGACACTTACGCTCTCGGTCATCTCCTCAGCATATGACGGGCCCGACGCACTCATTGGAATAGGCTCGAGTCCCGCCGGGACCTGGTCGATCCCACCGTCTACAACCGTGCCCACAATCTGCACGCCCAAGCATGGTTCAAAATCAGTGCAACTCACCTGTTGGCCAGAATTCCCGGATACTTGAACCTACTGGACCGCTACGGGACGCAATGGGAAGAGCTCCGGTCATCCGCCCCTGGCTATGTCCTCTATGAGGACGACGTTCAGATTGTTGTGGACCCACACCGCTAACATTCGCCAGTGTTCGCGGTCCTGCCACGAGCGGCGCTGGATATGTCGTCGCAGAGCCGGCGTGTAGTCTGAAATCTTCGATTTGGGGGAACAAATGCGTCGGACGTACATAGCTCTTGGAGCTTCTGCCGGGACCGGAGAAATCCGTAGGGTAAGTGGATGACCCGAGAGCGCGGAGGATGTCTCACTGTCCTCGCTCTTGGGATCTTCCTGGTTGCGTGGGTCGGCTCCATTCTTTGGACCGCTATAGATGAAGGTGCCGTTCCCTCCGATTCGGCTTTCCAGGCTATCCCTGTGCCGAGCAAGGCGGGGTCGATCTCTACAGGGTGTGGGTCGGGAGGCTGCTGGCGGGAAATGACTGTAGATGTCCGACCCCCTCATACGTCAGGGTCGCGGATAGCCGAAATGGGGCTGACCCAAGAACGGTGCGAGCCGACGAATTTGTGGACTTTGCGAAAAACCTGCACCGGGATTTCCCATGACACCGGCGGTCTCAAGATCTACCTGCGCTACTCCCCTGTACTTTCCAAGTACTAGAAGTGCCACTCGGGCGGGTTCGCACATGGCCGCGTGGTTGCTCCTACTTCGTATGGGGCCTCATTTCAACCGTTGTCCCTCGCAGAGCCCCGGGGTAGGGTGACCGGACCGTCCACCCACATCACCGTCTGGAACAACTCTGGGAGGAACCATGACACATGTGAGACGTCAGCTGGCTGCTGTAACGGCAGCCTTGGCACTAACCGCGACGAGCGGGGCCATGGCCAGTCCGGCCTTCGCCGATCCCCGGGAAACCGACAAAAACGCAACGGCCACCGGCTACGGAGGTGCCGTGAGTACCGTCGATCCGGAGGCATCCGCGGCCGCTATCGAAGTCCTCATGAGGGGCGGCAACGCGGCCGACGCAGCAGTCGCCGCAGCAGCTACCCTCGGCGTCACCGAGCCCTACAGCGCCGGCATCGGCGGCGGTGGCTACTTCGTGTTCTACGACGCGAAGACCAAACAAGTGGGCACCATCGACGGCCGTGAAACAGCGCCGGCCGGCATGAAGAATGACGCGTTCATCGATCCAGCCACCAAAAAGCCCTATAACTTCACACCGGAGTTGGTCACCAGCGGTGTCTCCGTTGGCGTCCCCGGCACACCCGCAACGTGGGAGCGTGCGCTGGAACGCTGGGGGACGATGGGACTCGGTGACGCGCTGAAGCCGGCCATCAAGGTAGCGAACCGCGGCTTCGTCGTGGATGAGACTTTCCGCCAGCAAACCCTGGACAACAAACTTCGCTTCGACGCCTTCACGTCCACCCGGGACCTCTTCCTTCCCGGTGGCGACGCTCCCGCCGTCGGAAGCGTCTTCAAGAACCACGACCTCGCGGCGACCTACCGTACGCTCGCCAAGGAGGGCACCGACGCCTTCTACGGCGGCCCGCTCGCGGAGGAGATCGCCCAGACCGTGCAGGCTCCGCCCAAGACGGCGGAAACGAAGCTGCCCATCCCGGTCGGCTCCATGACAGCCCAGGATCTTGCCAACTACAAGGTGGTGGACCAGGACGCCACCAAGGTGGAGTACCGCGGCCTTGACGTCTACGGGATGGCCCCATCCAGCAGCGGTGGCACAACCGTGGGCGAAGCGCTGAACATCCTGGAAAACTACGACCTCAAGGGCATGAAACCAGCGGATGCCTTGCACCATTACTTTGAGGCCAGCTCGCTCGCCTTCGCGGACCGCGGCGCCTACGTTGGTGACCCTGCCTTTGTGAAAGTGCCGACCAAAACCCTGTTGGACGACGTCTTCGCCAAGGAGCGCTCCTGCGAAATCGACCCGACGGCGGCCGCTCCCAAGCCGGTCGCCCCCGGCAACATAGAAACGTACGACGGCGCGTGCCCGGCTGCCGTGGCGCCCCTCGCCAATGAAACGGATACGGAGAACATCTCCACGACCAACATGACGGTCGCCGACAAGTGGGGAAACGTGGTGGAGTACACGCTGACGATTGAGCAGACTGGTGGGTCAGGAATCGTGGTCCCTGGCCGTGGCTTCCTGCTGAACAACGAGCTGACTGACTTCAGCACGGTCTATGACGCGAAGGATCCCAACCGGATCGAACCGAACAAGCGTCCGCGGTCCTCAATGTCGCCCACCATCATCCTGAAGGACCAGAAGCCGTTCCTCGCCCTGGGTTCACCGGGTGGTTCCACCATCATCACCACGGTTCTGCAGACCATCCTGAACCGCGTGGACTTGGGCATGACCGTTTCCGAGGCCCTTGCCGCTCCGCGTGCTGCACCCCGGAATGGCGCGACCGTCAGCTCCGAACCTGCCTTCATCGATGCCTACGGTCCGGCGTTGACGTCCTTGGGACATGATCTGGTTCCGGCCGGTGATGCCTTCACCTCGGCGGCCGAGATCGGGGCTGCGACGGCCATCGAATTCGGTAGAGACGGGCAAATGACTGCCGCGGCGGAGCCCACCCGGCGTGGTGGTGGCTCAGCGCTAGTGGTCAAACCGGTCAAACCTGGCAGGTAGCGCGGACTCAACAGCCAGGAAGCAGGCGGCGAACGGTCCCTTGCAGTTTCACGAGTCCAGCATCCTGCTGGTTGCTGACAGCGAACTTCATGAGGCCGCGGCAGGCGAGGCCCGCATCCGTCAGCTCACCGCTGAGTAGGTAATCGAGCAGTTCGTCGCTTGGAAGGAGCCGCACGAAGCCCGCCTCGGAGACGTCCCATGATGGGTCGTCGACGGGGCGGGCTTCCGCTGCTATGGCCAGGTGCTTTCGCCTGGAGGACCGGGCAGACCACCATTCCGCTCCCGCGTAATAGATTGCCGATGAGCCGTAGCCGGTCTCTTCTGACAGCTCGCGCAGAGCGGCAGCGTCGGGTGCTTCGCCTTGGTTCACGTACCCACCGGGAAGTTCCAGCAGCGTCCTGCCCGGCCCAACACGGAACTGCTCAAACAGCACAACGTCCGTGCCACCCTCAGTGAAGGCCAACATGGCTGCGGAGTCAGGGCCAGCGATGACGTCCCATTCGGAGACAGAGCCGTCAGCCTCCAGATACGTGTCCCTGTTTATGGTGACAAAGCCTTTGTAGGCCCGGGTGCTCCACAGTTTTCGCCACAGTTCATCCGGTTCGGTCAAGATGGGCGGTTGTTCTTGAGCTCCCGACTGTATCTCCACACCATGACCAACGATGCAACCGCGACGATGATTCCGGAGATCACGGACCACGGTGACTGACCAGGATTGGAGACGAAGATGGAGACGGCGTAGGCGGCAAGCACCAAGGCCAGCAGCAGCCATATCAGTGGTTTGCGATTCACGGTGGGTTCCTTAATGGGTGGGTGGAAAGTCAGGCCAGGTCGCGCTTCAAGAAGACGCCGAAGGCTATGGCTGTGACTACTAAAAGCCAGCTCACAGCTCCGGTAAAAGAGCCCCAGGCCGGTATGTTGACAGCTGTCTGGGTTGCCCAGTCAGCGGCGAGGACGGGGAAGAATGCGTTTGTCTGCTCCAACAGCAGCTCGGGAAGGAGCAAGCTAAGGGGTACGGCGAAGAGACTCACCAAGTGGTTGCGGATGAGGGAACCGGCAGCGAAACCCCACACCGATCCCATCCCGGCAAGCCCAGCGAAGGCTGGGACAGCGGCCAGGCCCACGTGCCATGATTCCTCGAGAAGAACTCCTGACTGGACAAGAATCACGCCTACAACTGCGCCGCTGATCATTGCTGCCAGCGACGTCGCGGCTGCACGGGCCCGGAACGCCGGGCTTCGTTGGAACAACAACACCCGGCGGGTCAGGGATCCCGTGCGGAAGCCGGCGGTGAAGGCGGAGGCGCCCACCACGGCAGACCCTGTCAGCGTGAGTGTCAGTCCCGTTTCCACCAGGAGTCCATCGAGATGTGCCAAGGATGAACCGGGTTCAAGTGCGGCGGCGAAAATCACCAACGCAATGAATCCCAGTACCAGCGAGGCCCCAACAGCCGCTCCCCTCCACAACCATGGGCGCCGGAGCTCGGACAGCAATGACGGAACCACGTCAGAGCTCCTTCCTGCGGAGGGACCACACCGCGCCACATCCAGCCGCCAGCAGCCAGCCGAGGGACACGAAGAACGCCTGCATGGGCTCGAGAAGTCCGTTAAAGGGGACGGCGGCAATCCCTGCCAATGCACCGGACGGGAGCCACCCAGCCATCTCGGGAGCGTTCGACAGCAGAGGCAGTTCGATGGCGAGCGGAATCACCAAAGTGAGTATCGTCGTCGCGTAGTAGTGCTGGAAGATCCAACCGAGGGAGCAGCCCCAGACGGCACCGAGGGCCGAGGCGACCAACACACCCGGCAGCCGTCCCAGCGATTCGGGAGCCAGAAGCTGGGAGGCAACGTCCCGTGGAAGCGAGAACGCGGTGGTCCCGCCCCACACTCCGATTCCAATCACCACCGTGCAGAGTCCCACCACCACCGCGGCGATGTACTTGGTGACCAGCACGTTCGTCATACCCGCAGCAACTACAGTGCGGCGAAGCGTGCCGTAATACGCTTCGCGGGTTACCAGATAGCTCCCGGCGAAGGTTGCTACCGGCGCAATGCCTGCGGCCAGAGCCCAAAAAATCTGGATGTTGTCCTGAGCCGACAAGGCGTCCGAGCTATCCGGCCATCCAAGGAAGTTGGCCACGAACCACGGCACCAAAGCACTGAACGCCACGATGCCCAGGACTGAATACCCGCTGACGTATCTCAGGAGCTCGGATCGGATCCCGCTTGTCACCGCGGCCACCATCATTGGGTACCCGCCAGGATCTTGAAGTACGCATCCTCAAGGCTGCCGCCACCCAGCGCTTTGGCCTCGTGGAGGGTTCCGCGGAACAGGACTTTTTGTTTAAGAATGACCACGTGGTCCGCCACTTGTTCCAGTTCCATGAGTTGGTGGCTGGAAACCAACGCACTTCCGCCCGCCGCTGCGAACTCCCGTAAGAAGCGTCGCAGCCACTGGATGCCTTCCGGATCCAGACCATTGGCGGGCTCGTCGAGCACAAGCAAGTGGGGATTTCCGACAAGGGCGGAGGCTATGCCCAACCGTTGCCGCATGCCCAGCGAGTAGTCGCGGACCTTTTTGCTGGCTTCGTGAGCGAGATCCACCAACTTCAGAACCCGCTCCACGTTCTGCCGGTCCACACCCGCAGCGAGCTGGCAGATCTGCAGGTGCCGGCGCCCGGTCAGACCAGGCTCCACGTCCATTCCGTCGAGGTTCACTCCGACTTTGGCGGCGGGTCTCCGGAGGGTGCGGTAGTCAACGCCAAAGACCGTTGCGCGCCCTGACGTCGCTTCCACCAGTCCAGTCAGGCCGGCGAGCGCCGTGCTTTTCCCTGCCCCGTTGGGACCGATCAGTCCCACCACGCGGCCTGCAGGCACGTCGAACGTCAGGCTTTCGACGGCTGAACGCGCACCTCTTTTCTTACTGAACTGCTCGAAGCTGGCATGAATTGTCATAGCTGCCCTTTCGTGGAGTCTGCGGTTGGCCCGGCTTGCCCTGGCCACAGGGGTGAGGCAGTGATCGAAGTCCACAGCCACTCCCCCAGGCTCGTCTCCTGTTGGCTGGTGACTTCCGCGCGCCCGGAGCTTGAAAGGTTCGTTCCTGATTCGAGCTTTGCCCCGAACGCCATCGCGGGCAGGGTGTCGCCTGCCAGGGCGATGGGGACCAGCGTGTCCAGCGGTGCCATGGACGTCGACGGCGGTTGGTCACCGACGGCTGCCCGGCCCAGATTCTCGTGAATGATCATTCCCTGCGATTGCAGCGTCACCCGGTCCCCGGCTGATATAGCCCCATGCGGGCCTTCGACTGGAGCCACGATCGTGAGCTGACCGTCCCGGTAGGTGTAGCCCGCCACTGTCACCGCCCGCACTGGAATAACGACCAGCAGCGCTCCACCAACCAGCAGCCCCAACAGCACCACGAGGATCCGTCTCCAGCGAGGACTCCCGTTGGTTGCCGCAAACCTTAGGAACCGGATGACTCCCCGGAGCGCCACGACGAGCAGCAGGCACAGGACCGCCACCACAACAAGGTGTCCGACATGGCCCAGCTGCAGGAAAATCGGCATCAGCCGCTGATAGCCGATCGCCATGAGGGCGATTCCAGCAACAAAACTGGCGAGTCCAAACCACGGCAAAAGGCCGTTCGTGCGGAGCGTGCGTCGCGAGCCCAGGAGGTGGAAGCTGACCACATCGGTCAATGCCTCCAGCGACTTCTTCCGGAGGTGGGGGATGTCCACGGCAGACATCAGGGCAACATAGCCATCCAGCTTGATGAACGGGAACAAGTTGAGCACGGCCACGGCGTAGCAAATGACCCCGTAGAGGACAGCGGCATCCTTCACGGGCGACTCGGGAAGCAGCGCTTGGCCAGCCAACACCAAGCTGCCCAGACCTACGTGTACCAAAGGCCCCGCGAGGGCAACGAGTACGCGCTGCTTCCTGGAGCTCAGCCGCCACCCATCCGTCACGTCGCAGAAGAACGCAGGAGAGAGATAGAACAGCATGATCCCTATGCGGCGCGGCGTGCCGCCAAAGTACGTGAGCGCCATACCGTGACCCAGTTCGTGCAGGAGCGTGGAGACGAACATCGCCGCCACGACGTATAGATAGGCCTCCACAGGAAGCGGCGTCGAGAGGACCCGCCACATGCTGGGCCCTGCTATGAACGCGCCTGCCAGGCCCCCGAGCAGGAGCATCAGTCCCACCACAGCCATACCGGGCCGGGCCATGGCCACCACCATCGGCCGGAAGAACTGCAGAAACGGTGCTGGGTTGAACAGGGTGAACTGCAGGGTCAGCGGAGGCCTGAACTGGACACGACGCATCGCAGATGGCTGCGCGCCGCCGTCGAATATTCCTGTGGGGGCCAACTGGCGAACGATACCCATGACATCCTGGGCGGTCCATGGCGAGCCGAGGAAATGCGCCACTTGGGCCGGGTTCCTTTTGCCGTCCACTGCTCTGAGGACGTTTGCGACGTCGGCCGAGACCCGCGCCTTCGGCACGCCGTTGATGGCCACGATCCATGGTCCTGATGCGGCCAACGGCGCATCGATGGACCCCGACGGGGCAAGGTGCACCGGCCACGTGACCGACCGGGCATCAGTGGATTCGTTGCCTCTGAGCCGGTTCATATCAGGGGATGTGGGGTGGAGGAATGGCCGCTAAGGAACAGTCCTTTGGTCTCGTCCATGGTGAGCGGAACAGTTCCAGGGCAGATCGCTTTGCCGGCTGCCCACCCCATGTCCTGGATCGCCGCGGGAAGCCTGTGCGTGAGGCTGACCCAATGGGCTTGGATGTCCCTTCCAGCAAAGTACTCCACCAAACTCACAACGTCCGGTGTGGGATGGGCCTCCCGCAGCGTCGACGGTTGGAAGGACCGGACCCACCGGAGCAAGCCGTCAATCGCGGCGGGCGTGGTCCAGAAGTCTGCGCGGGAATCGTCGTCCGTCACCGCCGGAGGAGTCCCGGAAGGTGTGCGGGTGAGGAACAGCTCCCGAATCTGGAGTCCTTCCTGGAGTGCTCCCCGCAACGCGGACACAGGGTGGGCAGCCGCTTTGAGCCCCACGGCGCCAAAGCTCCCTTCGACGGCGATGATGCACACCGCCGTTTCCAGGGGACGGCCCTCCTGCGGAACGAAAGCCAGGACAGGATCGACGCCGGCAGCCCTCGCCGCGTCAAGAAGCAGAAGGAGGCTCTTCGCTTCAGGTGTGGCACGCACCTCCTCCGGCAGCGAAGCAACGTCGAAGCTCAGAAGGGGCGTTTGCTGGTGCCACGCGGACAAGAAGGCATCCCGTTCCAGGACTTCCGCGAGTCCTGCGGCTTGGGCAAAGTCCTCCGACGGACCCGATGCTGCGCCGTTCGGAGACGGATCAAAGAAGCCATCCCACGGGTTTATTTCCCCGAACCCGGGACAGTAGTCCACCACGGGAGCCGGAACGTGCGAGACCTTTCCGGTCAGCAGGTTGGTGGCCCGGTACCAAGGGAATTCATAGGCGAGCGCAGATGGCCGTCCCAGCCCTGGCGTAATGAAGTCGATCCGTTGGTCAAGGCTTCCCTCGCAGGCCAGGAGATACTCGGAACCCGCCTGTGCCGGAACCAACGCAAACCGTTCCACGGCCTCCCCCGCACCCCGGGTGAGGGAGTCTCGTTTCTTGACGTCAAAAGCCCCAACGGCGGCGGCAAACCCCGCTTGAGATGTGCGGCCCTGTGCCAGCAAACCCGCGGTCCGCCACAACCCGACGTCGTTGGGAACGTAGACGGCCGATTCGGACACCAGGCCTGACGCGGGATCGAGCGTCTGCAGAGGATCGAGGCTCATGCGCCGCACACCCACAGCTCAATGTCGTTCAGGCCCGGGGTCTTTGTCGCGATGCGGACCGGCCTGCGTTCGAGGATGGTGAGGCCCTCAGCCGTGATTTCTTCCTCGATGAGGCTGTTGCTGACGAAAGCGATGTCGCTGGTGTACGCAGAAGAGCGGTACGTCCCGCCTTCACCGAAGTTGACGTGGATCATGGTGACGTGCCGGGCGCCGTTGGCCGGGTCCCGGCTTTCCGTGGTGATCAGGAACGAGTCTGTGCCCAACGGCGAAACTGTCGTGCCGCCGTCGTTCTCTTCTGACGCGTGGTGGCTGTCCGCGTTCAGGACGGTCAAGAGGAAACGCCCCTCGGGAGCCAAGCAGTCGTGAACCCTGCGGAACAGCGCACGTCGGCCGGGAGGGTCAAGGAGTGTGATGGAACTGGCCCCCAGAACCACGCAACCGTATCCGCCGTCGAGCTCAAAGCTGGACATATCAGCCTCCACCATCTCCACCCGGACACCGCGCGGGTTGAACGCCTGGGTTGCCACCTTCGACGCGAGGAGGGCCAGCATTTCGCGCGAAGAGTCGACGGCGGTCAGCGGCCGTCCAAGGGTCAGGAGGGGACGGGTGATCCGTCCGGATCCAGCAGCCAACTCGAGGATGGGCCCCGCGGTTTTCCGCGCCGCAGTCAGGATCTCGGGCAGCTCCGTCAGGTCGTTGGCAGTGACAAGGTCGTAGAGTCGGGAGCCCGAAACGCTGTACAGGTCCTCTGGAGGATCGACGTGGCCCAGGATGCGCAGGACGGCGTCGGCGGTCTTATCTTTTGCGGTGTTCATCAGCTCGTGTTCTCCGGGAGGTTGAGAGGGGTCCGGGGATGCACGCGGGTGGGGACGGAACATGGCTCCACCCGCGTGCACCGGCTAGGTGGCGGCGATGCCGACGACGATGCCGGCAATGATGATGACGTCACCAACCCGGATGTACCACGGTGTATCGTCCGGGGTGTCGAGGTTCTCCAGCTCTTCGATGGATAGCTGCAGGGTGGAGGCTGCGATCATTGGCTCCTCCTTTCTTCTTGTCGGATGCCTGTGGCAGGCCTTACGTGATGCTGACTGCGATGATGCCGATGGCGACTCCCTGGGAGACCCCGATGAACCAGTTTTGGAAGTCCGGGGTGTCCAGCGACTCGATCTCCTGGATGGAAATGTTGAGCTGTGGCATTCTCTTTCACCTCCCCTCGCTGATGCTGTGGTGGTGCACAGGACAGCTGATCAGGTGATAGCTACTGCGATGCCCACCAGCGCCAGCCCGGCTGAGATGCCCTTGATTCGTTCGTCCCAGTCGTCCGGGACGTCCATGGGCTCCAGCTCCTGGATGTGCAGGTCCAGGGTTTTGAATGCGGTGTTGCTGTTCATGTGCTCACCTCCTCTCCCCTGCCACTCGTAGATTGCCTGTGGGGCCCGGCAAGTTGTTGGGTCCTCCCGCAGCCTCGCTGAGGACATGCTGGATCTGCGCGGCGTCGATGCCCCGAAGCATCGGAAGCCCGCCACCCCAGTTGCGAATGGAGGCGTCAGTGGTGCGCACCAAGGTTTCCTCGGTGATGGTTGGCAGTCTCGCGATGCCCCACTGCCACATCAGCTCGTCAATGCCCCGCCCCGGGTCGGGATCCAGTGAAGGATCCGTTGCCGTCACCATGCCCCAGAGGTTGTTGAGGCGTGCGGAATCGCCCCATGCCGCAGCGCCCTGGCTAATTTCCCGCCAGATGGGGCCAATAACGGACGCTGTCGCGGTCATCTTCCGTGCGCCCGTGACATAGGCAAGCTCGTTGGCGACGTACCAGTGCTTGGCGCCGTAGGGGTTCCGGCCCATCAGTGCCCAGCCGGTATGCGTTTCCATGCTGAGCCTGGCCGCGGCCAGGCTCAGCCCGGGCTCATCGTTCCGGGACAGCAGCTCACCCAGCCGCACTATCCGCTGAATGAGCAGGTGGCCGTCGTCGTCGAAGATGCTGCGGTAGCTGCCAATCATGGTGCCGGCCACCCTGAGGAACGCTTCAAGCAGGCCTTCGAAAACCAGCTGTTTGGGCAGGGAGGCGAGGTGTCCGGCGTCGAGCAGAGCAGCGTCACCCGTCAGGTAGCGGGAGACAACCAAGCGGCGTCCGACGGCGGTGTCCAGGCACGCTACAGCGCTGACTTCGGCGCCGGTCCCCACGGTGGACGGCATGAGAATGGTTTTGGGACGTTCCTTGGGGTTCGTGACGGGAGGAAGGACCAGCAATCCGGAGCGCTTGGCGTGACGTTCGGCGAAAACGGCCAGGCTCGGATCCGCGGTGAAGAGCGCAGCGAGCTTTACCGCGTCCAGGACTGAACCGCCGCCGAGTCCGGCTACGGTTTGAAGCCCGTTTTCCCTGATGAAGCTGCCCACTTTTCGGACGCATTCCACCGTGACCGGTGCAGCGTTCAGTTCCAGGACCGGCACTCCTTTGAGGTTGCCGGCCAGAAGTTTGTCCCGGTGTCCCGTCAGGTGGCCGTCCACCACCAACCCGGTCCGCCCGCGGGTCATACCGCCGATGTACTTGGCTGCTGTTCCGTCGTCGAGGATGACGCAGCGGGTCCTCCACATGTGGTCTGCGATCATGCGAAGACACCATCCCGCTCGGCCGCGGCAAGGCCGGTTCTGACGGCGGCGTGGAGCTCTTCGAAATTTTCCGGCGTGTAGGTCAGCGCGGGAAGGAGCTGGATCCGTCCAGGCCCTGGCTGCACGATCGCACCGGCCTGGTGGATGCGCCGGACCACAGCAAGGACACCGCCTGATGAGAGAGGCAGGCCGTTGTGGGACCGCAGTTTGATGGACCGCATGCAGCCTCGCCCAGTCGGGTTGCCTACCCCACGGGTGTCTTGAAGCTCCTCGATGAGACCGTCAAGGCCGGCTGCCACTTGCTTGGTCAGGGTGTTGTGATCCAGTCGCTTCATCTCGGCGATGGTGCTGAGGATCGCAGCGCAGGTCGCTGGCGTGCCGGCCTGAGTTTCCCCGTGAACGAAGACGGACTCATTCGCATCGAAGGCTTCCGTCACCCGCAGTGCGATCAGGAGGGCGGCGCAGGCGCTGGTGCCGTTGGTCAGTCCCTTGGATGTAACGATGACGTCTGGCTGCTGAGGCCACGCATCGGAAGCGAACCATCCATTTACTCTCCCGAAGCCTGTGGCTACCTCGTCGGCTACCATGAGGAAGCCGTGCTGGTCGCGATGCTTGATGACCGCCTCAATGAAAGCGTCCGGCACCGCTTCCGCGCCTGAGCCCAGAACGGGCTCGATAATGACCGCTGCGATCCTGTGGCCTTCCCGTTGCAGGAGCTGGTGTAGTTCCGCGCCGTCGTCGTCGAAGCTGACATGCCGGACATTCCGCCGGTCGACGCCGTACACGGCTTGTCCGAGGTCATCGCCACTGAGGGCATGGCTTCCGTAGGTCAGTCCGTGATAGCTGCCCTTCAGTCCAACAACGAGTTTCCGTTCGGGTTGCCCGTCCAGGACGAAGTACTGGCGTGCCAGCTTCATCACGGCGTCATTGGCGGACCCTCCGGAGGTGGAGAAGATGACGCGTTGGAAGCTGTGGGCTGTTAAGGCCAACAGGGCCCCGGAGGCTTCGATGGCTGCGCGGTGGGCAGTGCGGAAGAGCGGCAGGTAGGAGGCCGTGCGGAGTTCCCGGGCGATGGCTTCAGCGATGTGCTGGTTCCCGAAGCCGAGGTTGGCATTCCAGAGCCCGCTCTTTGCACAGATGCGTTGCCGCCCATCCTCGAAGGTGACGTGGACACCTTGGGCGCTGACTGCCGTGTGGCTTTTCCCAATGAAGTCATGCTGGCTGACGAGTGGCACCCACAGCGGAAGTTGTGTCCTGGGTGTGGGAAGGATCGGCACGACGGTCATCAGCGTGCACCAATGATGTCGATGCCCAACTGCCCAAATCGATCCATGACAGCCCGTGCGGATTCCTCGGCGAGTGCAACGGAAACTTTGAGGGCAGGCGCCGCGGCTACAGCTGCGGCCTTGACATCGCGGAGGTTGGACACGGCCTCGACGATGGCTGCGGCGTCCGGACCTACCTTGAACAGCCGCCCGGTCTTGGCGTCGAGGAGGGTATGGTCGGCCCCCCTTCTCAGGATGAAGGGAGCCTGCGCTGATGGCAGACCGTCCCTCAGCGCTGCCCCGTACAGGCTGGTTCCGAACCCCACCAAACTGGTGGTGGGGCGGTCCTCGCGCGGTACGAATTTCCACGCATCCAAAGCGGCCAAGTAGCGCGAAATCCACGGTTTGCCGGCCAGTGATTCATAGATGTCCCAGGGGTAGTACACCGCGGCAACAGCGGACTCAGGCCGGAGGGCGATGGACCTGACCCGAAGATCCGGCAGCACGTCACCCACCCTGCCGATCTGGGTTCCGTACGGCCCGCTGAGGATGGTTCCGTCCCACGTGATGTGGAGCCTGGTCAGCAGGAGGTTATCTCTCGGCCCTCCGTTCAGCAATCCCCGCTCAGCCAACACTGCGTTGACTTCGGTGAGTTGCTGGACGAAATGCCCCGTTCGGCAGGCTTCCTCGGCGTCGTCAAAGAAGGCCTGCCAGTCCTCTTTGGTGGTTATCCTGACCACGGTCACGCCCACCAGGTTCACGAACGGAATGGCCACATAGTCCTGGATTTCCAGGCTGAGGGTCCCATCCACCAGGAGCTCTTCCCCGGCGACATCGAACGTGCCCGTGACCGCCACGATGCCCGCGTCTGCTTTGTCCCCGTTGAGGACAAGGATTGTCGAATCCTCGCCGGCCAGCGTCTTCGCGTAACCGGTATGTTCGGGATTCTCAACGAAAATGACGTGGTCCCGGATACGTCCCGGGATGCCCGTGATCCACTGATCCACAGCGGCGGCGATGCTCTGTTGCTCACTCAGCTTCAATGACCCAACCCCCAATAGTTGTGCACGCTTCCTCGGAGCGGCCCCGACGGTTTTCCGGGTGCTCGTTCTGAGAAGGACACTATGGGCGGGCAGGAGGGCCACAGGGCGGAAAGAGGAAACTAGGTGGTGAATCGGCCGAAATTAGGGGTTACGTGGGGTCATCTAGGTGGTGGTTGAGGGTGGCCTAGGTGGTGGAAGAAGCATGGCCGCATCCCAAGAGAGATGGGGCTCAGTGCCCGGGCATCTCCAGGCAGCCGCCGTCCATAATGCTGCCGCCGGTAGAAATGTCGACCTTGCCGTCGAGAGCCACGTATCCGAAGAGGCATCCGCCCCGCGGCGACGCTGCCCCGAACCGCACACCATTTCCGTTGTCATCCGTCTGCACCGCGTCCGTAAGTCCAACAGATCCGAACGCATCCACTACGGCAATCGCCGTGGCGGGCTGGCTGAGTGATTCAAGTGCCTTTCGAGCGGGTTCCAGGTAGGAATTGAGATGTTCCCGCATGTCCGGCGTTAGGGCTCTTCGCTGGCGGTACAGCTCGTTCGCGGCCATGGCCGCTTCAGGATCCACCACCACACAGCCCTCTGTCACCGCTGGGACCCCCTCCACAAAGCGGCACACTTGCGGGGAAGTGCTTGGTGTCGGAGCAGCGATCGGCGCCGTGCTCACCCCTCCCGGAATCGCACAGCTGGTGCTCCCCGCAACAGCTGCCACGATCAACAAATGCAGCAACGCCTTGCGCAATTTTTTCCCCATCCATGGACCCTACGGGACTACCACCGTTTGGACCAGTTAATTTATCCATCGATTTTAGGTGGGTGCGAACCAGTCGCGCAGTAGCATGCCTTATGGAATCTTTCACCTGGGCAAAGGCCCCCACTGATCACCCGGAGCAAACCAAGGTAGCTGTTCTGCTGCCTGGTTCCGGATATCCCGTGGAGGGCCCAGTTCTCTTCTGGATCGGGGAGATGCTGGGCTCCCTGGGCTGGCATGTTCAGGCTGTCCGGTGGACTCCTGATGATTCGCCCAGTGCTGCCCCTCACGAATTTGCGGCCAATGCTGCCGAGCGAGCATTTGCCGCCTCACCCGCCGCCGATCAACATTTGATCGTCGCCAAGTCGTTCAGTACTTTGAGCATTCCGTGGGCCGAGGATGCTCGCATCCGCGGGATCTGGCTGACACCGCTACTCACGGATGAGAAGGTCAGAAGCACCATCAGCTCCTCGCGAAAGGACGACCTGTTTATCGGTGGTTCGCAGGACAAACTGTGGGACGGCGGTCGTAAATCAGAGAGCGCCGGCACCTTTTTGGAGGTGCCGGGAGCCGACCACTCTTTGCAGATCCCGGACGATTGGCGGGCTTCCCAGCAGGCGCAATCCGACGTGTTCGCCCGGATTGAGGAGTATGTCGTGGGGCTGGCCTAAGCCCCAACGTTCAGCGGGCACAAGAAAGAGGTTGGGCTGGGCGCTGATGCGCACCCAACCCAACCTCTTTCGAGCCAGACGAACCTAAAGAACCGTGGTCCGCGACAGCGACAGGTCCTTCGTCTCCCGGAAGAACAGGACCACAACTACTGCGGACACCAGAGCCATGCCCATCAGATAGAAGGCCGGTGCCAGCGGTGTCCCAAAGCCAGCTACCAAGCCGGTGGCAACAAAGGGAGCCGTTCCGCCAAAGAGCACGTAAGCCAGCGTGTACCCAATCGCAGATCCCGAAGCACGAACCGAGGACGGGAACATCTCCACCAGCGCCGGCACGTTGGACGTACCGATGACGGCCACCAACGCGCCCAGGACACTGGTTCCCAGGATCGCGAAACCGAGACCCAGCGGCATGATGGAGAACGCTGGAATGGTCATCACCACGAAGCCAACACAGGCCACCAGCAGCATCCGCTTGCGTCCATAACGGTCGCTTGCCCTGGCGGCCAACGGGCAGACGGCCGTGTACACCAGCATCGTGATCACGCTCGTGATCATGGATTCAGCCGAGGAGTATCCAAGGCTTGAGGTCATGTACGCAATCATGTAGCTGCTCATCAGGTAATAAGCGATCGCGTTGGTGATGCTGTAGCCGAAGAGGGTGAAGATCTGGCGCGAACACATCCGGATGGCATCACCCAAAGGCCGCTTGGCGACTTCACCCTTATTTTCCAGGCCGCGGAACACCGGAGTGTCGTCAACCCTGGACCGGATGTACAGGCCAATGAGTCCCAGCGGTGCCGCGAGCAGGAACGGAATCCGCCAGCCCCAGGCTTGAAGGTCTGCGGTGCTCAACGTCGCGGTAATTGCAGCACCCAGCAACGCACCGGCAACCGAGGCGAGCCCAACGGTGGCCGGGATGATGCTGGCGTACGTTGCCCGCTTTCCTTCCGGGGCGTACTCAACGATGAAGGCCGAAGAACCCGTGTACTCGCCGCCCGTTGTGAAGCCCTGCACCGCACGGAACAAGAACAGAAGGATCGGAGCCCACACGCCGATCACCGCGAACGTCGGCAGGATGCCGATGCAGAATGTCGCCGCACTCATGATCAGCACGCACAGGCCGAGCATCTTGTTCCGGCCGATCCGGTCACCGTAGCGTCCAAAGAAAACTGCCCCGAGCGGCCTGGCGATGAAGCCGCCGGCGAAGATCGCCCACACGGCCAGAAGTGACGCCGTCGTGCTGTAATCCGGGAAGAAGAGCTTCGCGATGGTGACGGACATGACCGCATAAGCCGCGGAGTCGAACCATTCGACGAAATTTCCGACGGCGGCTGCCGCGGCGACGCGCTTCAGGCTGCGCCGGGGGGAAGACTCAGTGTCAGCGACTTTCTCGGTCATCGTATTCATGATTGTTGTCCTTCGGTGCGGGGAGAGGCTACAACGTGTGGGAGTTCGCGGAGCTGGGCCCGCTGGACTTTTCCGGTGGCCGACTTCGGCAGCGCAGTGACGTATTCAATGAATCGTGGGTAGGCGAAGCGGGAGAAGTTCTCCTTCACATGCGCCACGATGGTTTCGCTCAGTTCCGCTCCCCCAGCGTGACCGGGCATGAGTTCGATCCAGGCTTTGATGGACTGGCCGCGGAGTTCGTCGGGCACGCCAGTGACGGACACGTCCCGCACGGGATCGAGCTCGCGGATGACTGCCTCCAGCTCATAGGGTCCAACACGGTAGCCGGACGTTTTGATGACGTCGTCGGTCCTCCCCAGGAACCAGAAGTAACCGTCATCGTCCGTGTAGGCCTGGTCCTTCGTGTGGTACCAACCGCCTCCAAACGCGGTGGCGGACGCCTCCGGCATGTTCCAGTATCCCAAGGGAAATTGGGGGTTGGACCGTGCGCGGAGGCAGACCTCGCCTGTCTCGCCCGGGGCCACTTCCTGCTCATTTTCGTCCAATAACCGGACTTCCCAGCCAGGAAGTGGACGCCCCATGGAGCCGGGCTTCACCGGCACGTCCGGGTAGTTGCCCAGCAGCGGGTACGACTCTGTGGAACCGTAGTAATCGAGCAGGGTCACCCCGTACTGCGCTTCGAACCATGTGATCAAATCCGGCGTTAGCGGCTCGTTGGACGAACAAACCGTCCGCAGGGACAGCGGGAAGCGAGCACCGGCGTCGGGCACGTCTTCGCGCATCTTCCGCAGGAACGTCGGGTTGACCAGCGCGCTGGTGACGCGGTGGCGGCTCATGCTGTCCAGCAGGGCTGCGGGATCGAAACCGCCGCTGGGCCGGAAAACCAAGTGCGTGGCGCCGAGCCGGAGCGGGCCCATGAGCTTGGCCAGCGACCAGGCCCAGTCCCCCGCGCCGTAGAACACGTCGCCGTCGCCAATCTGGTGGCAGTACTCGAACTCATTGTGTCCAAGCAGGGTCCGGTGCGCGTGGACGATTCCTTTTGCGCGGCCGGTGGTGCCCGAGGTGTAGAAGATCAGGGCGGGATCGTCGGCTTTGGTCTCGACATCCTGGAATTCGGTGGGAGCCTCTTTGATGGCCGGGCTGTCAATGTCGATGAACATGCCCTCGTAGTACTCGAACAGGTGCTTCGCTGAGTCCTCGGCGATGATCACCGACGCGCCACTGTCTTCCAGCCGGAAGCGGATCGGCTCCGCAGCCCAGAGCAGGGACATCGTGACCAGGATGGCGCCGGTCCGCAGCACACCGAGGTACGCGGCCGGGGTGTCTGCGCGTTGCGGGAGCAAGACGGCGACCCGGTCTCCTTTCTTGATGCCGGCCTGTTGGAGCGTGGCGGCAATCTGCCGCGAGCGGTCCTGGATCTCGCCCCAGCTCACCTCACGTTGACCTTCGACGGCGGACTCCAGGATGAGCGCGCACTTGTCCCTTGGGTGCCGGTCGGCGACGTCGACGGCCATGTTGTAGAGCTCCGGCACCTCCCAGCGGTGGCTGTTCCGTAGTTCGGTGTAGCGGTCTTGGGTTGCTGTTTTCATCCTGTTTTCCCGTCCGATCAGCGGCGGCCGGCGAGGAAGCGGGCCATCTCGCGCTGAGGTTCGCCGGTGCCGTAGGCCTCGCGGTGCACGCGTTTGGCTTCTGCCATGGCATCGGTGAGGTCGTCGTCTTCGAGGCTGCGGAGGCGGTTCTTGGTCAGGCGGACTGCACCCGGAGGAAGGAGGCTCAAGCGCGAGGCGAGTTCCTGGGCGTAAGCCAGCGTGCCGCCGTCGTCCGCCAAGTAGTTAAGGAGGCCGAGGTGCTGAGCTTCGGCAGCGTCCACGAGTTCGCCGGTGAGGACGAATTGGGAGGTCTTGGACTTGCCGAGGATGCTCCACATTGCCCAGATGCCGGTGATGCTGGGGATGCCGGAGAGGACTTCGGGCTGGCCCATGCGGACTTTGGAGTCGCCGACGCGGAGGTCTGCGAGCAGCGAGTACTGGAAGCCGGAGCCGGCGGCGACGCCGTTGACCGCGGCGATGGTGATCTGGTCGAGGTTTCGGACGGCGCGGTAGAGGCGGTCGAAGCCGTCGATCCAAGCTTCCGCGGACTCGTGGTCCTCGGGGTTCATGGATGCGGTCTCGGCCAGGTCCTGACCTGCGCAGAACGCGCGGCCGCTGCCTGTGAGGATGACCGTGCGGACTTCGTCGTTGCCTTTGAGGCCTTCCAGATAGTCGATGAGTTCGCTGCGCATGGCCTCTGTCCAGGCGTTGAGCTTGTCCGGGCGGTTCAGGGTGATGGTGGCGATGGGGCCGGTCTGTTCGAAGAGGACGTCCTGGGACATTGGGGAGTTTCCTTTGGTTCGTTGGGGTTTCTTGAGTCCCATCTGACCATCAGGGAATGTGACCCGTCTAACATCAATATCTACTCGCCTTGATACCAAACTGATATGGTGCGGCGATGGACCTCCACCATCTCAAGTATTTCGTGGTGCTCTCCGAGGAGCTGCATTTTGGCCGCGCAGCCCAGCGATTGCACATGGCCCAACCGCCACTTTCGCAACGGATCAAGGACCTGGAGAAAGAGCTCGGGGTTCAGCTGTTTCACCGGCGGCGCACCGGCGTGGAGCTGTCTGAAGCGGGGGCTTTGCTGTTGGAGCATGCGCGTGGGGTGCTGGATCACGTGGCGATGGCGCAGGAGTCGATGCGGCGGATCCGGCCCGGCGCCTCGGGCGTCCTGCAGGTGGCGGTACCGCCGGACACGAACCCGGTTGCCCTGTCCACGATGGTTTCTTCGTTTAGCTCGCTTGCCCCTGATGTTCTACTCAACCTGCACGAGCTCACCACGGTTGAGCAGGTTGAGCGACTACGCGACGGCGAACTGGACGTTGCGGTGGTGCGTCACCCTTTGAGCAGCGTAGGTTTTGAGTCGGGGCCGTTGCATTCCCGGGCTCTGGGGGTGGTGCTGAATGCTTCGCATCCGCTGGCTTCATTGGAGGCCGTGCGGCTGGGTGACTTGGCCGGGAGTCCGTTGATCATCTTCCCGCGCCACATGGCCCCGACCCTGTACGACTCGTTCCTGCACACGTGCCGCGACGCCGGGTACTTGCCTGCGGCGATTGTGCACGCAAGGAACCAGCACTTCACGCACGGGCTGATCATGGCCGGCCGCGGGGTGCACTTCAATGAGGAGCCGTGGACACCGTTGCCTTCAGGGATTGTGTGGCGGCCCTTGGTTGGTGATCCGTTGGCTTGGCGGACGTCGGCGTTGTGGTTGAAGAGTAGGCGGGCAGCTGAGACGGACGCGTTTGTTGCCGCCGTGGGGGCTGGGTTGGAGGCAGGTGGGCACGGGTGAGGAAAAGCAACGATGATGTGCAAGCGACAAGATTCAACGCATTCAACAGTGAGCAGAATCATGGTGTGAGAATCAACTCCCTGTAAGGTTTGGCCTTATGACTGCCACCTCTTCGCGGCGCATCATTACTGCTGCGTCGCTCGCACTTGCCTTTGTCGCAACCCCCGTATCGCTGTCCCCAGCGTCAGCCCTTCCGTCAGTGCCGAACGCTATAGCCGTAGGGTCTTATCCGTCCAGCCTGGCAGTGGATCCTGTAACCAGGACCGTTTATGTCGCTAATTCGTACGACAACACTGTTTCCGTAATAAATGGCGGAAAAGTGACGGATACAATCACGGTCGGAAACAGGCCGTGGGCTGTGGCAGTCGACCCCGGAACACATACTGTCTATGTCACCAATTCCTATGACGACAACGTTTCCGTAATTTCCGGAAACCGAGTGACCAGCACCGTTGCGGTCGGCGATGTACCGATGGGAATCGCTGTTGATCCAAAAACCCACTCGGTCTACGTCAGCAACTTCGAGGGAAGTTCGGTATCGGTCATTTCCGGGACTTCCGTGACAAGTACAATCAAAGTCGGTCGGAGACCCTATGGTGTAGCAGTTGACACTGGAAATGACACGGTAATCGTCGCGAACAGAGTCAGCGAGACGCTGTCAATCATCAGCTCTGACAAAGTTGTGAAGACCCTTCCAGCGGGGCTGAACCCAGCTTCTGTTGCAGTCGATCCCGGGACACATAAGATTTACGTAACGAATGAGACCGGAGGTGTGGACGCGGGCGTTACAGTCATCAACGGCGATGGCACCTCCGTGAAAGTACCTTTACCAGGGCGACCCAACGGGGTTGCTGTCGATCCAGTCACTCACTCCGTTTTCGTTGCCGACAATCTGAGCGGGCAAGTCTTGGCTCTTAACGACGGAAAGCTTACTTCCAACTTCAGCGTGGACTGGTATCCGTCCGCTGTGGCGATTGATCCAACATCACACACCGTTTATACGACCAACCCCAATGCAGGAGCTGTATCTGTCATTGATGGTCGTCTGACCGCCTTTGGACCGGTCTTTAAGGCCAGCACCCCGGCGGGCACCGGGTCAGTGGGGGCGTCCTACTCGTACACTTTCGCTGCCACGGCTGAGCCTCCGGCCAAGTTCAGTATTGCTGGTGGTTCCCTGCCCCCAGGGCTGACTTTGGACGGCGCGACGGGAACGCTCTCCGGTACGCCGACCACGGAAGGTCAGTTTGTTTTCAAGGTCGCGGCCAGTAACATCATCGGGCCCGATGCGGTCACATCTAATCTGACGATCACTGTGCTTCCAAAGACGCTCCCGAAGGACTTCAACGGTGACGGCTATTCCGACGTCATGGCACGAGGTGCGTCCGGCGCGCTCTGGCTCTACCCCGGCAACGGCAAAGGCGGATGGCTCACACCTGTTCAGATCGGAACTGGCTGGAACGCTATGACATCGGTTACTGCTGTGGTCGATTTCAACGGTGATCGTAAGTTGGACGTCTTGGCCCGGGACACCGCAGGCAGCCTCTGGCTCTACCCCGGCAACGGCAAAGGCGGCTGGCTGACGGCCACCAAGATTGGCAACGGCTGGAACTCCATGAGCGAACTCACCAGCCCCGGAGACTTCAACGGCGACAGCTTTACAGATCTCCTCGCCCGCGACAGCGCAGGTGACCTCTGGCTCTACCCCGGCGACGGCAAAGGCGGCTGGCTCACGCCCTCCCGCATTGGAACCGGCTGGAACTCCATGAGCGAACTCACCAGCCCTGGAGACTTCAACGGCGACAGCTTCACTGACCTCTTCGCCCGCGACACCGCAGGTAACCTCTGGCTCTACCCCGGCAACGGCAAAGGCGGCTGGCTCACGCCCTCCCGCATTGGAACCGGCTGGAACTCCATGAGCGAACTCACCAGCCCAGGAGACTTCAACAGCGACAGCTTCACAGATCTCCTGTCACGCGATTCCGGCGGATACCTCTGGCTCTACCCCGGCGACGGCAAAGGCGGCTGGCTGACGGCCACCAGAATTGGCACCGGCTGGAGTGGCATGTCTCAGATCAACTAGCTCAAACTCTTTTTGACTCAAAATATCGATAACCAAATACCCAACCAACGTAAGGTTTGGCACTTATGGCCGTCAAAGTCCTTGGACGTGTCGCCGCTGCAGTGGCACTTGCACTAACGTTCCTTGCAGCTCCCCCCATGTCAGCTATCTCCGTGGCCGCACCGGCCCTGACGGACTGGGTGCCAGTCGGCAAGGCGCCCATCGGGGTTGCCGTGGATACAGCCTCAGGAGTTGTATATGCCACAAATTCCGGCAGCAACACTGTTTCAGTTATTCAAGGGGATACCGTAACCCACACCATTCCAGTCGGTGACAGGCCTCAAGGTATTGCCGTAGATTCATCCACGAACACGGTGTACGTTGTGAATTCAGCTTCTGGAACCGTCTCGGTCATCAATGGAACCTCGGTGACTGCAACTATTTCCGTTGGGGGCGCTCCAGTGGCCGTCGCGGTGGACCCGGGGACACACATTGCGTACGTAACGGACTGGAGCAGCGCGGCAGGCATCAACGACCCCCATCGGGTGGCAGTCATCAAAGACGGAAAGGTGACTTCCCGCATCGCAGTTGGCCACTACCCGTCAGACGTTGCCGTAGATCCAGGGACTCATGCCGTGTATGTCACCAATCACGGAAGTGGAACTCTTTCCATCATCAAGGGAGGAGTGGTGACAAAAACGATCAAACTGTCAGGCGACTACAGCTTCCCGCAGGGCGTGACCGTCGACCCGATCACTCATACCGTCTACGTGGCCAATGAGATCACCCAAGGAGTCACTGTCGTCAAAAACGAGGCAGTAACATCCCAAATTTCAATCGCAGGCGGCGCCCGCGATGTGGCAGTAGACCCTCAGACGGGAACTTTGTTCGCAAGCGTCCCAAACGGCGGTGGAGAAGGCCTCGTTGCCATAAACGGAGGTGAGGTAACTCAGCGAATCACCACGAACTCGGATACTTTCGGTATTGCAATTGACCCCAAGTCCCACACGGTATTCGTCGCCAGTTCACGGGACGAAGTCTTGATTTTGGACGGTAGCACCACCTCGGTCGTCCCAGTTATTGCTCCCCCGGCGACGCCTCCGACAGCAACGGTGGGCTTCGAGTATTCATATAGTTTTGGGGTCACCTCTGCACCGCCGGCTCAGATCAGCATCGTTTCCGGGTCGATTCCGCCAGGAACTACCTTCGACTCGAGGACAGGAGCTCTGACTGGCCAGCCAACGGCGGCCGGAAAGTTCACCTTCAAAATCTCTGCAACCAACGTCCTCGGGACAAGCGCATCCTCGCCCACAGTGACCATCACGGTGCTTCCAAAACCGAGGACCATGGACTTCGATGGGGACAACTTTCCGGATGTCATAGCGAGAGACTCCTCAGGGTCGCTTTGGCTCCATCGAGGCCGTGGTGACGGCGGGGAATGGGGCCAAGTGCGCATAGGAACTGGGTGGAATGTGATGTCGTCAATCACAACCTCCACAGATTTCAACGGTGACCGCAACATGGACCTTCTGGCTCGCGATGCCTCCGGATCATTTTGGCTCTATCCGGGTAACGGCAAGGGCGGGTGGCTCCCCCAGACAAAGATCGGTTCCGGCTGGAACGCCATGAGCGAAATTTTCAGCCCTGGAGACTTCAACGGCGATACTTTCGCCGACATCGTCGCCCGTGACAGCGCCGGATCGCTATGGCTCTACCCGGGCAACGGAAAAGGCGGATGGCTACCCCAAACCAAAATCGGCTACGGCTGGAACGCCATGAACGAACTCACAGGCCCAGGGGACCTCAACGGCGATACTTTCGCCGACATCGTCGCCCGTGACAGCGCCGGATCGCTATGGCTCTACCCGGGTAACGGAAAAGGCGGATGGCTACCTGAAAGCAAAATTGGTTATGGCTGGAACGAAATGAACGAAATCACGAGTCCCGGTGACTTCGACGGCGACACTTTTCCGGACATACTTGCCCGCGACAATTCCGGTTACCTGTGGAACTACCCAGGAAATGGCAAGGGCGGATGGCTCTACCCTGGTGTCATCAGCACTGGATGGAAGGGCTTGTCGCCGATTCTCTAAACCCGCGGTGGTGCGGGCGTACGGCGGCGGGCTCGGTGAGCGGACTCTCCTACCCGGCCAGCCGCCGCTGCGGACGTTGGCGCAGGGACATCAAGGCGAGGGCGTACATCAAGCCGCGGGCCGCACCGAACAACCATGGGAAGGGCAGATCGAAGCCCAACCAGAACACCGCTTCCACAGGCAGGAGGGCCAGGCCAAGAACCAACCCGAATCTACGTCCCTCCCAAGCCAGCCAAGCCGCCCACGATGCTGCCAGGACTACAACGAGGAACACCATGAGCAGCGTCACGAAGGCCCAGCTTTCCAGTCCGTCCCATGGACCCGCGTACATCGGGAACAGGTCCATGAACATCGGCAGGTACCCGTTTTGCAGGAGGTGGATGCTTACCGGAATCGCCGGAATTCCGAAAGCCGCAGCGTAGATCCACGTCAGCACGGCCGCCACGCGCGATTTCTGCATAGCCTTCCTCGTTTCGACCCGCCCTGGCTCCGGCCCATCCCCAGAGAAGCCGCTTAGAACCAGTGTGGAGCAGTCCCTACATCCGCGAAAGAGGCCAACTATTTCGCGCCCAGAGCCTGAAGATCCCCGATTCCCTTAGTGACGGCTGGAACCTCAGTCACCGTGCTTCTGTTCCGCGCCGACTCTTCGACGGCGGCCAGCACCCGCTGGATCTGCAACCCGTCATCGAACGACGGCGATGGCTGGCTTCCGTCGCGAACGGCAAGGAGGAAGTCGCGGACCTGGTGCGTGAAGGTGTGCTCCCAACCGATGACGTGCCCCTGCGGCCACCACGCCTCGAGGTACGGGTGTTCGGGCTCATTGACCAGGATCCGTCGGAATCCTTGCTCCCGCACGGGAAGCGTGGCGTCCAGGAAACCGAGTTCGTTGAGGTTCTCCAGATCGAACGTCAGCGACCCTAGTGAGCCGTAGATTTCGATCTTGAGCGAGTTCTTCTGCCCCGTGGCCACGCGAGATGCTTCCACCGAGGCACTGATGTTTCCGGTCATTCCCAGAGTGGCCCATGCGGCGTCGTCGACTGTCACTTTCTCCAAACCATCCGGGCCGGGACGCTCAGCCACAAAAGTCCTCAACGTTCCGGTCACCTCGGTGACGGTTTGGCCCGTGAGGTGCTGGACCTGATCGATCGCGTGGGAGGCAATATCTCCCAGGGCGCCCGAGCCGGCTGTCTCCTTCCGAAGCCGCCAACTCATGGGAGTTTCGACGTCGGACAGCCAGTCCTGCAGGTAGGCGGCACGGACGTGCCGCACAGTTCCGAGACGGCCTTCGGCAATCAACTCCCGAGCCAAGGCCAGGGCAGGAACGCGGCGGTAGTTGAACCCGATCATCGACTGCACACCCTGCTCCCGAGCCGAAGCAGCCGCGTCGGCCATCAGCTCAGCTTCTTCCAGAGTGTTGGCGAGCGGCTTCTCCACGAGCACATGCTTCCCGGCAGCCAGAGCTTCCAGAGCGATCTCCGCGTGCATCCAACCGGGCGCGCAGATATCCACAATGTCGATGTCGTCCCGTGAAATCACGGACCGCCAGTCAGTGGCGGACTCCGCCCAGCCGTACTTGGCAGCGGCCTCGGCCACCGCCAAGGCGTCCCGGCCAACCAGCACTTTCTGCTCGAAGGCCGGGACGTCGAAGAAGCTGGCCACGTTCCGCCACGCGTTCGAGTGGGCCTTCCCCATGAAGGCGTAACCGATGGCGGCCACGCCCAAAGGACGGCCATTGGGAAGAAGTGTGGTCATCTTATTAGTCCTCGAACCAGCCCCGCGAAGGGTTGGAAACCTCGGGTGACTCTCGGAAGACTCCGGGCTGGGCAACCCAGCCGACGCCGTTGGCGATGACTCTCTGGATCTGCGGCTGGTGGTACACCGGGTATTCCTGATCGCCGGGGCTGAAATAGAAGATCCGGCCCTTGCCCCGCGAGAACGTCACGCCTGAGCGGAACACCTCTCCCCCGGTGAACGAGCTGATGAAGATCAGGTCGTCGGGTTCGGGAATGTCGAACAGTTCGCCGTACATTTCCTGCTGCGGAATGACGATCGGGCTCTCAATGCCGGCTGCGATCGGGTGTGACGGCTTGACCGTCCACACGAGTTCCCGTTCGCCCTCGTTGCGCCACTTCAGCGAGCAAGTGGTCCCCAGCAAGCGGGTGAAGATCTTGGCGAAGTGCCCCGAGTGCAGGACCACCAGGCCCATGCCGCCGAGCACATGCCGCTGCACGCGCTCCACCACTTCGTCAGCGACTTCGCCATGCGCAATGTGCCCCCACCACAGCAGCACGTCGGTCTGCTCCAGCACCTCTTCAGAAAGCCCGTGCTCCGGATCGGCAAGTGTCGCCGTCGAGATTTCGGAGTCCGGGTAGAAACCGCGCAGACCGGCGGCGATGGCGCCGTGGATCCCTTCGGGATACATTTCGCCGATCGTGGAGGGCTCGTTGCGGGCCTCGTGGACGGCCTCGTTCCAGACGACAATCTTCAATTTCGAATCAGACATTTCAGAGCACCACTTCACGTTGTTCGAGGGCGGATTTGTAGCAGGCATCGAGCACCAAGGCCCGGCTGAGGGCCAGCGAACCGTCGTGGCTTCCCCACACGGTCTCGCCACCGCGCACGGCGGCAATGAAATCGTCGACGACGGCCTGGTGGGCTCGCCCGGGTTCAGCCACCACCTCGAAGTCAGCGTTTTCGCCGTCCTTCTCGGTGAAGACATGGACGTCCGCTACCGGGTTCTCGGAGGCGCCAACCGAGCGCAAGTCCGCTCCGCCGTCGGTCCCGTAAACGGTGAAGTCCATCAGGTCCCGCTCGTCGCGGTACGTGGCCCATCCGGCTTCCAAGATCAGGGTTCCGCCCCCTTCCAGCCGGATGAACGCGGAGGCGAAGTCTTCCACTTCAAACTTGTGGCTGGAGTTCGACGCCGTGTAGCGGGCATTGCCGCCGAGGCCGCGCGGGCCAAGTTCGGAGTGGGTGGACGCGGAGACGGCCAGGACTTTCGGCTCGCCGAGGAGGTGCAGCGAGTAGTCGAGTACGTGCACGCCGATGTCGGCCAGCGGACCGCCGCCGGCGAGCTCCGGGTTGGTGAACCAACTGCCCAGCATCGGAATGCCTTGCCGTCGGAGCCAGGATGCCTTGGCGTAGTACGGGCGACCCAGCGTGCCGGCGTCGATCACTTCTTTCAACGCCTGAATGTCGCCGCGCCGGCGGTGGTTGAACGCAACGTCCAGCACGCGGCCAGCCTTGCGGGCGGCGTCCACCATCTGTTGACCCTCGACGGCGTTGCGCGCCAACGGCTTTTCGCTCAGCACATGCAGTCCCCGCTCAAGAGACGCAATGGCGATGGGCGCGTGCAGGAACGTCGGCACGGCGACGCTGACGGCGTCGAGGCCTTCAAGCCCGATCATGTCTTCCCAGCGGGCGAACGCGTGGGGAATGCTGTATTCCTCCTTCAGCTGGGCAAGAAGGTCAGCTTCCATGCCGGCGACGGCGACAATTTCGACGCCGGGGATGGTGCTGTACGCCTTGAGGTGCTGCTGGCCGGCCCAACCGATGCCCACAACTCCCACCTTGAGGGTTGCGGACGGGTCCTGCTGCTGAATGCTCACGTTGTTCCTGTTCTTTCTGGGTTTACTAGGTTTGGGGTTAGCCCTTGACGGCGCCGGCCGTCATGCCGGAAACGATGCGCTTCTGGCACACGAGCACCAGGATCACGAGCGGCACCGTGATGATCACCGACGCGGCGCTGATGGTGCCGAGGGGTTGGTCGAACTCGCTGGTGCCGCTGAAGAACGCAATCGCCACCGGGACCGGGCGGGCTTCGGGCGAGGTGGTCAGGGTGACGGCCAGGAGGAATTCGTTCCAGACGGAGATGAACACCAGGATCGCCGTCGTCGCCAGGCCGGGGACCGCCAGCGGCAGGATGACCTTCCGGAAAGCGACGAACGGGGTGGCGCCATCCATGTACGCGGATTCCTCCAGCTCACGCGGGATTTCTTTGAAGAACGACGTCAGCGTGTAAATGGCCAACGGCAACGCGAACGTCAGCTTCGGGATGATGAGGCCCAGCAACGTGTCGTACAAGCCGATCTCGCGCCAGATGGAGAACATCGGGGCAGCAATGGCGATGGCCGGGAACGTGGTGACCGAGAGGATCAGCGTAAGGATCATTGCCTTGCGGCGCATCTTCAGCCGGGCCAGCGCATAGGCGGCGAAGGATGCGAACACCAGCGCCACTGTTGTAGTCACGACGGCGATAATCACCGAGTTGCGCAAGGCCAGGAGGAACTCGGGGTTCTGAAAGACCACCAGATAGTTCTCGAGTGTCGGCTGGCTCGGGAAGAGCTCGCCTTGGGAAAGGCTCGCGCCCTTCTTCAGCGAGGTGTTCACCAGCCAGTAGAACGGGATGAGCGAGAAAGCCATGACGGCCACAACGAACACCCACACCAAGGGGTGCAGTTTCGATTCCCCACGCAAGCGACGCTTCGGTGCCTTGGGGCGCGTGGCGAGTTCCGGCGTCGGGCGTTCTGCAGTCAGTGTGCTCATTGTTCCTCCTTCGCGACGTCGCGGATGTTGCCGCCGGCGAAGCGGACGTAAATGACCGAGACCACCATGACGGTGAGGAAGGTCAGGATGGACAGCGCCGAGCCTTCGCCCACCAGCCGGTTTTCGCGCAATTGCGTGTAGGCGAGCATGGACATGGATTCGGTGCCGTTGGCGCCGCGGGTGAGGACGAACGGCAGGTCGAAGACGCGGAGGGCGTCCATGGTGCGGAAGATCGCGGCGAGAACAATCGCCGGGCGCAGGAGCGGCAGGGTGATGTTGACGAAGGTCTGCCATTTGCTGGCGCCGTCGAGTTCCGCGGCCTCGTACGTTTCGGCGGAGATGACCTGCAGGCCGGCCAGGATGATGAGCGCTGCGAAGGGCGTGGTCTTCCAGACGTCGGCCATGACGATCACGGCCATCGCGTAGCCGTGCTCACCGAGCCAGACGACGTCGCCGCCCGGCAGCCCGAGCGTGGAGAGGACATTGGTGACCAGGCCCATGTTGGGCTGGAACATCGTTTGCCAGGTGATGGCGCTGACCACGGTGATGATTGCGTACGGCAGCAGAACCACGGTGCGCAGGACGGCGCGGCCCTTGAACGCGAGGTTGAGCAGCAATGCCATGGCCGTGCCGAGAATGAGTTCCAGGCTCACAGAGAGGCCTGCGAAGAGGAACGTCTGGCCGAAAGCCGCCCACCACTCTTGGCTTGCGAGGGCGTTGATGTAGTTTTCCAGACCCACGAAACGGGAAAGGCCTGCGGTGCGGACGCTGTACTGGTTCAGCGAAAGCCAGATGGCGTAGCCGATGGGCACCGCCGCCACCAGGGCCATGATGACCAGCGACGGGGCGGTCATGCGGAACGCGAGCTTACGCTCGGCGCGGTCGCGGCCGCTTGTCTTCGCTGGGCCGCGGCTTGCCGGGATTGTTCTGAGTGCCATGACTAGAAGCTCGCCTTGGCGGTGGTGATTTCCTCGGCCATCTTCTTCACGGCTTCCTCAGTGGAGGCGGTGCCGGAGAGGACGGCGTAGACGTTCTTGTAGATCGCCTGCGAGATCTGCGGGTAGACCGGGGAGATCGGGCGCGGTTTGGCGCCCTTCACCGAGGCGAGGAGTTCCGTGGCGAACGGCATCTTCTGCAGTACCGCCGGGTCAGAGTAGGCAGCTTCGTTGACCGGGGCCTGCGAGTAGTCCATGGCCACGTGCTTCTGCCAGTCCGGGGTGGTGGCGAAGTCGATGAACGCGACAGCCCCAGCCTGGTTGGTGGAGTGGGCCGAGATCGCCAGGTTCCAGCCGCCCAGCACGCCGGAGGCCTTGCCGCCTTCCCATGCGGGCAGCGGCGCGACCGCGAAGCTTGACGCCAGCGGTGTCGCGTTCAACAGCCGGTACACGTGCGGCCAATTGCGCTGGTATCCGAAGTCGCCGGACTCGTAGGCCAGGCGGGCCGGGTCTTCGTTGTAGGTGAGGACGGCGCGGTCGGCTGAGCCGTTCTTGAGGCCGTCGCTCATGAAGTTGAGGACGTCGCGGGTTTCCTTGGAGTCGATTTTGACGTCGCCCTGGTCGTTGAGCACCTCACCGCCTGCGCTATAAAGCATTTCGAGGAAGTTCACGGTGAGGCCCTCGTACTGCTTGCCCTGGTAGACGTAGCCGTTGCCGGGAGCCTTGGCGGCTTCCGCGTAGAGCTGCTGCCAGGACTCGGGCTTGGCTGCCTTGTCCTTCTGGTAGTAGATCAGTCCTGCGTTGGTGAAGAACGGCGAGCCCCAGTACTTGTCTTCATACTTGGTGGTTTCCACAGTGGAGGGAATGAGCCGGTCCTTGTTGGCTTCGACCAGCTTGGTCTGGTCCAGCAGCCAGCCCTGGGAGGCGAACTCGGAGGTCCAGATGACGTCCGTGATGAAGAGGTCGCACTCGGTGGACTTAGCCTCGAGCCGCTGCACGATCTGCGTGCGGGCTTCATCCGTGGTGGCGCCGATCTCCGTGTACTTGGCCGTGACCTTGCCACTCGCCTTGGTGAACGCCTCCGCCGTGCCCTTGTAGATGCCGCTCGCGTCCTTGACGCCGCAGATGTTCACGGCACCGCTGGCATTAGCGCCCGACGCCGGATCGGCAGCTGCCGCTTGTTCGGCACCTTGGGGTGCTGCTCCCCCGCCGCACGCGCTGAGGAAGAGGGCTGCTGCTATGGCGGTCGCCGCTAGCGTCGTGCGGTTTCGTGGGGCTTTGTTCTGACTCTGGAGCGGGAAAGCAGGTCGGTTCAAGTCCACAAGTGGCTCCTTTGGGGTCTGTGGGCGGTGGCATTCAGTACGCGTTCGGGTTGTCCCGCGTGCTGAGGGTGGCTTCTTTGCCGGTAGTTCTTTTTGATCCGTGGAATCGATTCCAAATGCTGCCTTGAAAATCGGCCTTTCGGCCGTGGAATCGATTCCAAAGTAGTGTGACAGCGACCACTAAGGGCTGTCAACCCTCTTTATTTGGTGGAGTCCCGGATAACGAGTTCGTGCGGGAGGAAGGTTCTGCCCTTGCGATGTGCGTCTGGGATTGTCATGCGTTCCAAAAGTTCAGCGAAGGCTACGCGGCCCATCTCGTAAGCCGGCTGCCTGACCGTCGTTAGCTCTGGGACGCACATTTCTGCCTGGGCGGAGTCATCGAAACCTGCCACAGCGATGTCATCAGGGACTCGTAGTCCGGCGTCGGTCAGTTCACGGACGCAACCGGCTGCGACTACGTCGGTGCCGCAGAAAACGGCGTCGGGGCGGTCTTTTGCTTTGAGAAGCTTCTTAGCGAGCGTACGCCCGGCGTGGAAGCCGAAGTTGCCTTCGCCGAACAGGATCTGCTCCTCTTCCAAGCCTGCTTCCTCGAGTGCCTGGCGGAAGCCTTCTTCCCTCAGGCGGCCCGAGCGGGCACCCCTGTGGGCGATCATGGCGAGCTTCTTGGCACCGGTATCGATCAGATGTTTAGTGATGTCGTAGGCGGCTTGGCGGTCATCGATCGAAACACCGAAGGCCGCCTCGGCGTCGACGATTTCACAGACCTGGATCACGTTGAGTTGTTCGGCGACCGCGTTGACGTCTTCGTCCGGCATCGTCGGCGAGAAGATCACCAATCCATCCACGGAGCCGTTTCGCAGCATGTCCACGAGTTGCTGCTCTCGATCAAGATCCCCGTCGGTCGCTGCGATAAGGCTGACATAGCCCGAGTCGGCCGCAGCATCGCCGACACCGCGGAAAACTTCGCTGATCACGAGGGAGTCGAGGTTCTTGGCCAGTGCCAGGACACGCATTGTTCGGTCTCTTCGGAGATCCCTAGCTGAGGCGAGAGGACGATAGCTGAGCTCGCGGATGGCTGCGTTGACCTTCTCCTTGGCCGCCTCGCTGACAGCCGGGCTTCCGTTCAACACGCGCGACACCGTGCCAACGGATACACCCGCCGTCCTGGCGACGTCCTGAACTGTCGGCCGAGCCATTCGTTTGTCCTTCCGCGAGCATCTCTGCGGCTTCTGCGCAATTGCCCTGGCTGCCCAGCGGCGCTCCTCAGCTTAGCCGGAGGACGCAAGCAGCTGGGGCTTTGCAGCCAATGGGGCGTCTATGCCAGCGTAAGGGGAGCGGAAGGCCGTGCCAGACTCTAGGAAAATTGCTTCCCGAAAAGCTTAAGCCGCTAATTTGGCAGCGGTCTCGGAGCGCTTCAAATAGGCAGCGTCGCGCATCAAATGCCCGTGAAACCGGTACGAAACCGGACTGGTGGAGCACAATGAGCCAGTGCCCGACAGCTGACAGGCTTGGCGGTCGACTCCAGAAGCGCCAGGAACGACGCTGAATGCACTCTGTCCGATCGCCCACTCACGCCATTCGCCAGTTATTACCTTTGCCAGATGCCCTGCACCTTGTTCAGGCTATTCGAATCGCCGTTCAGTAATGCTTGGACTTCGACTCGCGGAGAGAGCAGGCCGTTACCTCAGCGAATTGTGCACGGCCAGTCCATCATGATTAACTTCCTTGGCTGGGACGGGTTTGCATAAAGCAAATCGAAACCACCGAGGGCTTACAAAACTGGCAAGCCAATAGAGATAACTGGGTAGCGATTTTTTAGCGACTATTTACACGAACAACTTCCTGCATCTTTCGAAAAGTGGTATCCGCATCCACAAACTTCAACGCCGCAATGCGGAATGCTTTTTGAACCTCAAATAGGCTCCTTCTTTCACGCGGGGCGTTTCTAACGGTCGAGAAGGTTCCAGCCGCAGGTAAATTATTCAAGAGATGCGATGCGGCCACCTTGAGCTCCGCAGCACCGGCCTTATTCTCAAGCTCACGCTTGCCAGCATATGCCCTAATGCAATCCAGCGAATACAGCAATTTGTCTAAGCGCAAAAAACCGTCGACTTGATCACTCAATGAACGTACAGCAAGTGACATCGCCTTTTCAAAATTTCCAGCACGTGCCTCCACCACCGACCATTCGACAAAGAAACCCCTTTGTGACTTGAGCGCATCGCTGTAGCCTCCCAACTTCGTGCTGAGTTCTTGGGCGTATCTGCGCGCCGTGGCAAGCTCACCGTTCTCGCGCATTGTCGTTAGCATTGAAACCCGCGGTTCCAGATACGACGGACCTCCATCAATTGCACCTCGGCCGGCAGCACGGGCCGCAGCACCCGTCAGGCGGCGTGACAGCATGTACGCCGCCCGGTATTCATCGTGTTCGTACTCGCGAGAGAAGCGTAACTGTGCTCCAGCCTTTGCGATTGAACGAGCAACGTCAGGCAACTCATCTTCTTTTTTGAGAATTTGGACGATTGCATCAGCAATTGAAGGGTGTCGGACGTATACCTTATCGCCAATCCGCGAGATTCCTATCTCGCGCCCGAGCGGCTCTACAACCATGCGCAAGACGTCTGTGCTGCGAATATCAGCCATTTGGCCTAGAACAGATAGACTTATGCCGCCGCCAAATTCCTCTTCTCTGTCCCAGGCTACCTGCGTTACCGCCACCGCGCTCAAGAGGTATCGAAAGCTGACTCCACGAATGGTTAATTTAGCAACTTTTGCCATCAGTTCGGAGACGCGATCGAGAAGACCGTCGCCGCTCCACAGTTGCAGGACGGAACCAAAAAGCGAACCACCATGTTGTGAGGACCCAGCCTTCTCAATGGCGTTGGTAATATCATCAGAACTCCTACCTCTTAGCACGGTGGGCACAACGTCCTGGACGAGCCAGACCTCAGAAAGTAACTCGGAATCTGATCTGCCAAACTGCTCAAACTCCAAAACATCAATGTCAGAAAGTCTCGCACGGCGCATAGCACCCGAATAGAGATAAGATGAGTGGAGTGCAGCGATCCAAATTATAACTCCGCCGGAGGCCACCGAGTTGAGCCCCCCTGAGTCGACGATTTGGCCCAGGACGAGATCAGCATCATCCACGAAAATAAGAGTTAGGGCATTGTTCTCGCGGAGATACTGTATCCACGCAGGTGTGACGCGAGGGGCTCCAGGGTTTCGGTGCAAAATTACAGCCTCTGGATAATTCTCGCTGGCATCGAGGGCAAGTTGCCGCAAAGCTGTGGATTTCCCCTCCCCAGCAGGCGCAGCCAGCACAATCAAGCCCGATCTGGACTCGTCAACCCTCCCATTTAGCAAAGCAGCCGCTTTTTTAGTGTTGTGCAGTCGGGGCATTAGAGCTGCTGTAGGCCAAGTTGGCTGAGTTCCCTGGACGTAGTTCAGGAGATCATCCCTGCCAAGATGATCCGTGTCATCCACCGGGACGGACCAGCCCATTGGGACCTCCCGATCGACCCGTCCTACTGTTCCAATGCTGGATAGAACGGAAGTAAAGAACTCCTCAGCATCGATTCCGTAGTAGATAGAAACGCCCGCAGCCCCGTCTATCGCAGTTAATATTGGATGGGCGGATTTTGTTTCGGCACCGCCGAACTGCAGCCAGACAACTTCGGTTTCCAATGATGAAAGACGACCATCTTTCATCATGGAAATCAGCGCCCTCGTGAATGAGTCTTCCCACCCTCCGTAGCCGACCACCACTAACAACGATTTTTCTAAGACCCTGGCAATCATTTGTTCTACCTGTGGACGTTCAGTTGCTAGTTGTTGCCCTGTACTGAGCGTGGCGCTCGACTCCCAGAACCCATGTAGATGGACGATAGGCAGGGTTCCGTAAAGGGCGTCCAATTGGAAGGCCGCCTTGCCGGCGACGGCGACCGTGACCGTTTGAATGCTGTGTATCCTGCACGCGACCTCAGATAAGGAGTCGAAATTGGTGGTCAGGATTGCCCCCACCTGTTGTCTGGGTATCGCGGCCACAAGCTGGCCAAGGCGTTCCTGCGCCCGAGGAAGCTCCCAGTCTTCGTCGTCAACGCCCCCAGACGAAGTAATCTTTGATTTCGCCGAGTCTTTGATGGCCTTCAGCACGCCCTTACGAATAGCAGCCGCTAGCCCTCGGTCTCCGCGCCGCTGCTTCAACTCATGTGACACCGCCAGATACTTCTGCTCTGCAGTCTGATCCTGGAGTTTCACCCTCAGTGCCTTCGCGGAGGCACCCAGTTCATCAAAGAAGATCTCGACCATGGCTGCAGTGGAAGGCACCTGAGGCAAGCTGATGCCCGAACCGGTGAGGAACACGATTCTTCGGTCGGCTTCCTCTTTGATCGCGTAGGAAAGCCGATCAACTGCCTGCTCCATGTAATCGGTCAATGCAACTCATTTCATCCAACGAAAAGTCTTATGTATTTTCGCACGGACATTGCTTTGTTACGCAGGAGGACGCGCGGCATTTCGTGCCGTCAATGGAAGGATCATTTTCGTTGGGCAACAAAGCATCTGGCCAAGCCCTATCCGCCCCTGACTCGCTGCTTCCTGCATCCCAAACGCCCACCATCCCGAAGCCCCCTGTTGCCTCACGTCAAAAGGTCCGGGAAGCATGATTCGTTGCCTCATGTGAAGGTCCGTTTCAGGGCCGGGTGGACCATACGCCGGCACCGGCACCGGCCGGGCCCGCAGAGGCCGCAACTCCAGGCTCGTCACAATGCCCGCCGGGCAGAATCCCGGTGCCACCCTGTCAGGACGAGCTCATAAAGGATCCGGACCTTCTCAACACGGCCGCCCTGGGGTAGCACGGGTCTTGATCAGCGTGACCGCCCTGCGCTAGCTGATCGTCAAACCCATCCCTCAAGGATGTCCGTAACCAACCCCACCCGGACCATTTCCATGAGCCAACCCACCCCCTTGACTCACACCCCCACCTTCCCTAGACTTTTCATAAAGCAGAATCTAAATTCCACAAAGCGGAAACTAAAGCCAACTACCAAGGCGGCAGCCAAGCTTCCCGGAAGATAGATCAAAGCCCCTCCTCGGAAGGACCTACGATGACGTACACAGTGAACTGCTCCATCCTCCTGACGGAGCTGCCCTTGCTCGAGCGCCCCGCGGCCGCGAAGGCAGCCGGTTTTGACGCCGTCGAGTTCTGGTGGCCCTTCGAGACCTCCGTCCCCAGCGACGCACAAGTTGCCGAGTTTGAAACCGCCATCAAGGACGCCGGAGTTCAGCTCACGGGCCTGAACTTCAACGCTGGCAACATGCCCGGCGGCGACCGCGGCCTTGTGTCCTGGAAGGGACGTTGCTCCGAGTTCAAGGACAACATCGACGTCGTAGCAGGCATCGGTGAGCGCCTGGGCTGCAAGGCCTTCAACGCCCTCTACGGAAACCGCCAGGACGAGTTCACCCCTGAAGAGCAGGACGAACTCGCGGCAAAGAACCTCGCCGCGGCAGCTGAAGGCGTCGCCCGCATCGGCGGCACCGTCCTCCTCGAACCGGTCAGCGGCGCACCCAAGTACCCGCTCCTCACCGCCGAAGACGCACTCAAGGTCATCGCCCGCGTCAAGGCAGAATCCGGTGCGCAGAACATCAAGCTCCTCGCCGACTTCTACCACCTGGCAGTCAACGGCGACGACGTCGAATCCGTCATCGAGAACCACGCCAAGGACTTCGGCCACATCCAGATCGCCGACAACCCCGGCCGCGGCGCTCCCGGAACCGGCACGCTCCCCCTCGGCGAATGGATCGCCCGCAGCCGCGAACTCGGCTACAACGGCTACATCGGCCTCGAGTACAAGGAACCGCAGGAATCGGCTTTCAGCTGGGCCATCCGCCAGCGCGCCAACGCCAACTAACGCACGACGGCGGCACCCGCCAAAGAGGCTGACTCGCCATCCAGCACACCTGAGCTAAAAAGACTTTCAGAAAGAGAACCACAATGAGCAACGTTGCAGTCATCGGACTCGGAATCATGGGCCTCCCCATGGCCATCAACCTCGTCAAGGCCGGCCACACGGTCACCGGTTTCAACCGCAGCCAGGACAAGATCGACAAGCTCGTCTCCGAGGGCGGCCAGGGTGCCACCAGCATCGCGGACGCAGTCAAGGACGCCGACGTCGTCATCACCATGGTCCCGGACTCCCCCGATGTTGAGGGTGTAGTCAGCGGCAAGGACGGCGTCTTCGCCAACGCGAAGAAGGGCGCCATCTGGATCGACGCATCCAGCATCCGCCCGGACGTCGCCAAGCGCCTGTCGGATGACGCAGTCGCAGCCGGCATCCGCCCGCTCGACGCTCCCGTATCCGGTGGCGAACAGGGCGCCATCGACGCCGTCCTGTCCATCATGGTCGGCGGCGAAGCTGCAGACTTCGAGGCAGCACAGGAAGTCCTCAACGCAGTGGGCAAAACCATCGTCCACGTCGGCCCGTCCGGCTCCGGCCAGACCGTCAAGGCAGCCAACCAGCTGATCGTGGCCGTCAACATCCAGGTCCTCGGCGAAGCCATCGCCTTCCTTGAGGCCTACGGCGTAGACACCGACGCAGCACTGAAGGTCCTCGGCGGCGGCTTGGCCGGCTCCAAGGTCCTCGACCAGAAGGGTCAGAAGATGCTCGACCGCAACTTCGACCCCGGCTTCCGTCTGGCCCTCCACCACAAGGACCTCGGCATCGTCACCTCCGCAGCCCGCGAAGCCAACGTCGCTGTCCCGCTCGGCGCAGTCGTCGCCCAGCTCGTCGCCGCAACCGTCAACCAGGGCGACGGCGGCCTCGACCACTCGGGCCTCTTCAAGCAGGTCCTCCAGCTCAGCGGCCGGAAGTAAGCACCCCCGGCAAAAGCCGGCAAAGCAACACAAGCAGGGAACCCGCCGTCGTACTTAAACGACGGCGGCTCCCTCACCACACCCAAAAACACCACAGACTTCGCCCGAAAGGGCAAAAAACAAGGAGTACACCATGGCTAAGATGCGCACCGTTGATGCGGCAGTCGCCATCCTGGAAAAGGAAGGCGCCACCGAGGCTTTCGGCCTGCCAGGCGCAGCGATCAACCCCTTCTACTCGGCAATGCGTGCCCACGGCGGCATCCGCCACACGCTGGCCCGCCACGTTGAAGGCGCCAGCCACATGGCTGACGGTTACAGCCGCGCTGCTGATGGCAACATCGGCATCTGCATCGGAACTTCGGGCCCCGCTGGCACGGACATGATCACCGGCCTGTACGCAGCATGGGCAGATTCCATCCCCATGCTCTGCATCACCGGCCAGGCACCCGTTGCCAAGCTGCACAAGGAAGACTTCCAGGCCGTGGACATCGAGTCCATCGCCAAGCCGTTGACCAAGTTCGCCATGACCATCCTGGAGCCGGGCCAGGTTCCCGGCGCGTTCCAGAAGGCTTTCCAGCTGATGCGTTCGGGTCGCCCGGGCCCGGTTCTGCTGGACCTGCCCATCGACGTTCAGATGGCCGAGATCGAGTTCGACATCGACGCCTACGAACCCCTGCCGGTGGAGAAGCCCAAGGCTTCCCGCAAGCAGCTGGAAAAGGCTTTGGATCTGCTGACCGCAGCCCAGCACCCGCTGATCGTTGCCGGTGGCGGCGTCATCAACGCCGGCGCTTCGGCCCAGTTGGTTGAACTGGCCGAGATCCTGAACGTTCCCGTTATCCCCACGCTGATGGGTTGGGGCGCCATCCCGGACGACCACCAGCTGATGGCCGGTATGGTTGGCCTGCAGACCTCGCACCGCTACGGCAACGAGACGTTCCTGCAGAGCGACTTCGTGATCGGCATCGGCAACCGTTGGGCCAACCGCCACACCGGCGGCCTGGACACCTACACGGCCGGCCGTAAGTTCGTTCACATCGACATTGAGCCGACCCAGATCGGTCGCGTTTTCTCGCCGGACTTGGGCATTGCGTCCGACGCCGGTGCGGCGCTGGACGGTCTGTTGGAGCTGGCCCGCGAACGCCAGGCCGCCAAGACCCTGCCGGACTACTCGGGTTGGGTTGCCGAGTGCCAGGAGCGCAAGGGCTCCCTGCACCGCAAGACCAACTTCGACAACGTGCCCATCAAGCCGCAGCGCGTGTACCAGGAGATGAACAAGGCCTTCGGCCGCGACACCACCTACGTGTCCACCATTGGTCTCTCACAGATCGCCGGCGCACAGATGCTGCACGTGTTCGGTGCCCGCAAGTGGATCAACGCTGGCCAGGCCGGCCCGCTGGGTTGGACCGGTCCCGCCGCACTGGGCGTGGTTCGTGGAACTCCGGACGCCACTGTTGTTGCCCTGTCCGGTGACTACGATTTCCAGTTCATGATCGAGGAACTGGCCGTTGGCGCACAGTTCAACCTGCCGTACATCCACGTTGTGGTGAACAACAGCTACCTGGGCCTGATCCGTCAGAGCCAGCGCGGCTTCAACATGGAACAGAACGTTTCCCTGGCCTTCGAGAACATCAACTCCACTGATCTCTCTGCGAACGCAGCGGGCTACGGTGTTGACCACATCAAGGTTGCTGAGGGCTTGGGCGTCAAGGCCATCCGCGTTGAGGACCCCAACGATCTGCCTGCCGCCTTCGACAAGGCCAAGGCACTGATGGGCGAGTTCAAGGTTCCCGTGGTTGTTGAAGTGATCCTGGAAAAGATCACCAACATCTCCATGGGCGTTGAAATCAGCGGCGTGAACGAATTCGAAGAGTTGGCAGAAACCGCGGCGGACGCACCCACCGCGATCCTGACCAAAGCGTAAGTAAGTAAAGGAAGGAGGCACCGGAATGCGTGTTGTCATCGCCCCGGACAAATTCAAGGGCTCGCTGTCCGCGCCCGACGTCGCCGAGCACCTGGCAACAGGCCTGCAGGCGGGGTTCGGCCACGGCATTGAGGCAACACGCATTCCGGTGGCCGACGGCGGCGAAGGAACCATCGACGCCGCCATCGGCTCCGGCTTCACCCGCCGGACCACCACCGTCACCGGCCCGCTCGGCGATCCGGTGAAGGCCGACTTTGCAGTGCGGGACCAGGAAGCTGTCATCGAAATGGCGGCAGCTTCCGGTCTCGCCCTCCTGCCGGGCGGCCCCACGTCTGAAACGGCAAAAGCGGCCACCAGCATCGGCACGGGCGAACTCATCCGCGCCGCGCTGGACCTCGGCTGCCGCAAGATCATCCTGGGTGTGGGCGGCAGCGCCAACACCGACGCCGGCGCTGGAGTCCTGCAGGGTCTCGGCGCCGTGTTCCTGGACAAGGACGGCAATGAGCTCCCCGGCGGCGGTGCCGCCCTCGCGGACATCGACACCATCGACTTCTCCAACTTCGACGTCCGCGTTGAGGCCACGGAGTTCGTGTTGGCGTCCGACGTCGACAATCCCCTTTTGGGGGCCAGCGGAGCCCCAGCCATCTTCGGTCCGCAGAAGGGCGCGACGCCGGACGACGTCACCGAACTGGACGCGGCACTGAACCACTTCGTCGACGTTCTCGCAGCAGCAACCGGCCAGCAGGCCAGAAGCGCAGCGAAGGCACCGGGCGCTGGAGCCGCAGGCGGCGTTGGCTACATTGCCATCGCGGCACTGAAGGCAGAGCGGCGGCCGGGCATCGACGTCGTGCTTGAATTCACGGAACTGGAAGAACGGCTGAAGGGCGCCGATCTGGTGATCACCGGAGAAGGCAGCCTGGACGAGCAAAGCCTGCTCGGCAAGACGCCCATGGGTGTCTCGCGCGCCGCGCAAAGGAACGGGGTTCCCGTGATCGCAGTGTGCGGCCGGAGTACCCTGAGCCGGGAACAACTCACGGATGCCGGCTTCCATACGGTCCACGCACTGACCGATCTGGAAAAAGATGTCCAAAAATGTATCGCTGAAGCAGGTCCGTTGCTTGAACAATTAGGTAGGCACATAGGCGTGTACCTGGCAGAACGGACCGAAAACAAGGAGTACCTCAATGTCTGAAGCAATCGGCGCCTATGACCTCGTTATCCGGGGCCAGCGCATCCTGACCACCGCAGGCCTCGCAGCACGCGAAGTTGGCATCCGCGACGGCGTCATCGTCGCCATCGAACCCCTGGGCAACGGCCTGACGGGCGACGAGGTCATCGAACTCGCAGACGACGAAACCCTCATCCCCGGTCTGGTGGACACCCACGTCCACGTCAACGAGCCCGGCCGCACCGAGTGGGAAGGCTTTGCCTCCGCCACCCGTGCCGCAGCTGCCGGTGGCGTCACCACCATCATCGACATGCCGCTGAACAGCATCCCGCCCACCACCAGCGTGGACGGCTTGGAGCAGAAGCGTGTGGTCGCCAAGGACCAGGCGTTCGTGGACGTCGGATTCTGGGGCGGTGCCATCCCTGGCAACAAGAGCGACCTCCGCCCGCTGCACGACGAAGGCGTCTTCGGGTTCAAGTGCTTCCTCCTGCACTCCGGCGTGGACGAGTTCCCGCACCTCGATGCAGACGAGATGGAAGAGGACATGAAGGAACTCAAGTCCTTCGACTCCCTCATGATCGTCCACGCCGAGGACTCCCACGCGATCGACCGCGCCCCGCACCCGGGCGGCGACCACTACGAGACCTTCCTGGCCTCCCGCCCCCGCGGTGCCGAGAACAAGGCCATCGCCGAGGTCATCGAACGTGCCCGCTGGACCGGCGCCCGCGCCCACATCCTGCACCTCTCCTCCTCGGACGCGCTGCCGATGATCGCTTCGGCAAAGCGCGACGGCGTCAACCTCACCGTTGAGACGTGCCCGCACTACCTGACGCTTATGGCCGAAGAAATCCCGGACGGCGCCACGGCCTACAAGTGCTGCCCGCCGATCCGCGAGGCCTCCAACCGCGAGCTCCTCTGGAAGGGCCTGCAGGACGGCACCATCGACTGCATCGTCTCGGACCACTCCCCCTCCACGCTGGACCTCAAGGACCTGGAAAACGGCGACTTCGCTGTTGCCTGGGGTGGCGTTTCCTCGCTGCAGCTGGGCCTGTCCCTGATCTGGACCGAAGCCCGCCACCGCGGCATCCCGCTGGAGCAGGTCGTGTCCTGGATGGCCGAGAAGCCCGCCGCCCTGGCCCGCCTGCACAACAAGGGCCAGCTCGCCTTGGGCTACGACGCCGACTTCTCCATCTTCGCCCCGGACGAAGCCTTCGTTGTGGACGTCACCAAGCTCAAGCACAAGAACCCGATCACGCCGTACGACGGCCGTCCGCTGGCCGGCGTCGTCCGCAAGACGTACCTGCGCGGCACCCCGATCGACGGCCAGAACCCCGGCGGCAAGCTGCTCCGCCGCGGCAACGTTTAGGCCTACCGCCATGGCAGTCAATGCCTACGGGCCACCGCCGTCCCGCGGCTTCGCCTCGCGCGGGGCCGCGGGCCGGCGGGCTGGCTTGAATGATCGCAACGGCCTGACCGCACACGGCCTGGCCCTCTGGGTCAACCCGGCCGAGGGCGACGAGATCGATCCTGCAGTCTGGGAGCGGGCAGCACGCCTTGTGCTGGCCCGCGCCATGAAACTTGCCCCGGATGCGGAAGTCCGCATCTGGCCCGCCCCCGGGGCAGAGCACTCCGGCGTCGGCGACACTTCCTGGGGCGGCACTCCGCAGGAAGCCGCCGACGCCGGTACCAACGGCTCACTCTCGCTCGCCGATGCCCTCGCGGACGCGCGTTCGGAAGCTGCTTCCGACGGCGGCGACCGCACCGCAGCGGGCGACAGCACCGCCGTCGAGCCCGTAACGTTGGCGAGCCGCCGCAGCCAACTTGCGGTGGACCTCGCCGCTGAAGTAGTCCTGCTGGATGGGGAGCCCGTTTCCTTTACTGGCATGGAATACAAGCTGCTGCGCTACCTCGTGGTGAACTGCTCGCGGGCCATCAGTCGTGAAGAATTGCAACGCTTCCTGGAGTCATTTGACCTTCCGGGCGCGGCATTTCGCTCGATCGACGTTTATGTTGGAAGGGTGCGGCGGAAGCTAGGCTCCGCCCGACACACCGTCGCCACCGTCCGTGGTGGCGGCTACCAGTTCGTGCCAGGCCCTTATGCCACAGTGCGCGGACCTGCGGAATACAGCATCTGATTTCGCTGTTCTACTTCATTGACTTCGTTCTTTGAATGATCGCTGTTGTTTGAAATGACCGCCGGTGCATACCGGTTGAATGTAAAGGATCGCCATGACCCAGAAACTCCTCGTCGGAACGCAAGCACCTGACTTCGCGCTTCTCGACGCCGACGGCACCAAGGTCTCGCTGTCCGACTACCGCGGACGCAACGTCATTGTGTACTTCTACCCGAAGGCAGCCACTCCCGGCTGCACCACCGAGGCCTGCGATTTCCGCGACAACCTCGCCAGCCTGCAGGGCAAGGGCTACGACGTTATCGGGATCTCCCCGGACGGCCCCGAAGCCCTCGCCAAGTTCACGGGCGAGTTCGCCCTGACCTTCCCACTCCTCTCCGACGAAGACCACGCCGTGGCCCTCGCCTACGGTGCCTGGGGCGAAAAGCTGGTTGACGGCGAAATCGTCGAAGGCCTGGTCCGCTCCACGGTTGTGCTCGACGGCGAAGGCACCGTGAAGCTCACCCAGTACCAGGTCAGCGCACAGGGCCATGTCCAGGCGCTGAAAGAAGAACTGGGCGTCTAAACCCTCTCTCACCTAACTGCACAAATCATGTAACGCCCGCCCACTTTTGTGAGCGGGCGTTTCATGTGTCGTGACTAAACGTGACAAATACCCAGCATCATTAGTTAATGGAGCCATGGTCTCTTCCTCACCCGTGCGCCACGCCGTCGTTGTCGAAGATGACGCTGACATCCGCGGCCTCCTCGTCCTTGTCCTCGAGCAGCTCGATTTCGTGGTGACCGAAGCCCCGGACGGCCTGTCCGGCGTCGAGGCCGTCCGCAGCACCAATGCGGAACTGGTGACGCTGGACATCAACCTCCCGGACATCGATGGCATGGAAGTGTGCCGCCGTCTCCGGGAATTCTCCGACGCCTATATCCTCATGCTCACGGCACGGGCCGATGAGATCGACCGGCTCAACGGCCTGGACATCGGCGCTGACGACTACATCAACAAGCCCTTCAGCCCCAAGGAACTCCAGGCCCGCATCCGCGCCCTGTTCCGCAGGGCCCGCACCCCCGCCGCGCCAGCCGAGGACACCCGCCAGACGGACGAACTCGAGCGCGCTGCCGTGGTGCAGCAGAGCCTCCTGCCGCGAGAAACAGTCCGCCTTGAGGGATACGACGTCGCCGGCGCCTTCCGCCCGTCGCGCAGCGTCGGCGGGGACTTCTACGACTGGTACCAAACCCGGGACGGCATGCACCTGACCTTCGCGGACGCCATGGGCAAGGGCATGGGCGCGGCACTGATCGCGGCCACCGTCCGGGCCGTGATGCGTTCGGTGGCAGACACCCCGGCCATCGACACCGCCTTCGGCTCGGCCAGCGCCACCATCACCTCGGACCTGGACCAGTCCGGCTCCTTCGCCACCATGTTCCACGCGCGGCTGGACGCTGCCTCCGGAAAGCTCAGCTACATCGACGCCGGCCACGGCCTTGCGCTGCACATCCCGGCTGAGGGCGCGGCGCAGCGGCTCGTTTCCGCCGGCCCGCCGGTGGGCATCCTCGACGGACAGCACTGGCCTGCCGCTGAGCTCCACCTGGAGCCCGGAGACTCACTGGTGATCGTCAGCGACGGAGTGCTGGATGCCCACGCATCCCTTGAAGACTTCATCCGGAACGTGGAGAAGACGGCGCGGATCCAGGGCACCTCAGAGGACATCTGCGCCGCGCTCCTCGAACTGGCACCTGCCGCAACAGCGGAAGACGACGTGACCGCCGTCGTCGTTCGCCGTCAACCCGGCAACCGGAACTAAAGTACAAAAAGGGGGATTGTGACACGTTTCTGGACCCGGCTCCTGGTTGTCCTGACAGTCATTCTGGGCGTCAACTATGTGGCGTGGCGTTGGATGGCGTCGCTGAACTGGGACGCGTGGTGGATCGCCGTTCCGTTGGTGATCGCTGAGACGTACAGCCTCATCGACGTGATGCTCTTCGGGCTGACGGTGTGGAACCTCAAGATCCGCAAGCCACCGCCCCCGGCCCCGGCCGACGCGACCGTGGACGTTTTCATCACCACCTACAACGAGCCGCTGGACCTGGTGATGACCACGGCCCTCGCCGCCAAGGACATCCGCTGGCCGCACAGCACATGGATACTCGACGACGGCGATCGCCCCGAGATGCGCCACCTCGCCGAGTCGAACGGGATCGGGTACGTGACGCGGGGCGCCGACTGGACACCGGACATGCCGCGGCATGCCAAAGCAGGCAACTTGAACAACGCGCTCATGGTCACCTCGGGCGAATACCTGTTGATTCTCGACGCCGACCAGATCCCCGAGCCGGACATCCTGGACAAGACGCTGGGCTACTTCAACGACGACCGCGTGGCGTTGGTCCAAACCCCGCAGTACTTCATCAACGTCCCCGCCGATGATCCCCTGGGCAGCCAGGCACCACTCTTCTATGGGCCCATCCAGCAGGGCAAGGACGGCTGGAACGCTGCGTTCTTCTGCGGCTCCAACGCGATCCTACGCCGGGAAGCCCTCATGCAGCTGGGACTCGTGGGCTACGTCAAAGCCACGGAGAAGAGCGTGCGCCGGGCCCTCGCTGCGTCCCGATCGGCCATCAAAAAAGCCCGCCGCTCCGAAGAGGCCCGGAACCCGCTGGTGGAGCAGATGCTCAACGAAGTGGAGGCCGCCACCAACGCAGCCCAGCAGGAACTCGAAGCGCGGGTATCCCTCAGCGAGATCACGTACCGCGTACGCCGCAAAGTGGACGAAGCCGTGCGCACCCTCGTGGCCGCCGACTTCTCCGCGCTCCAGTCCGACCTTGAAGAGATTGCCGCGATGGAACTGGCCCACGTCGGCGAGTCCGGCGTGACAACTGTGGCGAGTGACGCCGTCGACCGTATGTCCGGCCGCGACTGGTCCCCTTTGGGTGCGCTCGAGTCGGTCCACGCCGTCCTGGACGCCATTTCCGTGGAACGCACCGACGAAGCGCAGCCGATCATGCCGCTGGCCACCATCTCGGTCACCGAGGACATGGCCACGGCAATGCGGATCCACTCGCTGGGCTGGAAGAGCGTCTACCACCACGAAATCCTGGCCAACGGATTGGCACCCGAGGACCTCAAGACCATGCTCACCCAGCGCCTCCGTTGGGCCCAAGGCACCATGCAGGTCCTCCTCCGCGAAAATCCCCTGGTACAGCCCCGGCTCTCCTGGGGCCAGCGGCTCATGTACTTCTCCACCATGTGGAGCTACCTGAGCGGTTTCGCGGCCGTGGTGTACTTCGCTGCGCCCATCATTTACCTGACGCTCGGCATCCTGCCGGTGAGCAGCCTGAGCTTCGACTTCTTCATCCGGTTCATCCCGTTCATGGTGGTGAACCAATTGCTCTTTGTGGTCGCCGGGCACGGCATCCCCACGTGGCGCGGGCAGCAGTACAGCCTGGCGCTGTTCCCCACCTGGATCAAGGCCTGCACGACGGCGGCCAGGAACGTTTGGTTCGGACGTCCCCTCGGGTTTGCGGTCACCCCCAAGGCCCGGCAGAACGGTGGGCCGAGTTGGAGCCTCATCCGGCCGCAGATCATAGTGGCCGTGTTGTTGGCCATCGCACTGGTTGTGGGGATCGCCCGCCTTTTGACCGGCCTTTCGGAGCCACTGGGAACGCTGGTGAATGTTGCGTGGGTAGCGTTCGACCTGGTGGTCCTGAGCGTGTTGGTCAAGGCAGTTTTGTACAAAGGTTTTGTGCCTGAAGATGGTGGGCTGGAGCGCCCCGAAGAAAGGAATGCAGATGCAGTTTAGCTATGAGGTCAAGGACGCCTACGCGGAAGTGAAGAGCGTTGGACGCCTGAACATGGTGGCCGCGCCCAAACTCCGCGAAGTAGTGAACGAAGTAGTAGCCGGAGGGTCCAGCCGGGTAGTGGTCAACCTCGCCGAAACCGACTTCATGGACTCCTCCGGACTCGGTGCGCTCATCGGGTGCCTCAAAGCAGCCCGGCAGGCAGGCGGCGACCTCCGCATCTCCGGCGTCCAGCCCCAGGTCAAGATGGTCCTGGAACTCACCAACATGGACCGGGTGCTCACGGCGTACCCCTCAGCCGAGGAAGCGTTCGGCGATGACTGAAGTCATCGCCCGCCGCGGCTTCCATGGGCCATCCAATGAGGACGCGATCGAGGCGATCCACAATGAGCTGGACGCCCTCTGGGACGATGCCTCCTTTGTGCCCGATATGGATCGGATGACCTTTGCCACCGCACTCATCGAGGCTGCCGCCAACATCGTGCAGCACGCGCTCCCCGTGGCAGAGAAGCCAGTGGAGATCGACGTGGACATCAGCGTCCGCCCCACCCGGCTGGTGGCCCGGGTCAGTGCCCACAACGCCCGGGAGCCGTTCGCGAGCGACATGCAAGCCTCGATGCCCGACTCCGAAGCCGAATCCGGGCGCGGACTCGCTTTGATCGAGGCGCTGGTGACCACGGTGACGTTCGAGCGCCAGGACGGAACCAACACCTGGATCCTCACCCGCGACACCTGATCCTCTCTCACCCCTGACGCCTTTGAGCGGAACGCCCTCTCACCTCCCGCCCCCTCAAACCGAACGCCCTCTCACCTCCCACCCCCTCAAACCGAACGCCCTCTCACCGCCCACCCCCTCAAACCGAACGCCCTCTCACCTCCCACCCCCTCAAGCGGGACCCTCTCTCACCTGCACGGGTTGTTCTGCCCATCGCGCGGAGCAACGCAACATGAAAGCATTCGGTGAGATCCGCCGTCGAGCACTTAATGAAACTGGGGACGAAATGAACCGCCGCATGGACCGTAACCTTAGGGCGCTGGTCGCTGCCCTGGCGGTGGTGACTGTTGCTGCAGGCTGCAGTGACACCCCCGACGGGCCCACGCGGGAGCCCAGCAGCGCGCCGCCGGTCACTGCCGAACCGGCTCCCGTGGCAGAAAGCGTCGCGAAGTACAACGCCCTGACCGCCGACCTTGTTGCCGCCTTGGAAACGAAGATGCCGGACATCTCCTGGGCTGTCGATGATCCGGCGCGTATGAGCCGCGCCCAAGACGGTAGATGCATGCTTTCGCCGCGGAGCATGAAAAGCAGCGCTGACATCGTGGAGCCATCCAGGCACTTTGAGGACGTTTTCGCCGTATCGGATCCTGTCCTGAGAGAGCACGGCTTCCCTTTATTCGATGGCATCGACCCCGTGGCGGGCGGCTGGGTGGTCACACGCAGCACTGACGCTGCGGGTGCCACGGTGACCATCCGATCTAAGTTCCCGGCTTATCTGGACGTCACCGTTCCGGTTAAGTCCGAGAATTGCGATATCAACGAAATTCCTGAGGGGGACAGGTAAATGCCGGGATTTTACGGAGCTGACATTGAACAATTGCGTGCACTGGCAAAGACGATGTCGCGGCACTCGGAACGGATGACCTCCCTGTCCACGGAGCTGGGTCACCTCATCAGCAATGCGCGGTGGGATGGCCGGGACGCTGTGATGTTCCGGGCTTCGTGGGACTCCGAACACCGACCCATGCTCAAGAAGATCTCCAGCGAACTGCAGACCCAGGCCAAAGAACTGATCCGCAACGCAGATGAGCAGGACAAGTCCAGTTCGGGCGCTCCCGGTTCTGATCATTCCGGGCGGGGCGACTCGAACCCTCCCGGCGACCCCGGCCCGCTGAATCCGGACACTCCCGACGTCGATGTCCCCGGCGATGTGCGCGACGACCCGAATGCGGGCGACCCCAGTGACATCAACCAAGGACAGATCGGCGATTGCTGGCTGCTGGCCGGGATCGGCTCGGTGGCGCAGGTTCTGGAGCGTGAAGGAAAGCTCGACGAATTCCTTGAAGAACACATGCGCCCCGTGGGCGATCCGCCAACCCACTGGGTGGTCACGCTCTACGAGGACGGCGAACCCGTGGAAGTTACTGTGGAGGCCAAGTCAACTGAGGGCGGTGTCCGAGGCGCGGACGGTGAACCTAACTGGCTCTCCATCTACGAGCGCGCGGCCGCTGAGCACCGCGGCGGATCCTACGACGACATCGACGGCGGGTTCAGCAACGAAGCCATGGAACTGATGACCGGACAGTCCGCCGACAAGGACGGCGAGCTGGACCTGGACGAGATCGAGGACAAGCTCTCCGACGGCAAAGCCATCTCTGTGGGTACCGAAGACGTCAAGGACGACGATTTCGACTGGGTGTGGGAGTCCGATGAAGTCAATCGCACTGACGTCGTGCCGAACCACGCATACATGGTGGTAGACGTGAAAACCAACGACGACGGCGAGAAGGTTATCGTGCTGGCCAACCCTTGGGGTCCATCGGGCGGGTACCTGGAAGACGACGACGATCACAAGTCCGGCACGCTGGAACTGACCGAGGATGAGTACAAAGAAAACTTCGATTCCGTGTACTCCGTGGACGTGAAGTAGGGATGGCCGTGGAACAGCTCGTAACAGTCAAGCAAGGCATGCAGCCCACCTTCGATGGCGTCAAAGTGGGCGTGGTCAAGATCGGTATGGCCGACGGCGCTCCCGCTATCCAGTTCTGGATCCGGACCGCTGAGCAGCAACGGAAACAAGCCTTCCGCGAAGGCCAGTCGGTCACGCTCCCGGGTGCGGGCTTGTTGACGGTCACGTCCATTCAGCCGTCGGACGGTACCACTGCCGGCTCCGCGACGTTAACGTACGACGCCGGTCACGCCACCGATTGACGGTCGGCGCCCAAAGCTGAGAGAGCGTCGACAGAAAACACACCAAAGGTGAGAGAGCATCGGAAGAAAGCACACCAAAGGTGAGAGAGCGTCGACAGAAAACACACCAAAGGTGAGAGAGCGTCAGCAGAAAACACACCAAAGGTGAGAGAGCGTCGACAGAAAACACACCAAAGGTGAGAGGGGATCAGGCTTTGGCGATGGCTTCCTTCAGCGCCCCCAGCACCAGGATCACCGACGCACTGTTGGCGTTCGGGCCCATCATGCCGATGCGCCACACCGTATCCGCGAACTCACCCACGCCCGAGCCGATTTCCATGCTGAAGTTCTCCAGAAGGTAAGCACGTACGGCAGCCGAGCTGACGCCGTCGGGCACTTTGACCGTGGTGAGGCTCGGCAACCGGGCGCCCTCGGCAGCGAACAGCTCAAGCCCCATGTCCTGCAGCCCGGCCTGCAAGGCGGCGCCTGCGGCACGGTGCCGGGCCTGCACGACGTCGAGCCCTTCGGCGAGGATACGGTCCAAGGCGGCTTCGAGCCCGGCAATCATGGTGACGGGCGCGGTGTGGTGATAGGTCCGCGCGCCACTGGCCGCCCCGACGTACCCGCCGAGCAACCCGATGTCGAGGTACCAGGAACGCGGATCCTTGATGCGGCGCTCGAAGGCGCGGTCGGAGACGGTGAAGGGTGACAGGCCCGGCGGGACGCCCAGGCACTTCTGGGTCCCGGCGTATCCGACGTCGATACCCCAGTCGTCCGCCAACAGTTCCAGCCCGCCGATGGAGGTGACGGCGTCAGTGATCAACAGGGCGTCGCCCTTGCCGGCGCCCAGCGCCGCGATGTCGGAGAGCACACCTACGGATGTCTCAGCGTGGACGGCGGCGATGACTTTCGGATGAGGATGCGCCGAGAGCACACGGTCGGCGTCGACGGGCTGTCCCCACTCGTGATCCACCCGCACCACCGTGGCCCCGCATCGCCGGGCGACCTCACACATCCGCGCCCCGAAGAGTCCGTTGACGGCGATAACTGCCACGTCGCCGTCGGACACGGTGTTCACGAAAGCGGCTTCCATGCCGCCGGAACCGGTGGCACTCAGGGGAAGCGTCCGCGCATTGGACGTGCCCCAGACGGTGCGGAGGCCCTCGCAGGTGTGGTCGAGCCGCTCGATGAACACTGGATCGAGGTGGCCGAGCACGGGATAGGCCAGAGCGGCCATGGCTTCGGGGTAGCAATTGCTCGGGCCGGGACCGAACAGGAACCTGGACGTCAGAATGTCTGGCATGTGCGAAACTCCTTCAGCTGCTTGAGGTCATTCTGCCCCAGCGTGCTGTGCGGAGCGAGCCACGCCCCGCCCGGCCGTTCTGGAGGACCGGAGCCGGCCCAGCCCCCACACCGCCAGCGCCGCCACGGCAAACCCCGCCCCGAGGACACTCGCGCCCGTCCAACCCCACGAGTCATACACCGGAGCTACAGCTGCCGCACCCGCCGCACTGCCCACTGAATAGAACACCATGTAGCTGCCGATGATGCTGCTGGCGGATTCCCCGGCTCCGGCCACGATCATCGTCTGGCTGCTGACATGGACCGCCTGAACAGCGGCGTCGAGCACGATGATGCCGGCAATGAACAGGATCAGCGACCACTCCCCCAGCGACAACGCCACCCATGAGGCCAGGAGCGCAGCGAGGCTCCAGCCCGTGACCCGCTGACCCCACCCACGATCCGCCGCGGCGCCCGCCCTTGAGGCAGCTACAACCCCCACGAGGCCCGCCAGCCCGAAGAGCCCAATGAGACTCGGCGGAAGGTTCCACGCAGGACCGCCGAGCAGCAGGGACATCCCGCTCCACAGCACCCCAAAAGACGCGAACAGCAGCATGGTGATGAGCGCCCGGACGCGGAAAACGGGATCTCGCCGCGTGAGGACGAATACGGACGAGGCAGCCCGCCAGTAGCCCACCCCGGCCCGGCCGGCATCTTCCCTCGGCAGGACTCGAAAAACAGCGAGGGCAAGGACCACGCCTGCGGCCGCCGCGAGAACATAGACCGACCGCCAGCCCCACAGGTCCGTCATGCCTCCCGCCAGGGTCCGGGCAAGGATGATGCCACTCACGACGCCGGCTGTGACGGTGCCGATGCTTCCGCCCCTTTGTTCGGGGGTACTGGAGGCGGCGGTATACGCCACGATGGTCTGCACCACTGACGACGCCAGACCGAGGAGCAGGAACCCGGCCAGCACAGCCACCTGCGACCCCGCCAGTGTGATGACGGATCCTCCCACAGCAGTGGCCGCAATCTGGAGGCTGATGAGCGCCCGGCGGTCCACCACATCCCCCAAGGGCACCAGGAGGACCAAGCCCAGAAGGTACCCGGCTTGCGACGCGGCCACCATCCATCCGACCCCCGCTGTGGGAATCCCGAAATCGGCTCCGATCCGTTCAAGGAGCGGCTGCCCGTAATAGATGTTGGAGACCATGAACCCGGCCGCCACAGCGAGTAGCAGGAGAAGCCGACGGCTGAGTCCTTGGCTGGATGTCGTCAGGTAATGAGTGCTCACGGCGAAGGCCTCCAGATTATTTGGTTTCAAAGTGCAACCATTTGACTCTATGGGAGGATGGTTTCATGTTGCAACCAAGTCACATCGAGTGGACCGACCCCGAATGCCCGGTGGCCAGGGCGGCCGATCTGGTCGGCGACAAGTGGACGCTGCTCATCATCCGGGACTCACTGGACGGAAAACGGCGCTTTTCAGAGTTCGAGAAATCACTGGGCGTGGCGAAAAACATCCTCTCGGACCGCCTGCGCCTCCTGGTCGAGAGGGGCATCCTCACCAGGATTCCCAATGAGCGCGGCACCCGGAGCGAGTATGAACTGACGGACGCCGGGCGCGACCTCTTCACGCTCATGCTCAGCCTCCGGCAATGGGGTGAACGCAACGCCTTCGACGCCGGGGAGCAGCACTCCGTGGTGATCGACCCCGCAACGGGTGAACCAGTCCCCCACGTCCGGCCCCTCAGGGAGGACGGGACTGAACTCCATCAGGAACAGACGCGCCTGGTCAAAGTGGGCCAACCCCTGACCGAAAACGCGAAATAACAGCGCCGCCCCCCCCAGGAACCCCCAAGTCCGAAATGCTAAGGTTACTCACCAACGCTGAGGCCGCCACGGATAGGGGAACACGAGTGACGACTGAAGGAAAAGAGGCGCCGGAGCAGGGCGTTCCAGGCGAAGTAAGCCAGGACCGATTCGTCGCGGGGCAGGACCTGACCCGATGGAAGACGCCGGTGGGCCGGACCTTGGCGCGCGGAGCGGAAGGGGTCACCAAGCTCCTGGGTCCCTACGCCGCGCTGATCATCACACTGGTGGTGGGACTGGCCGTGGCACTGTCCTTGGCCTGGGTCTTTGGCGAAGTATATGAGTCCGTCACCGAGGCCGACGGTGTTGCGGGCCTTGACCACCCAGTGCTGGATGCGGCCAAGTCCGTCAGGTCTCCCGCCGTGGATGCGGCCGTGACCGCCTACACCAATATCGGCGGCACCGTGGGCATGCCCATCATCGCCGTGGGCATCATGATTTTCCTTGCCACAAAGCGGCGATCATGGACACCGGTCATCCTGATGCTCGCCGCGGGGCTTGGGTCGCTGGTCATCACCATCCTCGGCAAGCCGATCTTCGGCAGGACCCGCCCGGACCTCGCGGACGCCATTCCTCCCTACGAGCACTCCGCATCTTTCCCCAGCGGCCACTCCCTGAACTCCATCGTGATCGCCGGCATCGTGGCCTACCTGATCATTCTGCGGCTCAAAACCGTGCGGGCCAGGGTCATCACGGTGACCCTCGCAGCGGTATTCGCCATCACCATGGGCCTCAGCCGCGTCTACCTCGGCCACCACTGGCTGACGGACGTGCTGGCCGCCTGGGCGATCGGGATCGCGTGGCTGGCAGTGGTGATCACCGCCCACCGGCTCTACCTGACGGTCCGCGCCCGCCACCACGCGTCCGCCACCACAGCGCCCGGGGAGCGGTAGTCTCTTGACACCGAGCCAACCCCTCGGCTTAACTGAATTACGTATGCTGAAATAACAGTTCCATGATGCGGAAGCAGAAGTAGGATGCTTCCTCCTGCTGACCAGCAGGGGTTCCGCATAGCCCACACCATGGATGCCAGCATTTGCACGAGGATGTCACAAGCATGGAGCTTGCAGAATTCAACAGTGTTGACCGGGACGAGGCCATCAGGATCCTGACCCCTTGCCTGGATATCAGCCGCTGGGTAGAGGCCATCGCAGACGCGCGGCCCTTCACCGACGTCGACGAGCTGTTGGGCCAAGCCCAGCACGCCGCCGAACCCTTCACGCCGGCCGAGGTGGAGTCCGCCATGGCGCACCACCCCCGCATCGGTGAACGCCCCAAGGCCCAGACCACCGAGGCTGCAATGTCCCGATCGGAGCAAGCCGGCGTGGACCCTGGAGACAGCGCCGTCACGGCCGCCCTGGCTGAGGGCAACCGCGCCTACGAGGAGAAATTTGGCCGGGTCTTCCTGATCCGCGCCGCAGGCCGCAGCGCACAGGAAATGCTCGGCGCCCTCCAGGAACGCCTCACCCACACCCCCGAAGAAGAAGACACAATCGTGGCTGGCCAATTGCGGGAGATCGCACTGCTGCGCCTCTCCGGATTGATCAGCGAAGGAGTCAACGCATGAGCGTTTCACAAGTAACCACGCACATCCTGGACACCGGTTCCGGCCGCCCGGCGGCGGGTGTCGCCGTCGTACTTTACGTCCGTGAAGGTGACGACTGGACCCTGGTGGCGAAGGGCGAAACCGACGCCGACGGCCGCATCAAGACCCTCGGTCCGGAGCGGATTCCGGGCGGCGCCTACCGCCTGAACTTCGCCACCGGCGCCTACTACGAGGGTCTCGGCACGGAGACGTTCTTCCCGGAAGTGGACCTGAACTTCACAGTTTCCGACGCCGGCGAGCACTACCACGTGCCGCTCCTGCTGAGCCCGTTCGCGTTCTCGACGTACCGCGGCAGCTAACACACCCGCCGAGCTGCCAGTTGATGCCAATGTTCGCCAGGAACATTGGCATTAGCTGTCACTCGGGCGGGGAACGGTAGGCTTTAACGCATGGCTTCAGAGGACACCACCCCCAACTCCGCCCGTCGCGAGATCACGGTCCGCCGGGCACCCAAGTTCGTTCCCTTCATGATTTTGGGAGCAGTGGTTGGTGCAATCGTGGCCGCCATCATCGCCTACGGCCGCCAGGCCGACCCCGCTTTCGACGCCAGCACAGTGTTCGGATTCTTCTTGATTGTCTGCGCCGGCGGCGGCGTCATCGTCTTCTCCATCATCGCCCTCATCCTGGACCGCATCAGCGTCAAGCGGTCCCAGCGTGCGGTAGTGGAGGCCGTTCCGGACACGGTTCCGGATGAAGGACCAGAGAACGACGGCGTCCGCTAAGTCAGGCGCCCGGCCCGCCTCCTGGAGGGGAGCCGAATGTGAGACACACCGCATTTTCGCAATAACACGCCTGTTCTGCACCAGTTCGCGGGGTCACATAAGCTGCAGGGGAACGTACCACGCCGACATCATGAGACAATCGACCAGTGGCACGTGGCGACGGAAAACTTTCTCATGATCTTCTCCCCGGCGAAAAAGGCCCCCAGGACGCTTGTGGCGTCTTCGGGGTTTGGGCTCCCGGTGAAGAAGTAGCAAAACTCACCTATTACGGGCTGTATGCGCTGCAGCACCGCGGACAAGAATCGGCTGGTATTGCTACCAGTGACGGCAAGCGCATCAATGTCTATAAGGACATGGGCCTTGTGTCCCAGGTCTTCGATGAGACAACCCTGAACACCCTGACCGGGCATCTGGCCGTTGGCCACTGCCGGTACTCCACCACCGGTGCAAGCCACTGGGCCAACGCGCAGCCAACCCTGGGTGCAACAGCAACCGGCACGGTTGCCTTGGCTCACAACGGCAACCTGACCAACACCGCTGAGCTCCGGGAAATGATCCTTGAGCGCAACGAGGGCCAGCTGACCGGTGAAATGAAGCAGGGCAACACCTCGGACACCGCCCTGGTGACCGCCCTCCTCGAGGGTGAAGAGGGCAAGACCCTGGAGCAGACCGCGCTGGAGCTGCTGCCCAAGATCAAGGGTGGCTTCTGCTTCGTCTTCATGGATGAAGGAACCCTCTACGCAGCCCGCGATACCTACGGCATCCGTCCGCTGTGTCTGGGCCGCCTGGAACGCGGCTGGGTTGTCGCTTCCGAGCAGGCCGGCCTGGCAACCGTGGGCGCGAGCTTCATCCGCGAGATCGAGCCCGGCGAGTTCATTGCCATCGACGAGGACGGCGTCCGCTCCCAGCGTTTCGCCGAGGCGACCCCGGCCGGCTGTGTCTTCGAATACGTCTACCTCGCCCGCCCGGACGCTGCCATTGCCGGCCGCTCCGTGTACGAGGCACGTGTTGAGATGGGCCGCCAGTTGGCCCGCGAAAACACGCATGAGGCCGATCTCGTGATTCCCGTTCCCGAGTCCGGTACCCCCGCAGCTGTTGGCTACGCAGAGCAGTCCGGCATTCCGTTCGCCCATGGCTTCGTCAAGAACGCCTACGTCGGCCGTACGTTCATCCAGCCCTCGCAGACCCTGCGCCAGCTGGGTATCCGCCTGAAGCTCAACGCCTTGGAATCCGTGATCCGCGGCAAGCGCATCGTGGTGGTGGACGACTCGATCGTTCGCGGCAACACGCAGCGCGCCATCGTTCGGATGCTCCGGGAAGCCGGCGCTGCAGCGGTGCACGTCAAGATCTCTTCCCCTCCGGTCCAGTGGCCCTGCTTCTACGGCATCGACTTCGCGTCCCGCGCGGAACTGATCGCCAACGGCGCCACCATCGAGGAGATTTCCCAGGCCATCGGCGCTGACTCGCTGGCCTACATCTCCGAAGACGGCATGATCGGGGCCACCCAGCAGCCGCGCGAACGCCTCTGCACGGCCTGCTTCACCGGCAAATACCCAATTGAGCTGCCGCACGCGGACAAGCTGGGCAAGAACCTTCTGGAGCGCACGGACCTCGGCGGACTGGAACCGGCCGCTGAGTCCGATTCAGTGGACGATTCCGAGGATCCGGCCGAGAAGCCGGGTGCCACGGGATGCGATCCGGGGCCTGACGCCGAATTCGAGAACCTGCTGACCGACGCTGATCGTTTGACCGACGCCGACAAGAAAGAGTCTGTATGACCTCCGCAACCCCAGCCGCTGGAAACACCGCGAATACAGCCGGCATCACCTACGCTTCCGCAGGTGTCGACGTCGAAGCGGGCGACCGCGCAGTCGAACTGATGAAGGGTGCCATCAAGGCGACCCACAACTCTTCGGTGATTGGCGGCGTCGGCGGTTTCGCTGGCCTGTACGACGTCTCGAAGCTGCTGACCTACAAGAAGCCGCTGCTCGCGACGTCCACTGACGGCGTTGGCACCAAGGTTGCCATCGCGCAGGCCATGGACATCCACGACACCATCGGTTTCGACCTGGTGGGCATGGTGGTGGACGACATCGTCGTGGTGGGTGCTGAGCCGCTCTACATGACCGACTACATCGCGTGCGGCAAGGTTGTTCCGGAGCGCATCGCAGACATCGTCCGCGGTATCGCTGCTGCCTGCTCCGTTGCCGGCACCGCCCTGGTGGGTGGCGAAACCGCTGAGCACCCGGGCCTGCTGGGTGAGCACGAGTACGACGTCGCAGGTGCCGCCACCGGCATCGTCGAGGCCGACGCCCTCCTCGGTCCGGACCGTGTCCGTGCCGGCGACGTGGTCATCGGCATGGCCTCCTCCGGCCTGCACTCCAACGGCTACTCCCTGGTCCGCCGCGTCATCAACCACGCCGGCTGGGCACTGGACCGCCAGGTCTCCGAACTCGGCCGCACGCTGGGCGAGGAACTCCTGGAACCGACCCGCGTTTACGCAGCCGACTGCCTGGACCTCGCCCGCACCTTCCCGGTTACGGCAGGCGCAGCAGTCCACGGCTTCAGCCACGTGACCGGTGGTGGCCTGGCCGCCAACCTGGCCCGCGTACTCCCGCAGGGCCTCGTGGCCACGGTTGACCGCAACACCTGGGAACTGCCGGCCATCTTCAAGCTGGTCTCCGAACTCGGCAACGTGCCGCTGGCCGACCTGGAGCGCACGCTGAACCTCGGCGTCGGCATGGTTGCCATCGTCTCCGCTGAAGCAGCCGACGCCGCAGTAGCCCGCCTCAACGACCGCGGCCTTCCGTCCTGGGTGATGGGTACCGTTTCCGCGGATTCGGATTCCATCGACAAGACCGGCCCGGATTACGTCCAGGGTGCCAAGGGCGTCGACGGCGGCGCTGTCCGTCTGGTGAACGCCTACGCCTAAGCGGCCTCCCGCCTGTTAAAGAGCGGCCGGACAGTTGATCCCAACTGCCCGGCCGCTCTTTTGCTCTTCCTAGACCTGGATCAGGCTAAGGACTCCACCCTGCGGGTCCTGGATCGTGGCCAGCGACCCCGTCCCGGGCTTCTCCTCCGGCTCTACGATGATCTCTCCGCCGGCCGCAGCCGCAGCCTCTGTGGCCTTGCGGACATCCGATACGCCGAAGTAGATCTGCCACCCGGCGTCGTCACCCTCGTCGGCAGGAACGATGCCGGCCACCTCGTCACCGTTGACCATCAGCGTGCTGTAGCTGCCGCCGTCGTCCTGCGGGTACTCGGTGACGTCGTAACCGAACAGCTGCTGGAAAAACGCGACGGCGGCCTGCGGCTCAGGTGTCAACAGTTCAGCCCAGGCCAGCGCACCGGGTTCGTTGAACAAGTGGCTTCCCAGATGCGTGCCGGCTTGCCAGACGCCCGTGGTTCCGCCGCCGGGAGGTTCGATGAACGCCAGGACACCGGTGTCGGCAACAGCTTCGGGTCCGAACTGGAGCTTCCCTCCGGCATGGACGGCGTCGCCGGCGATCTCATCGGTATCGGTGGCGGCAAGATAGACGTTCCATTGGCCGTGCGTTCCGGCCGCTTCCTGCAGGGAGTTCTGCGGGGCGATGACCGCCACCAACTGATCCTTGACGAAGGCTTGCGCGTAGCTTCGGCCATCGGGAGTGGGCAGGTCCTTGTAGGTCCAGCCGAAAACGTGCTGATAGAAGTCCTTGGCCGCGGAAACGTCCCTGGTCTGCAGGTCCGCCCAGCACGGCTCACCGCTGGCGTAGTGCTTTCGTGTGGTCATGGCGCCAGGCCCGTCATGATGCTGAAGGCCGCGCCCGCAGGGTCCATGAGGACGGCCATGCGGCCCACTCCGGGGACGTCGAAAGCCGGAGCGATGATGTGGCTGCCCAACTCCACGGCCTGCTCCACGGTGGCATCGATGTCCACCACGTTGAAATAGGTCATCCAGAATGGCGACAAGCCTTCAATTGGCAGCGTGAGCGCACCGGCAATGCGCTTTCCCTCCACCAGCAGGCTCGTGTACTCCCTCAGGTCACCAGCCGGCGCAGTTTCGCTGGTGCACCCTGTCACCGCCTCGTAGAACGCTACGGCCTTGCGGACATCATTCGTCTGCAGTTCATTCCAAATCATGGTTCCGGGCTCGTTCACCAGGCCCGATCCCGGATGGTTGCCGGCTTCCCAGAAGCCGATCTGGGCTCCGGTGGGATCTGTGGCGAAGAACATACGTCCTGAGCCGTTCGGAACCGAGTCAGGCGGGGAAAGGAGGGTTCCGCCGGCAGCTTCAACGCGCTGCGCAGCCTCGTCGGCTGAGTCCACGGCAAGGTAGTTCGCCCAGTAGGAAGGCATCCCCTCCGGCGCATCAGGCATGTGCTGCATCATGCCCGCGACGTAGCGGCCTTTGAGCTTTGCCATGTAGTAGGTCATGCCGTTGCCAGCATCCATGGCGTCAAGCTCCCATCCGAAGAGGTCGCTGTAGAACCCCCTGGAAACGTCAATGTCTGTGGAGGAAAGGTCTACCCAACACGGTGTCCCCTGCTTGTAGCTGTTAGCCTCCGGCATGAATTTCCCTTTCGATGCGCACGAGGTCAACACTACGCACAAAAGGGCCCTCAGGGTACGCCAATGAATGGCGTGCCCTGAGGGCCCTTTTCAAAAGATATACGGCATCCGAAAATGCGCGATGACCTTGAAGTACGACGGCGGTCCGCAACTCAGCGCCTACGGCACCTGTTGGTTGCGACAGCTATCCGATCCGGCGGGTGTCAACCTCGTCGTCGTCGTCTTCCGCGTACTTGTCCTCGTAGGCCGAATAGTCCGGCTCCGGGGGATCTTCCGGGAAGTGGCTCTTGACACGACTGGACGGACCCGTGAGCTCCCGCTCAAGTGCCGAATAGTCAGTGTTCGGGGAGTAGTACTTAATATCCCGAGCCTGCTTGGTAGCTTTTGCCTTTTGACGGCCGCGCCCCATGGCGTGACCCCCTTTTGTACTTGGACCGGAGGTGGTCACCTTGGCTATCGGTGAGGCCCCGGAATGTTTGGTCAATTTGTCGTATGTCTAGATTACATGCTTTCAGGGGTGCCTGCGCGCCACCACAGCCCCGCGTCCGGACCGGCTCCGGCCGAAACCACGGCCAAACACCTCCCCGGGGCCCAAAAATTGGGTAGAGTCTGCCTCAATGCGGCGTCACAGCAGGAAGGCACACCCAGGAAATGAGCCAGGACAACACTCCACCACGCGAGGACTCTCCACGCGATCATGACGGGAATGGGGTGCCTCCTGCGCCCAAAACCCCGCCGCCTGCAGCCCCGGAGGTGTCCCCTTCGGGCCTTCAACCGGATCCTGCGCCCGAACTCGACCCTGATTTCGTACCGGACCCTGCCGCCCAACCCGATCCTGCCTTGCCGCCCACCGACGGTCAGGCACCTTCGTACCCCAGCGCCTATCCCGGCCAGCAGCCGTATGTAGGCCAGCAGCCCTATCCGGGACAGCGGCCCTATGCTGGCCAGCAGCCATATCCCGGGCAGGAGGTGCCGCCTGAGCAGGACGGCGACCCGGTCAAGCGGCAACGCCTGGTCATCGGCGGAATCGTGGTGGGCGTGCTGGTGCTCATTGGTGTGGTGATTTGGGTACTTCTGAACCTGCTGGGAACCCGCCCTGAAGCCACTGTCACCACGCCGAGCGCCACGGCTACCCCCGGCCCACTCCCCCGGGACGCCAATTCCAAGGATTTCCAAGTCGGCGACTGCTTCGCCGACTTCGACCCCAACGCCAGCGAGGCGCGGGCGGTAGCCTGCGACACCGAGCACTCTGCCCAACTGGTGGGAGTGCATGTGTACCCCGGCGACGATTCCTTCCCCGGAACCAACGCCCTGCGGGACAAGGGCCGCGAGGTCTGCAAGGCCGCTGTGGCAAAGCTCACCCCGGCAGCGGACAATTACGTCCTGCTGCAGCAGAACGTCTACCCGAGCACCACCAGTTGGGACAGGGGCGACCGACGCGTCGATTGCTTCATCGTGGTGGACTCAGGCAACACCATCAAGGAAGACCTCCTCCAGAAGTAACCCGCTGGCTGCACGTGCAGCCAACGGGCCAATCTTCAGGCGGGAGTACGTCCGGAGTGCTGTGGCGGCAGCTATCCCTGCTTCCTGCGGACCGTGAGACCCGTGCCTGCGGGGGCGCCGCCGTCGGGACCCGTCAGCGCTTCAAAGCCCTCAACGGTGAGTTCGTCGAGGTCAGCCGCGGTGTCCACCACCACGGTGTCGCCGTCGCTGATTTCGCCGGCAAGGATCTCCTTCGCCAGGCGGTCGCCGATCTCACGCTGGACCAGCCTCCGCAAAGGCCGGGCGCCGTACGCGGGATCGAAGCCGGACATGGCCAGCCACGCACGCGCTCCGTCGGAAACCTCAAGGCTCAGGCGGCGGTCCCGGAGCCTGTTGGCAAGCTCGGCCACGTGCAGCTCCACGATCCGGGCAAGTTCCTCTACGGACAGCGGATCGAAGAGCACGATCTCGTCCAAACGGTTCAGGAACTCGGGTTTGAACGAGGCCTGCACCACCGCCATGACCGCGTCCCGCTTTGCCTTGGCATCCATGGTGGGGTCTACCAGGAACTGGCTGCCGGAGTTGGACGTCAGCACCAGGATGGTGTTGCGGAAGTCCACGGTGCGGCCTTGACCGTCAGTGAGGCGTCCGTCGTCGAGGACCTGCAGGAGGATGTCGAAGACCTCGGGGTGGGCCTTTTCCACTTCGTCCAGCAGCACCACGGAGTAGGGCCTGCGGCGGACAGCCTCGGTGAGCTGGCCACCTTCTTCATAGCCGACGTATCCCGGAGGGGCACCCACCAGACGGGCCACCGAGTGCTTCTCGCTGTACTCGGACATGTCGATCCGGATCATGGCGCGTTCGTCGTCAAAGAGGAAGTCCGCCAACGCCTTGGCCAGCTCTGTCTTACCGACGCCGGTGGGACCAAGGAACAGGAACGACCCCGTGGGACGGTTGGGATCGCTGATGCCGGCACGGGCACGACGCACGGCATCGGACACAGCCTGGACGGCCTTCGTCTGCCCGATCAGTCGCTTCCCAAGCTCCTCTTCCATGTGCAGCAGCTTCTGCGATTCACCCTGGAGCATGCGGCCTGCAGGGATCCCCGTCCACGCGGAAATGACCTCGGCAATATCATCAGCAGTCACGTCCTCCGCGACCATCAGCTCGGGCTTGGCATCGCTCCGGGCGGACTCTTCCTCAGCGGCGGCGCTCAGCTCCCGTTCAAGGGCGGGCAGTTCTCCGTAGAGGATCCGCGACGCCGATTCGAGGTCGCCTTCGCGCTGGGACTTATCCGCGGCCGAACGCAGTTCGTCAATCTTCGCTTTGAGGTCACCGACCCGGTTGAGGCCGGCTTTCTCGGCTTCCCAGCGCGCATTCAACGCGCTGAGCTCCTCGTTCTTATCGGCCTTGTCCGCGCGGATCGCAGCCAGCCGCTCCACTGACGCCGGATCCGTCTCACCTTGCAGGGCCAGTTCTTCCATGGTCAAACGGTCGACGGCGCGGCGGAGCTGGTCGATCTCTTCCGGCGCGGAATCGATCTCCATTCGGAGCCGGGACGCGGCCTCGTCCACGAGGTCGATGGCCTTGTCAGGAAGTTGCCGGCCGGAGATGTAGCGGTTGGACAGCGTAGCGGCGGCCACCAAGGCAGAGTCGGCGATGGCAACCTTGTGGTGTGCCTCGTAGCGTTCCTTCAGGCCACGGAGGATACCGATGGTGTCCTCCACGCTGGGCTCGCCAACGTAGACCTGCTGGAAGCGGCGTTCCAGGGCAGGGTCCTTCTCGATGTTTTCGCGGTATTCGTCCAGCGTGGTGGCGCCAATCAGGCGCAGTTCACCGCGGGCCAGCATGGGCTTGAGCATATTGCCCGCATCCATGGCGCTCTCGCCCGTGGCGCCGGCACCGACCACCGTGTGGATTTCGTCGATGAACGTGACGATCTGGCCGTTGGAGTTCTTGATTTCCTCCAGCACGGCCTTCAGGCGTTCTTCGAACTCACCGCGGTACTTCGCGCCGGCAACCATGGACGCGAGGTCCAAGGCGATCAGCGTCTTGCCGCGCAGGCTTTCCGGAACGTCGCCGGCCACCATACGCTGAGCAAGGCCTTCGACGACGGCGGTCTTGCCAACGCCGGGTTCACCGATCAGCACGGGGTTGTTCTTGGTGCGGCGGCTCAGGACCTGAACGACGCGGCGGATCTCGCTGTCACGGCCGATGACGGGGTCCAGCTTGCCGGAGCGCGCTACGGCCGTGAGGTCCGTGCCGAACTTCTCCAGTGCCTGGAACGTGTTTTCCGGGTCCGGCGAATTGACGTTCCTGTCGCCCCGGACGCCCGGCAACGCGGCGAGCAGCGCTTCATGGGAGGCCCCGGCGTCGCGCATCAGCTTTCCGACGGCGTCGCTTCCGGCCGAGAGGCCCAGCAGCAGATGTTCGGTGGAGACGAAGGAGTCGCCGAGTTTGTCGGCCTCATTCTGGGCGGCCTGGATGGCCTGCATCGATTGGCGCGACAGCTGTGCCTGCTGGACCGAACTGCCCGAAGATGACGGCAACGCTTTGATGGCCGCGCTGGCCTGTACGCTCACAGCGTCAGGATCGGCACCGGTGGCACGCAGCAGTGCTACGGCAACGCCCTCCCGCTGGTCCATCAGGGCCTTCAACAGGTGCGCGGGCTCAAGCTGCGGGTTACCGGCAGTCGAGGCATTCATGGCGGCCGCAGAAAGGGCCTCCTGGCTTTTGGTGGTGAATTTGACGTCCAAAGAGTGCTCCCTTTCTGGAGTGGAACCAATACTTTCAAAGTTGAGTCTACTACGCTCAACTTTGATTTTTGGCCCATTGTGTTCCATGTTTGCCCACGGCGAAACCAGTGTCCAGAGCCCGCGGGCAGGCACGCAGCTAGGCTGGGGCCATGGACACCATTTCAACCGCGGAAGAACTCGAAGAACTCATCGGACTGCCCCTTGATCGCGTGCGAAAGAAGGTGCGCGCTTCGCTCAGCGATTTCGACCGCCAGTGGCTGGCGGCAAGCCCCTTCTGCGTCATCTCAACAACTGACGCGCTGGGTCGCGTGGACGCCTCCCCCAAGGGCGATCCCGCCGGTTTCATCCAGGTCTTGGACGACCACACCATCGCCATTCCCGAACGACCCGGCAACAAGCTCGCGTTCGGCTTCCACAACATCCTGGAAAACCCCAACGTGGGCATCCTGTCCCTCGTCCCGGGCCGCACGGACACCCTGCGGATCAATGGGACGGCGCACATAGTCCGGGACGCCGGCTTCTTCGAGCAGATGGTGGTCAAGGGACACAGGCCGCGTGCCGCCGTCGTGGTCTCTGTCCAGGAAGTATTCACGCACTGCGGCAAGGCGTTCATGCGCAGCGGACTCTGGCAGCCCGAGACCTGGGATCCGGACGGCCTGCCGAGCATCGCGGTGCTCTCGAAGACCTACACCCAGCCCGAGACGCCGTTGGAAGAGCTCGAGTCCTACTACGGACCCTCGTACGCCGAGCGCATGTATAGGGACTAAGCGTCAGGCCGGGTACACCGACACCAGTGCGGACTTGACCACAAACCGCACTTCCATGCCTGGTACCAGTCCAAGGTCGGCTGAGGCCGCAGGAGTGATGTCGGCCGAAAGGACCTCCGCGGATCGCCCCGGGCTTGCACGGACCCGGATCTGGTCGCCGTGCGGTTCAAGGTCGGTGATGGTCACCGGAAAGGAGTTGCGCGGACTTCCGTGCACGTCGCCCAAAAAGACGGAAACGCTCGACGGCGGGAACGCGGCCACGCCTGCCTGGCCGGGCAAGGGTGACCAGCCGGGATCGTGCTGGCCGGCGAAAACCCGGCCATCCGGCGTCGTGATTCCTTCCCCGGCGAGGGTTCCGGTGACGAGGTTCAGGCCCGCCAGCCCGGCGGCAAAGTGGCTTCTGGGCCGTTCAAGGACCTGCCGGGTGGGGCCTTCCTCTGTGATGCGACCCCGCTCCACGACGATGACGCGGTCCGCCAGCATGTAGGCGTCCAGGACATCGTGCGTGACGATGATGGCTTTGCGGCCGTCCAGAACCCGCTTGAGCACCCGGCGGAGCAAGGGGGCAGCGTGGATATCCAGCGCGGCCATGGGTTCATCAAGCAACAGGAGCTCGGGCTCGGCTGCCAGAGCGCGTGCCACCGCCACGCGTTGAGCCTGGCCACCCGACAACTGGGCAGGTTTCCTGTCAGCCAAAGGGAGGGCGTCCACTTCGGCCAGCCAGTGGCGCGCAGTTTCCCGCGCGGAACCCTTCGAAGCGCCGGCGCTGCGCGGCCCGAACGCCACGTTGTCCATGGCGTCCAGGTGGGGAAACAGCAGCGCCTCCTGGGCCAAGAGGGCAGTGCCACGCAGGTGCGGCGCGCTCCAGAAGTGAGCGCCGCCGTCGAGCCTGAAGAGTTCCCGGCCGCCCAACGTCGCCGCGCCGGAATCCGGCCGCAGCAGCCCGGCGATGACGCCCAGCAGCGTCGACTTTCCGGCCCCGTTGGGACCAAGGATGGCCACCGTCTCGCCGTCGCGGAGGCCGAGGGACATGTCGAAGTTTCTGGCACGCAGGGTGGCATGCACGGCAAAGCTCACGGCTGGACCTCCACGGGCTTACTGCCCTGCCGTCTGCCGTAGCTGAGCCCGACCACGGCAATGGCTACGGCAACCAGCACCAAGGACAACGCGACGGCGGCATCGGCGTCCGTCTCCCTCTGCAGGTAGATTTCCAAGGGCAACGTACGGGTCACTCCCTCAAGGCTTCCCGCGAACGTCAACGTGGCCCCGAACTCGCCCAGGCTGCGCGCGAAGGAAAGGACGGCGCCTGACGCGAGGCCCGGCAAGACCAGCGGAAGCGTGACTCGCCGGAGGACCGTCGTAGGCCGGGCGCCGAGTGTCGCTGCGACGGCCTCGTACTTGTTTCCGGCCGATCGAAGCGCCCCCTCCAGGCTGACCACCAGAAAGGGCAAGGCCACGAACGTCTGGGCCAGGACCACCGCCGTGGTGGAAAACGCGATCTGGATCCCCGCCACCTCCAGCGACTTGCCGAGGAGGCCCTGCCGCCCGAACGTGTACAAGAGCGCAATACCCCCGACGACGGGCGGCAGCACCAGCGGCAAGAGGACAAAGGAGCGGAGGAGCCTCTGCCCGGGGAACTCGCCGCGGGCCAGCACCAATGCCAACGGAACTCCCAGCACAATGCACAGGACCGTACTGGCCGCCGAGGTTCGCAAACTCAGGCCGAGCGCTGCCAGGGAGGACTCGGAGGTGATGAGCGGGATGAACTGGGACCAGTTCACCTTGGCCACCATCGCCACCAGGGGAAGAACCACCAGCAATCCCCCGACGACAGCCACGGCATAGATCCACCGAGGGATGCCGTGGTAGCCGGAAACGTTGCGCCTCATCGTGGGGCCGCGCTACGGCGTTCCGAAGCCAGCGTCGCCCAGAACCTTTTTGCCTGCTTCGCTGGTAACGGCGGCGATGAAGGCCGCTGCCAGTTCCTTGTTCTGGCTGGAGCCAACCGTGGCGATCGGATAGGTGTTGACTGCCTTGTCAGATTCCGGGAAGGGGATGCCCTTGACCTTGTCGCCGGCTCCCTTCACATCCGTGACGTAGACCAGGCCGGCATCGGCCTCGCCCGAGGTGACCTTGCCGAGGACATCCGTCACGGACGACTCCTCACTGACCGGACTCAACATGACCCCGCCGGCCTTCTCCACAGTGTCCGTTGCCGCGCCGCAGGGAACCTGGCTGGCACAAGTGACCACCTTGACACCGGGCTTGGCCAAGTCCGCTAAAGAAGAGATCGACGCCGGGTTGCTGGGAGGGACGGCGATCTCCAGGACGTTGGTGGCAAAGTTGGTGGCGGTACCTTCCAGCAGTTTGGCGTCAGCCAGTTTTGTCATGTTCTTGGTGTCGGCCGAAGCGAAGACGTCGGCTGGTGCACCCTGGGTAATCTGCGTGGCCAAGTCAGAGGAGCCAGCGAAGCTCAACGTCACCTTGGTGCCCGGGTTCCTGGCCTCAAAGTCCTTGGCCAGTTGGGTAAACGTCGCCTTGAGTGATGCGGCTGCAAAGACGGTGACCGTTCCGGAAGGCTGCCCCGGGGTGACACTGCTGCCGGCAGGTTCCGTGGCGCCCGAAGCGCAGCCTGCCATCCCGGCGGCAAGGGCGCCCGCCACCAGGATTGCGGTGAAGGGCTTACGGATGATGCTCATATGATGCTCTTCCCCTGCGGAGTTTCGATAATGACTGTGGTGGCTTTGACCACGGCGGTGGCGACAGATCCGAGCTCCAACCCGAGGTCCCGGACAGCTTCGCTGCTCATGAGGGAGACCACACGGAACGGGCCGCATTGGAGCTCTACCTGCGCCATGACCTTGTCCGTGGTGATGCCTGTCACCAGGCCAACGAATCGGTTGCGGGCCGAACTTCCAATCCGGGCGGGATCATCCGGAAGGTGGGACTGGTCGCGGGCAAGCGTGGCAAGCTCCAGGCCGTCCACTGCCAGGCGTCCGGCCGCGTCCTTCTGGGCGGTGAGTGTTCCGTTTTCCGTCCACCGCCTCACGGTGTCGTCGCTGACACCCAGGAAGCGGGCGGCTTCGGAAATTCGTATTTGCGGCATGATCTCAGTGTAGATCCGTAAATGCGGATTTATTCCTTCTGTTTGTTCGCAAACCGAATATGACACCCAACCCTCCCGTCGACGCCTTGCTGCGCGGCCGCCGTCGTACTTCTTTGCGCTACCCATGGTCCGCAGGGACCCGCCGCCGTACCCTGTTCTAGGGAGAGAGTCTCAGGCGCGAAGGAGCGTCCCATGGAATGGATTCGTCCGGACAACCCCAGTTATGACGAGGCCCGGAAACTCTTCAACGCGATGATCGACCGCCGACCGGCCGTCATCGCCAAGTGCGCTGATCCCGGGGAGGTTGCGGAAGCTCTCACTTATGCGCACAACCACAACCTGTACGTCGCGGTTCGCTCCGGCGGGCATTCGGTGGCAGGCATGTCCACCAATGACGACGGACTGGTGATCGATGTCAGGCCGATGAAAACGATCAGCGTGGACCGCGAGGCAAAGACGGCCACCGCTGGAGCCGGGCTCACCTGGGGCGAGTTCGACCGGGCAACCCAGCAATACGGCCTGGCCGTCACCGGCGGCCGTGCGTCCACCACTGGCGTCTCCGGATTTACCTTGGGTGGAGGCTCCGGCTGGCTGGAGCGATCGTACGGTTTCGCATGCGACAACCTGCTTTCAGTGGACCTGGTCACCGCGTCCGGAGATCGGGTCACCGCTTCACCCGGCGAGAACCCGGAGCTGTTCTGGGCGCTCCACGGCGGTGGTGGGAACTTCGGTGTCGCAACGTCCTTGACCTTCAAGCTGCACGACCTCGGCCCCACCGTGATGGCCGGACTGATGTTGTTTCCCGGTGAGGACGCCACGGACTTGTCCCGGGCCTTCCGGGGCATTGCCCTTGAAGCTCCCGACGCCGTTGGAACAGCCCTGGTGTATCTCACCGCTCCGCCGGAAGAGTTCGTTCCCGAGGACATGGTGGGCAAGCTGGCCGTCGGGATGGCATATCTTTACGCAGGGGACGTCGAGGCGGGCCAGGAACACGCGCAGCCCTTCCGCGATCTTGGTCCCGCCGTGGACCTGGTCGCCCCCATGGAATACGCCGGTTTCCAATGCATGATCGATGACCCTCCGGACCACTACAACTACTGGAGCGCCGACTACCACAACGAACTCTCCGACGATGCGCTGGATCTCCTGGTCGATTCGGCACAGCGTTTGCCAGGGCCACAATCGCAGCAGTTGGTGGCGCGGTGGGGTGGAGCCGTGGGCGGACCGGCCGCGGCCAACACACCCTTGCAACACCGCGGGGCCTCGTGGGTCAGCCACCCCTTCGGCCTGTCGGCAACGCCGGAGGGCGGGCAGGAAGCCAAAGCATGGGTCAAGCAGTTCCGCCAGGACATCGCCCCACACACCACGGGCGGAGTGTGGCTGAACTTCATCGGCGATGAAGGCCAGGACCGGATCATGGCGGCCTACGGCGAGCAGAACTACCGCCGGCTGTCCTTGGTGAAGGGCGAGTTCGATCCGGACAACGTGTTCCGCGGCAACCAGAACATCCTGCCGGCCGAGCGCTGAGCTCTCCCAGGCTCCTTCCCAGTTGCCGTGAACAGCACGGGCAGTGCAGCCCGGGTTTCCGGGGCGGCAGCACGGCGGTAGACGTCCCGACGGCCGGCAACTGGGAAGGATCTCTTGGGATTACACTTTGGCAATGGCCATCTACGTTGATCCGCCCCTGTGGCCAGCGCACGGGACCGTGTTTTCGCATCTCGTATCGGACACGTCGCTGGACGAGTTGCACGCTTTTGCGGCGGCCGCCGGGGTTCCGGAAAGGGCCTTCGACGGAGACCACTACGACGTCCCCGAACGCCGTTACGACGACCTTGTCATGGCCGGCGCCATCCCCGTGGAGGCCCGGATCCTGGTCCGCAAACTTATTGCCAGCGGGCTCCGGATTCCCGCGCGCGAACGGAGCAAAGCCTTGACGGTCCCCTTGATGGAGCGGTGGAACAGCATCTTCCCGGGCCACGAAGAGCTGGGCCTTGAGCTGCTGGAACGGTGGGGCGAGGACGGCAGGAAGTATCACAGCCGCACCCACCTCCTGGCAGTACTTGAGGCCTTGGACACCCTGACCGAACCGGCCCTTCCTGCCCGGACCGTCTCCTTGGCGGCCTGGTTTCACGATGCCGTATACGAAGGTGTCGCCGGTCAGGATGAGGAAGACTCAGCCCGCCTCGCCGAGGACCGCCTCACGTCCGTGGGCCTGGCTCCTGCCGACGTGGCCGAGGTCGCGCGGCTGGTCCGGCTCACGTCATCCCACTCTCCCGAGCCAGGTGACCATGCCGGCGCCCTCCTTTGCGACGCCGACCTCTCCGTTCTTGGCGGCGACGAGCAGTCCTACGCCCGGTACCTCGCCGCCGTCCGCGAAGACTACGCCCACGTCAGCGACGACGACTTCGCAAAGGGCCGCGCCGCCGTCGTGCGTCATCTCCTGGGCCTTGACCCGCTGTTCCACGGCGAACGCGCCCAGGCGCTGTGGCTCGACACCGCGCGCCGAAACCTCGCCGCGGAGCTCGCGTGAGTGGATCGTTGAGCGAACCTGGCGCGCCCCAGCGGCAGCTTCCGTATGCGGTACGGTTCGAATGGGGGCTCGACGGCGCCCGTGCGGTGGTGCCCGGAGCCGACCTTGCGGTGGTGGTTGACATTCTCTCGTTCACTACGTGCGTCAGTGTCGCGGTGGACCGCGGGGCGATGGTGTTTCCCTACCGCTGGCATGACGCGTCGGCGAGTGAGTTCGCTGCCCACCACGGTGCTTTGTTGGCTGGACCGAGGGACTCCGAGGGTCTCAGCTTGTCGCCGGCGGGCCTTCGTGCTGCACCGGTGTTGGAGCGCGTGGTCCTGCCCTCGCCCAACGGTTCCGCGATCAGCCATGAGCTCGATTCCTCGGCACGGCAGGTGGTTGCGGTCTCGCTGCGGAACGCGGCCGCAACGGCGGACTGGGTCCACGCCACGTTGCCCGCTGATGCCGTGATTGCAGTTGTCGCTGCAGGTGAAAGGTGGACCGACGGGTCCCTGCGGCCGGCGTTGGAGGATCAACTCGGGGCGGGTGCGTTCATTGCCGGGCTGGCTGCGGCCGGGCGTCGAAACTTTTCTCCAGAAGCCGAGTTGGCCGCCGCGGCCTTCGACGCCGCCGAACCCCGGTTGGCCGCTATTCTTCGGGGCTGTTCCAGCGGACGTGAACTGCTCGACGCCGGTTTCGCGGAGGACATCAGCATCGCGGCGGAGTTGGACGGCAGTTCCACTGTGGCCTTGCTGCGGGACGGGGCTTTCCAGGCAGCCTAGGCAGGCTTGGCTCTCAGCAGAACGATCGCACCAAACGCGCCGAAGCCGGAAGCGATTTTGGCGTGCACGACCAAGTGCGGGATGAGGTCTGCCAGCAGCGTGCCCACCACGGCGATGGTCCGAGCTAGCATAGAGGTGTGACCTCCTACCTCTTGGGTGCCGCCCGCCCTGAAATGCTCATGGCCCTTCCCGATAGTGAACACGTCCTGGCCGTCCGCGGCATGGGTGGATACCGTCAGTACCGCATCCCGGCGCTTGCCATCAGCACGCGGGGCACAGTGCTGGCCGCCTACGACGGCCGCCCAAACCTGGACGACCTTCCCAATCCCATCGATCTACTCCTGCGTCGCAGCTACGACAACGGGGTCACCTGGGAGCCGCAGCAGCTGGTCCGCACAGGTTCCGGGCTGCACGGTTTTGGTGATCCGAGCCTGCTGGTGGACGCCGAAACCGGCCGCATCTTCATGTTCCATGCCGCCGGGACGCACGCGGGCTTCTTCGAGGCCGTTGCGGGTTTGGAGCCGGATGACGACGTGCAGCATGCGGACGTCAGCTTCTCAGACGACGACGGCGACACCTGGCAGCACCGCCGACTTACCGCGCAGCTCAAGGGGCGCGGAGTGACAGGCCTTTTCGCTGCGGCAGGACAGGGAATTCAGATGCACGCCGGGCCTTTTACGGGCAGGTTGGTGCAGCAGTACGTTGTGTTGATGGACGGTTCCATCATGGCCGCATCTGCGTTTAGCGACGACCACGGCGAAACGTGGGCCTTGGGTGGGTTGATTGGTCCGGGTCCCTCCGGGCTCGGGCCCAATGAAAACAAAGTGGTGTGCCTGGACGATGGCCGGCTGCTCCTGCATTCACGGGCAACGCCGTGCCGATTGTCCGCTGTGTCCGAGGACGGCGGGCTTTCATGGAGTCCGTTGCAGGCTGTTCCAGAGTTGCCGGACCCCAGCGACAACGGTTCCTTGGCGCGCTTCGACGGTCTGCCCGGCGTGGCTGCCTTTGCCACGCCGGAGACTTCATCCTGGCTGCTCGCGAGCAATAACCACGACCCGCATCTGCGTCGCAACACCGTCCTGAGCCTCTCCCCCGACAACGGTGCCACATGGCCCGCCAAGCTGCTGCTCTGCGGCGGTAGTTCGGCGTACTCGACAGTCACGCGGCTCCCTGACGGGAACATCGGGGTTCTCTATGAACGGCAGGGGTACCGGGAGATCGTGTTCGCGTCGATCCCCGCCGAGCAGCTAACGGAGCAGCTAGCCGCTACTCCGCGCCCAGTTTCGGAAGCCCCGGAACCGACTGGCTTGGCGTTCGACATGGAACTCCGGTCCATCACCCCAGGGAGGCCCGCGGTGTGGCAGAACGCCGGCGACTTCCACGTGATCCCCTCCAACGGCGACGGCGAATGGGATGTGCAGACCTGGAAGGAAATCGGCCAGGGCTACGCCGGGGACCAGGTTCTTGGCACGCGGGAGGCGCAGGACCTCAACTACGGCCCCATCGTCCCAGGCTACAAAGCCGGGGACATCCTCGCCTTCACCGGACGCGTCCGCAACGGAGGCACTAAGCCGGCTGCCGGCGTCGTACTTCTCGGACCGCACCACAACGCCGGTGAGTTCCCGCCCGTTGACCTGCGGCCCGGCGAACACGCTCTCTATTTCACGCCCACGTGCACCGTCACCGAGGCGGACCTGGAGCGCAGCACCCTGGAGCTCGTCTTCACAGCAGAAGCCGACGGCGGAACGGTGCGCTTGGAGCGGGCGTTCCGTTTCGACCTGCGCACCGGGGCAGCTATCGCTTTCTAACGCGAGTGCTTCCTAGCGGTAGGTGCTGACGAACGGCTGGTTGGTAGGCACGATCTGCTTGCCGAGCGGCATCAGTGACACCGGAATCAGCTTCAGGTTGGCGATGGCCAGCGGGATGCCAATGATGGTGATGGCCATGGCAAAAGCGGTGACCACGTGACCGATGGCGATCCAGATGCCCGCGACGAGCAGCCAGATCACGTTGCCGAGGAGCGCAAACACCCCGGCGCCGCCCGGCTTCTCCACCACCATCTGGCCAAAGGGCCACAAGCAGTATGCACCGATCCGGAACGAAGCGATGCCCCACGGGATGGTCACGATGAGCACGCAGCAAATAATGCCCGCCGCGAAGTAACCCAAGGCCAGCCAGAACCCGCCAAACACAAGCCAGATGATGTTAAGGAGCGTTTTCATAGTTCCTATTCTCCCTTGTGGGCCTGACAAAAAGCCTAGGGGTCTGCCCTGATTCTTCCCTGACTACTGGCTGCGTTGCCAAACCCCTCAGGCCAGCAGGTCATCCAGCTTGTCGAACGAGGTAGCCCAGCCGTCGCGGGTCATGTCCACCCACTCCTGGGATTCGAACGGCCCCTGCGTGACATTCATGCGCGTGCGGCCGCCTAGGTCTTCGAATTCAAGGCGCATTTCCTCGTATTCATGGTCGGCATCAGGAGCGGCCTTGGCTTTCGCAACCAGCAGTGCGGGCGCTTCCAGCTCCGTGATCACGGCTTCGATGGGGGCTTCCTGCTCTCCGTCCTCGTCCGACCACACCATGACCACCTGCCAGATGCCTCCCACCCGCGGCTCAACGATGATTTTCTCGCGGGGAGCCTCTACCTCCACGGGTCCGAACCACTGAGCAAGCTGGTCCGGCTCCATCCAGGCGTCGAAAACCCTCTCACGAGGGGCATCGAACTCGCGGCTCATGGTCAGGGTGTAGTGATCCGTGCTCATTGCGTGGCTCCTGGTTTCCGTATTTCGATGCGTTTCGGCGGTGGGCCTGCTGTTGGAGCGATTCTATGGTGTGCCCCTGACGCTCTCCCACCAGACCACCCAAATCCCCCAACCCTCTCCCACCAAACCACCCAAATCCCCCAACCCCCTCCCACCAAACCACCCAAATCCCCCAACCCTCTCCCACCAAACCATCGGAAAGACCGTGGGGTGAGAGAGCGTCTAGCAAAAGGCGGCGGAAGGTGAGCGAGCGTCGCCGAAAAACGGGCGGAAGGTGAGAGAGCGTCCTAGCTGCCGGAGGCTTTCGCGGCTTCGACGAAGGCGCGGATCTTGGCCAGGTCCTTCACGCCACGGGATGCTTCGACACCCGAGGACACATCCACTCCCCAAGCACCGGCGGCAGTCGCAGCGAAGGCGACGTTGCCGGGTTCCAGTCCGCCGGCGAGCAGCCACTCGCGGCCGTCGAGTCTCTTGGCCCGGACAGAAGCGTAGTCCCAGGCCTCTCCCGACCCAGGGACTGCAGCGTCAATCAGGAACATTTCCTCGCCCAGATCAGCGAACTCGTCCTCGGAGGCACCCATGGCGACGGCTCGAATCAGCCGCATCCCGGCGTCGTGCACTGTTGTGACGTCGTCCGCAGTCCGGTGACCGTGCAGTTGAACCCATTCAAGGCCGGCGCTCCGTGCCCTGGCCACGGCATCAGCGGCAGGCTCGTGCCGGAAGACCCCCACGGCACGAACACCGTCAGGCACCAGTGGAAGCAGAATACGCACCTGCTCCGGGCTGACTTCGCGCGGGCTGGCAGTGAGGACGAACCCGACGGCGTCCGCACCGGCATCGACGGCTTCCTGCACTGACTCGGGCGTGCTCAAGCCGCATACCTTGACGAACATTCCCCGCGCCTCCAGTCGATCCCACAACGTTTTCCACATATGACGTTAGCAAGCCGCAATGCCAACGCAGAAGCCGCGTCCACCACTAGGCTGGTCGGATGGAGATCATCCGCTTTGCCGATATTCATCCCGAACCGTGGCGCAACGGCGGCGGGGTGACCCGCGAACTCGCAAGCCATCCGAAGGCCGCCTCGGCCCAGGACGGGGCGTGGGATTGGCGCGTCAGCATTGCCGATGTCTCCAAAGCCGGCGATTTCTCGGTGTTCCCGGGCATGGAGCGCGTGATCACCATCATCGAGGGCGAACTGCTGCTGCTCACGGTGGACGGCTCCGAGCATCCGCTCGAGAAGTACCGGCCGTTCCGGTTTTCGGGTGAAGCCGCCTCGGGTGCCACCCTCCCTACGGGCGACATCCGCGACCTGAACGTGATTGCACGCGCCGGGGCTTTCAAGGGCTACACGTCCATTGTGGAGATTTCCAAAAAGCGCGGGCATCCGGTCTTCGAAGGCCAACTCGCTGTCCTCCTTGAGGGTAAGGCGACGGTTTCGCCAGGCGCCGCTGTGGAGGAGCCCGCTGTGGAGGAAGAGTCCGACGGCGGCAACCCGGCACCCAGCGCCGGCGAACCTGTCGAGTTGTCCCGGTACGACGCCGTGGTGGGATCCGATACCCGGAGCCCGGAAATCTCGGGCCGTGGCTTCATCGCCGTGATCTCGATCGACCACGTGGAGCCCAGCGCCTGAGCTGGTGACGTTTGCCACCAGAGGTGGCCACGCTGCGCCGGAGTTGCTAGCCTGAAATGAAGGTTCCGATGCGGGACCTCCGGACGACGGTTCAGTACCCGGAACGCGACAAGACTGGCCAAAGGAAATGTCATGTCGTGGATTATCCTCATTCTCTCCGGAGCACTCGAAGCCGTCTGGGCCGCAGCGCTCCACCGTTCCAAGGGCTTCCGCAAACCGGTCCCCACCGTCGTCTTCCTGGTGTCCGTGATTGCCAGCATGGCCGGACTCGCGATCGCCATGCAGTCCATTCCCACCGGCACTGCCTATGCGGTGTGGGTCGGGGTAGGCGTCGTCCTGACCGCAACGTATGCGATGGTCACCAAAGTTGAACGCGCGACGACGGCCCGGCTGCTCCTGCTTGCCGGCATCGGCGCATGCGTGGTCGGCCTGAAGGTGGTGGCATAGCCATGACGACGAACACTTCCAAGAACACCGGCAACGGCATCTTCTGGGTCATCCTCCTGGCCTCCGCCCTCCTCGAAGCAGTCTGGGCCACCGCGCTGGGACTCTCCAACGGCTTCACGCAGCTCTTTCCCACGGTGGTCTTCGCTGTCACCGCCGTGTTGAGCATGCTCGGACTCGGTATCGCGGTGAAGCGCATCCCCCTCGGCACTGCCTACGCGGTATGGGTGGGCATAGGCGCAGCATTGACTGTTGGCTGGGCAATGATCACGGGCGTCGAGTCCGCGAGCCCGCTGAAGCTGCTCTTCATCGCGGGAATCGTGGGCTGTGCTGCCGGTTTGAAGGCCCTGCCTGCCGATAAGCCGCAGCCCGCCGGCGAGTAGCGACCACTCCGGGGTGGGACGTACTCCATTTCGATGCCTCGCTGCGCATTAGACGTCTCCTACCCTCGAATGCGCAGCAAACCATCGAATCGGGCAGGCATCAACCTTCCCGCTGGAATACCCTCGGCCGTCACCGGGTTCACGCTTTCAAGAGCACCCCAACGCGCATTGGAGAAGTTCATGACTGCAGTTCAGCTCGGCGATGGCCTCACGGTCAGCCCCCTCGGTTTCGGCGGAATGGCCCTGACCCCGGTGTATGGCGGGATCGATCCCGAAGAAGGCTTGCAAACACTCAGGCATGCAGTGGATGCGGGCATCACGTTCATCGACACCGCAGACGTGTACGGTGCCGGGAGCAACGAGGAATTGGTAGGCAGGCTCTTGAAGGAGCGCCGCGACGAGATCCAGGTTGCCACCAAGTTCGGAATTGAGGGCAACCCCGCGGACGGGTACACGGGAGTCCGCGGGGATGCACCTTACGTCAGGCAAGCGGCGGAAGCGAGCCTCCGCCGCCTCGACACTGACGTCATTGACCTCTACTACATGCACCGCCGTGACCTCCGCGTTCCGATAGTGGAAACCGTGGAGGCCATGGCGGAGCTGGTCCGTGAGGGCAAGGTCCGGCACCTTGGCTTGTCGGAAGTGACAGCCGAGGAGCTCAGGCAGGCCAACGCCGTCCATCCCATTGCCGCGGTCCAGAGTGAATGGTCAATCTGGAGCAGGGATGTTGAACTCAACGTTGTTCCTGCAGCCAAGGAACTTGGCGTTGGGTTTGTGCCGTACTCGCCGCTGGGCCGTGGATTCCTTACGGGAACCGTCAGCGCAGGCGATCTGGGCGAGAACGATTTCCGCCACAAGATCCCCCGTTTCGGCGACGAGGCACTTGATGCGAACCAGGCCGTCGTGGCCGCGGTTCGCGAGGTAGCCAGCGGGCTGGATGCAACTCCGGCCCAGGTAGCCCTGGCTTGGCTGTTCACCCAAGGTCAGCGCCTCGGGATTTCCGTGGTTCCCATCCCCGGCACGCGCAAAACGCACAGGATCGACGAGAACCTGGGGGCACTGTCCCTGCAACTGGGGACAGCACAACTTGAGGTGCTCGACCAGGCCGCGGCCGCCGTCGTGGGTTCACGATCGGCGGACCCCAACTGGGTCTCGCAAGGCCGCGAGGCCAACAACGTAGGCTGAACGAATGGACTCGCTTATTCACTCACTACGTGACGTCACCATCCGCAGCATTTCGGTCAGCGAGATGAACAACAACGTGTACCTGTTGACCTCAAAGTCCACCGGTGCGCAGCTGTTGATCGACGCCGCCGACGACCTCCCTGCCATTGAGCAACTGCTGGAGGACAGCGCCGCGGATTCGTCGGCCCCCACCAAACTGGTCCGGATCGCCACCACCCACCAGCACTGGGACCACGTCCGGGCGCTGGAGGAGCTGGTCGCCGCCACCGGCGCGACCACCTCAGCAGGAGCGGACGACGCCGATGCGTTGCCGGTTCCGGTGGATGTCCGGCTTGGTCACGGCGACGTTGAGCAATTCGACGACATCGAAATCACGGCGATCCACCTGCGCGGACACACCCCGGGTTCCATCGCTTTCGTGTACCAGGATCCGAACGGGCCGGCCCACATTTTCAGTGGAGACTCGTTGTTTCCGGGAGGCGTCGGCAACACACAGAAAGATCCTGCACGCTTCACTTCACTGTTGAACGACGTGTCGGAACGACTGTTCGACGCCTATCCGGACGAAACCCTGGTGCACCCCGGCCATGGACTGCCCACGACACTCGGCGCCGAGCGGCCACACCTTGAAGAGTGGCGCGCCCGAGGCTGGTAGCACCTGGAGTTGCGGGGCCTGCTCTGCACCCCATTCCTTCCGGAAAGCGTGTAGAGCGGGCCTCACAACGGGAGGTTAGCGGCCGCGACGCTCGTTCGAGGCCGGAGCGGAAGCACGACGCGGGCCGCTGCGTGCCGGACGACCTGCGCCCGAGCCACCGCGACCGGAGTTGCCGGAAGCACCCGAACCGTAGGATCCACCGGACGTGGCCCCCGTAGCGGAAGACCATACGGCCTTGTTTCCGCCGGTGCGGGTGCTCGTGGTGGACGCCGTGCGCGGAGCCGAAGCTGAGCGCTGGCCGGTAGCCGGACGACCACTGCGGCCGTTCTGACCCTGCGAGCCGGGAACGTCATTGCGGTGAGTTGCACCCGACTTGCCGCGACCGCGTGAGCTGCGGGCGACGTCGTCGTTTGCTGCTGCGCGGCGATCCGCACGATTGGTGTCCGTACGAACCGGCTCAGCAGCAACCTTGCCGCGTCCGTTACGACCGCCGCGGCCACCAGCGGTGGGTGCAGCCTGCGTGGAACGGCGTGCGCGCTTGCGCTGGGCGTTGGCGCCAGTGGAGGTGCCGCCACCCTGCGGGGCTTTCGCCGCGAGGAGGGCTGCACGGGTGCGGGGATCAACCTTGTCAGCGATGTCGCCCACGAGCTCGGCAACCAACGGGGAGTTGGCCGTGACGCGCTCGAAGTTGACGTCAACGCCGGCAGCCTTCATGAGCTTCTTGACGTCGCTCTGCTGCTCCGGGAGGGTCAGCGTGACCACAGTGCCATCGGAACCTGCGCGGGCCGTACGGCCGGAGCGGTGCAGGTAAGCCTTGTGCTCTGTGGGCGGGTCCACGTGGATGACGAGTTCGACGTCGTCAACGTGCACGCCGCGGGCTGCGACGTCGGTGGCCACCAGGACGCGGACGTCACCGTTGGAGAACTCGGCAAGGTTGCGGTCGCGGGCGTTCTGCGACAGGTTGCCGTGAAGGTCGACGGCGGGGATGCCGGCGTCCGTGAGGGTCTTCGCAAGCTTGCGGGCGTGGTGCTTGGTCCGCATGAAGAGGACGCGGCGGCCGGCGCCGGAGGCCAGTTCAACGATGAGCTGCTTCTTGACGGTCTGGTCGTTGACCACCAGGACGTGGTGTTCCATGGTGGTGACAGCGGCCTGGGGATCATCCACGGAGTGCGTCAGCGGGTTGGAAAGGTAACGGTTGACCAGCTTGTCAACACCGTTGTCCAACGTCGCGGAGAAGAGCAGGCGCTGACCCTGGGTGGGGGTCATGTCCATGAGCTTCTTGACGACCGGGAGGAAGCCGAGGTCGGCCATGTGGTCAGCCTCGTCCAGCACAGTGACCTCAACGGCTTCGAGGGTCAGGATGCGCTGGCGGATCAGGTCTTCGAGGCGGCCCGGGCAGGCGATGACAATGTCGACGCCGGCGCGCAGCGCCTTTTCCTGGCGCGCCTGGGAGATGCCACCGTAGATAACCGTGGTGTTCAGGCCCATGGCCTTGGCCAGCGGCTCGATGGTGGCGTTGATCTGGGTTGCCAGTTCACGTGTCGGTGCAAGGACGAGGCCCATGGGACGGCCCGGCTTGCGGAAGTGCTTTGCTTCGCGCTCGGCCAAGCGGGCCACGAGCGGGATGGCGAAAGCGATGGTCTTACCGGAGCCGGTGCGGCCACGGCCCAGGACGTCGCGGCCTGCGAGGGTGTCCGGGAGGGTCTTCACCTGGATGGGGAATGCCTCTTCGATGCCGTCTGCGGCGAGGGATTCAGCGATGGGCTTGGGCGTGCCAAGGGCAGCAAAAGTAGTCATAAACTTCATGTCTTTCGGGCGGTGTCCAGTTGCGGACATCGGCCCCCGACGCCGGTTGGGCCAGGGGTTCGCCGAGGAAAAGTCAGGTGGTCTACCGGTTCGCTGCAACAGCGGTGGCCGGGACCAAATAGAACGCGTTCATCGACGCAGGATGTGCCTCTCACATGAAAAATGCCCCGTCGCGCAGCCTTTAGGCCACCTGCTTCAGGGCGTCACCGCACATCAAGTGTTCCCAGTCTAGCAGTGATCGGCGCGGAGCCTTGCATCGGGGCAGGTCAGCCTCCCGTTGAGAGGCCCGCTTTACACGCTTCCGGGCGCAAATACCGTGCAGAGCAGGCCTCGCAACTCACCCACCCGGCGTTGAGAGGCCCGCCTTACACGCTTCCGGGCGCGAATACCGGGCAGAGCAGGCCTCACAACTCACCCACCCGGCGTTGAGAGGCCCGCTTTACGCGCTTCCGGGCGCAAATACCGTGCAGAGCAGGCCTCGCAACTCACCCACCCGGCGTTGAGAGGCCCGCTTTACACGCTTCCGGGCGCAAATACCGTGCAGAGCAGGCCTCGCAACGAGTTAGGCGTGGCGCGAGAGCTCGGGTTTCGCGTCCGGGGCGCCCAGTCCAGTGTCCGGAGATGCCACACGGGCGGCGACCCTCGGCGCCATCAGAACCCCGACGACCGCGATGACCGCCGTCAGTGCGAAGACCCCCGCAAACGAGTTCGTCTTCGTAAAGGCCGCGAAGACCAGTCCCGTGGCGGCGAGGGACAGCGCGCCACCGAGCGAGTCGGAGATGGACATAGCCGCACTGTTGAAGCCTTGATTCTCCTCGCTGGACAGTGCCAGCGTCATCACCGAAAGCCGCGGGTACATGAGGCCCATCCCAGCGCCCGCGAGGATCCAGCCGCCGATCGCCACGGCCGCGGGCAGGGCAAACGCAGCCGTCACCAGCGTGGAGATCACGGCTATCAGCACCAGGGCAGCGCCGATCTTCACGGCGAGGTCGTCGGCCAACTTTTCACCCAGTCGGCCCTGCACCGCCGATGCTCCAGCCCAGGCGAGCGCGGCGCCGGTCAGGGTGAGTCCGGCAAACGTCGGCGTGAACGCGTAGCGCTCGGTCAGCAGGTACGGCAGGTACACCTCGGCCCCAAAGAACGCCGCCGACGCCAGCCCGCGAACCAGGATCACACTGGGCAACCCACGGCGCGCAGTCAGCGTCCCACGCGGTACCAGTGGGCGGACCGCCACCAGCGCCAGGACAAGCGCGACGACGGCAATCACCCCGCCCACGCCCGGCGCCTCGGCGGACAGGTTCAGTCCGAGGACCGCGACGGCTGCGAGCGCAGCCCACCCCATGCGGCCGAACGCCCACGGGACGGGCTCGGCGACTGATTCCGAAGCGGGCCCGGATCCCATCCCCCGCACGGCCGGCACCACCATCAGCAAAGCCGGGACCACCAGCCCCACAACGCCCAGGAACACCCAGTGCCAGCTGCTCAATTGGGCCACGACACCTGCGGCGAACGGGCCAACCAAGGACGGAACTACCCAGGAGGCAGCGAAGGCGGCGAAGATCTTGGGATGCAGCGCGGGCGGGTACACGCGGGCTACCAGCACATAGAGGGCAACGGTCATCGCGCCACCACCGAGCCCTTGGACCAGCCGGCCCAGCACCAGGATTTCCATGGTGCCGGCCATACCGGCAATCAGCAGTCCGAGGACGAACAACGCCACCGAGGAATACAGGGGCGCCGCCGGACCACGACGATCCGACCAGTTCCCCGCTGCCACCATGCCCATCACACCAGTAGCCAGCGGCCCGGCGAAGGCCAGTGCGTACAGGCTGGCTCCATCGAGGTCTCGGCTCACCAGCGGCATGATGGTGGTCACCGCGAGGGACTCAAACGCGCTCAGGAATACGAGCGCGCAAGCCCCCACGGTGGCGAGCAAGTACGGGCGGCGCAGAATCCCGGCCGTTGAGGTGTCAGAGGTCATGGACGTCAGCCTAGAACCTCAACTATTGTTGAGGTCAATCCACCACGCCCACCCTCGGAGCAGAGCCATGCCGCAAGCCGCCGCCCACCGGCCCCTTACCATCGGTGAGCTGTCCGAGCGAAGCGGAGTGTCGCCGTCGGCCCTTCACTTCTACGAACGTAACGGGCTCATCGAAGCGGAGCGGACGGCAGGCAACCAACGGCGGTACCGCCGCGAGACGCTGCGGCGGGTGGCGTTCATCAAGACCTCCCAGCGGGTCGGCCTGCCACTGAAGGACATCCGCGAGGCCCTGGATTCGTTGCCGGACGGCCGAACCCCCACCAGGCACGACTGGGCCAAGCTGTCGCTGCGGTGGCGCGAGGAATTGGACGAACGCATTGCCGCACTCCAGCACCTCCGCAACGACCTTGACGGGTGCATCGGCTGTGGCTGCCTGAGCCTGAAGTCATGCACGCTGCAGAACCCGTCGGACGAGCTCGGCGCTTCAGGGGCCGGGGCGCAGCGCTGGAACCAGCCGACGTAGCAGCATCAGAGAATGGCGGTCATGTCATTCCACCCGGCGCCCACCTGCAGGTCGGATTGCAGGCCACCAGACGCTGATCCGCGGTAGAGCCTGAGGTTTCCATTGGCATTGCGCGCCAGAACATCGGGCAGCCCGTCGCTGTCGACGTCGCCGGGTGTCACCAGCGCCGTCATGACGTTCCAACCGATACCCACCTGTCTGCGCGGGAGCCACCCCCCGGCGCCGTTCCCTTCGTAGAGCCACATAGTGCCGGCTGCGTCTTTGGCCAAAATGTCCCCTCCCTGAGCCCCGAATTCCCCCGGCCCCAGAATGGTGGTCATCTGGTTCCATCCAAATCCCGCTTTGACGCGCGGGAGCCAGCCGCCCACCCCGTTGCCCGGATACAGCCAAAGATCCCCTGCGGCGTCGCGGGCCATGACATCCGCTTTACCGTCACCGTTGAAGTCGCCGGGGGTAACGACGGCGGTCATGGCATTCCAGCCCACGCCCACTTTGGTCCTTGGCAGCCAATTCGAGCGGCCGTTCCCGGGGTAGAGCCAGAGGTCCCCGGCAGCATCCCGCGCCAGGACGTCAGCGTGGGCGTCTCCGTTGAAGTCGCCGGCAGACAGGATGAGGCTCATGCCGTTCCATCCTGAACCCACCGCGGACCGTGGAAGCCACCCTTTCTTTCCGTCGCCGGGGTAGAGCCACAGGGTGCCCGCCGTATCCCGGGCGAGAACGTCGGTGGCGCCGTCGGAGTTGTAGTCCTTCCATACGTTCTTTGGCGGGCCGGAGGTGTCGATGACCCAGATGGCGTTGCCCCCGAAGGCAGCAGCGTAGAGCTTGGACCCGTCCGGTGCCATGGCCTGGACCGACGCGGAGGCACCGAGCTCGATGGTCTCGGCCAGCGGGATGGAGAACCCGTCGGACCGGGCGCCCCACACTTGGAGCACCGTTGACTGGGAACGATAGAGCCGTGTTCCATCCGGGTGGACAACCATGGTGCTCCACTCCTGCCTGTCCGGAGTGGCCTGCCCCACGCTCAGGGTCTCAAGGTTGAGCTGGGACACCATGGGGTTACTGATCGCTCGACGACCCGGCGAAGGGTAATACGGCTGTCCATGGTCTTCGAAAAAGGCGCGCTTGCTGTCAGGGGTGAAGACAGGAGCGGACGGCTCCAGGAACGTTGAAAAAGTGGCCAGGACCTTATCGGTGGCGGTATTGATGACCGAAAGTCCCCATCCGTGCACCGTCACCAACCGGGTTCCATCCGGTGAGATGGTGCCATCCGTCCCGGTCATCGGCCCGGTGCCAAGGACAGTTCTGCTCCTGGTGTCTATGACTGCGACGGATGCGCCCTTGAGCGCGTAGAGCTTGGCGCCGTCGGGAGTTGCGAGCAGCTTGGTGATGGTGCCGCCTGTCGGTATCTGGGCGGTCACCTTGCCTTGTGCAACATCAACCACCTTCACGCCTGCGTTGGCGAGTCCCACATACAGCGCCGTCCCGGCGGGGCTGGCCACCATGCCGGCCACGCCGTCGCCCATCGGGACCACAAACTTAACGGTCATGGTGGATGTGTCGACGATAGTGACGCTGGTGCCCGTCGCCAGGAAAGCCGATGTTACCTTCGGACTCAGCACCATCGCGGTGGTGGGGCCGGCCTGGACGCTCTTGGTCACCACTCCCTGGGCTGTATCGATGACCGAAAGACCACCCTCCGGGCTGGCCACGAAGAGCCTGCTGCCGTCCTTGTTGAGCTCCACAAATCGCGGGTGGGCTACGTCAATCTTCCGGGGGTCGGCCTGGCTGGCTGCCTGAACCGTCGCCTGGACCGCCAGCGCCCCGGCAACGGACGTTGATGGATCCGCTTGCGAGGGTGGCGCCCCTGCCATCACCACCACAGCTGCAAGGGCACCTGACAGGCAGGCCTTGAGTCTGAATTTTCGCGCCAGGAACACCATGAATCCCCCAGTTCGGGCGCCCTGGATTCGCGATGGGCGCGTGTGCGACAAAGGCTACCCACCGTCGCATGGAAAAACCAGACTCCAACGGAACGTGGGACTTGCCGAAACAGCAACAAGCATTGCTTTCCCTCCACCCGCCACGGCACGCTTGGCGTATGACTGAAAAGAAGCACGACGGCGGCACTCCCCACAGCGATCAACCCGCCGACGCCGGCACTCACCAGCACGGGCACCAGCACGGACACCAGCACGAAGGCGCGCAGCAGGGCGGCCTGAACCTCCATGAGGACGCGGACAACGCCGTGGACATGTGGGACGGGATGTACCGGGAACGAGCCAGGATTTGGAGCGGGAACCCGAACCCGCAGCTGGTCGCAGAAGCCAAGGATCTGAAACCCGGCAAAGCACTGGACCTGGGCTCCGGCGAAGGCGGTGACGCCATTTGGCTCGCCCAGCAGGGCTGGACCGTCACCGCGTTGGACGTGTCCGCCGTCGCGCTTGAACGGGCAGCTGCGCATGCAGCGGAAGCCGGCCAGGCTGAGCGCATCACCTGGCAGCAACAGGACCTCACCGAGTGGGAGCCCCAGCCGGTCTTCGATCTGGTCTCGGCCCAGTTCCTGCACTCGCCCCTGCTGCCGTGGCGTGACTCCGTGGCAATGGCAGCTGCGGCAGTCGCCCCGGGTGGCACGTTGTTGATCGTGGGTCATCACCCCCACGGCCTCCCGCCGTGGAGCCACCATCACGAGTCCGGCATGTTCTTCACGCCTGAGCAGCTTGCGGGTGCGTTGCGGTTGGACCGGGAGCCGTGGTTCGTCAATGTCCTTACGGACCGCGAGCGTACGGTTGCTGGTCCCAACGGCGAGTCCGGCACCACCCTGGACACGGTCTTGAGGGCTGTTAAGCACGCTTAGACGCCGTCGGGCAAGAGCTCTCCGTAGGGCGGCACCACTGTCCCGGTGGCGGTCGAGTCCGGGTTCAGCATCCATCCGACGCGTTTGGCAGTGTTGAGCATGACGACGCTCTCCACCAGTTCGATGCCCGGGATGCGTTGCTGAACCGTCAGCTCCATTTCCATGACATCGGCCAAGGATCGCAGCCACATGATCATGGTGAAGTTGGTACGGCCCGTGGTGGACGCGGAGAAGCGGATGTTCCGGATGGCCCGCAGCTCCGTGGCGGCGGCCTCGTGGTGGCCCGCGGGAACGTTCGCGAACCATTGCACCGTGATGGGGAATCCGGAGAACTGCTGGGCAATTTCGCAACGGAAGGACAGCATCCTGCTGGCCAGCACCCTCCCGAGTTGCCGCTGGACCGTTGCTGGATTCCGGCCCAAAGCGCGCGCAATCTCGGCTGCGGTGGCCCGGCCGTCGCGCGCGAGGAAGGGAATCAGCGCCAAGTGGCTTTCGGGAAGGGGGACCACGATCGCGTCCGCTGACGGGCCGGCCGACTCCGGACCGGCAAGTCCGCGGAGCGCCTGCTGTTCCGCCTTGCTGAGTACGTTAAGCCGCCACGCATAGCCACTGGTGTGGATCCTGGTGCAGAGGGCCGTGTGGTACTTGGTGAGTCCTCGGATCTCTTTCAGCCTCGGCAGCAAGTGGGTGCTGAACTGCTCCAAATCCTGGGTGATGACCGTGAGTGTGAGGTCGCGGTTGCTGGCGGCTTCCTCCACAGTGATGACCTCCGGAAGCTGGGCGACGGCGGCTGTGACATCCGGCCTCAGATGCATTTCGCAGTCTATGTCCACCATGGCCAGGCACATGTCCTTCGGATCGCCCATGAGGTGCGCCGTTGTCCACGCTGCGCCGGCCGCCCGCAGACGCTCCCACCGGGAGGCCAGGGTGGTGGCGTGGACGCCAAGGACTTCACCGGCGTCGGACCAACTGATCCGGGGCGAAATCTGCAAAGCGTTGACCAGCCGCAGATCTTCTTCACTGAGCTCCATGAGTAGATTCTCCCAGGTGCGTGCATATTTCCTGCTGTTTACGAGAGAAGATGCATATTTCCAGATGTTTTCCGCTGTGTGAATCACGTCACCACACAATGTTCTCAGGAACAAAAACCCCGGACAGCCCCAGGAGAACACATGACAATCGCCGCCGACGCCCGCGAATTGAAGGACGACATCGTCCGCCTCCGGCACGACCTCCACCGTGAACCCGAAATCGGACTGCAGCTCCCCCGGACCCAGGAAAAGGTACTCAAAGCGCTGGACGGACTGCCGTACGAGATCACCCTTGGCAAAGAAACGACCTCGGTCACCGCGGTCCTGCGGGGCGGTGCGGCCCACGCTTCGGCCGAGAAGCCCGTGGTGCTGCTGCGGGCCGACATGGACGGACTCCCCGTCCAGGAGACCACCGGCGTGGACTACACCTCCCGTATTGATGGCGCGATGCACGCCTGCGGCCACGACCTCCACACCTCCATGCTGGCCGGCGCTGCGACGTTGCTGGCCGAACGTCGGGACCAACTCGCCGGCGACGTCATCCTCATGTTCCAGCCCGGCGAAGAAGGCTTCGACGGCGCGAGCTACATGATCAAGGAAGGCGTCCTGGACGCCGCAGGCCGTCGCGCGGATACTGCCTACGGAATGCACGTGTTCTCCTCGCTTGAACCGCACGGCCAGTTCGTCACCAAACCAGGCGTCATGCTCAGTTCCTCGGACGGGCTGGTTGTCACAGTCCTGGGAGCGGGCGGCCACGGCTCCGCTCCGTACTCCGCCAAGGACCCCGTCACGGCTGCTGCCGAAATGGTCACGGCGTTGCAGGTCATGGTCACCCGTCAGTTCAACATGTTCGATCCCGTTGTCCTGACCGTCGGGGTCCTGCACGCAGGGACCAAGCGGAACGTCATTCCCGAGACCGCCCGCATCGAAGCCACCATCAGGACCTTCTCCGAGGCGTCCCGGCGGAAGATGATGGAAGCAGTACCCCGGCTGCTCCAGGGAATCGCGGCAGCCCACGGTTTGGAGGTGGACGTGCACTACCAGGAGGAATACCCGCTGACCATCAACGACGAGGACGAGACCACCACCGCCGAGAAGGTCATCGCCGGGATGTTCGGCGAGTCCCGGCACACCCGGATGGCCACTCCCCTCAGCGGTTCCGAGGACTTCTCCCGCGTCCTCGCCGAAGTCCCCGGCACCTTCGTGGGCCTCAGTGCCGTTGCTCCCGGCGCCGACCACACGACGTCGCCGTTCAACCACTCGCCTTATGCACTGTTCGACGACGGCGTCCTCACCGACGGTGCCGCGCTGTACGCCGAACTCGCCGTGTCCCGCATCGCCGCCCTCGCCGGCAACTAACTCCCACCCCTCCCCACTTTGGAGAACCACATGACCGCCACTGTAGGAACGTCTCCCGACGTCAAGGTCCACAAGTCGCACCTGCGCACGCTGGTCGGTACCGGCATCGGCAACGCCGTTGAATGGTACGACTGGGCAATTTACGCAACCTTCTCGCCGTTCATCGCGAGTGCCTTGTTCAGCCAGGCGGACCCCACGTCGGCCGTGCTGTCCACCCTGGCGATCTTCGCCGTCGGGTTTGTGGCCCGTCCGTTCGGTGGCTTCGTGTTCGGCTGGATCGGCGACCGGATTGGCCGCAAGACGTCCATGACGGTGGCCGTGGCCCTTGGTGCGGTGGGCAGCCTGCTCATCGGTATTGCGCCAACATTCGCTGCTGTTGGTGCCTTCGCTTCGGTGATGCTGCTGGTGGCCCGGCTCATCCAGGGCCTGGCGCACGGAGGTGAGCTGCCGTCGTCGCAAACGTATTTGTCCGAGATGGCACCCAAGGAACACCGTGGCTTCTGGGCAACCCTCATCTACACGTCCGGCACCGCCGGAATCCTGGCCGGCACCCTGCTGGGCGCGATCCTCACAGGTGTCCTGAGCAAGGAAGAGATGAGCGCCTGGGGCTGGCGCATCCCGTTCCTCATCGGTGGAGCCTTGGGCATCTACGCTCTGTTCATGCGGGCCAAGATGAAGGAAACCGAGGCGTTCGAGGCTGAGGCTCCCACCGAAAAGCGCCTCCCGATCCTGCCGCAGATCATCAAGTACCGGAAGCAGGCCCTGCAGGTTATCGGCCTCACGGTGGGCCTGACGGTGGTCTACTACATCTGGGGTGTCGTGGCTCCGAGCTATGCAGCAACGTCCCTGAAGATGGACCGCGGTGAAGCCCTGTGGGCCGGTGTGATCGCCAACGTCGTCTTCATCGCGGCCCTGCCGTTCTGGGGCAAGCTGTCCGACCGTATCGGGAGGAAGCCGGTGATCATCGCGTCAGCGGCCGGCGCCGCTCTGCTGCACTTCCCGATGACGTGGCTGCTCAAGGACTCGCCGTGGCAGCTCGCAGTGTCCATGTCCGTGATGCTGTTCTTCATCGCCGGCAGCGCTGCGATCGTTCCGGCCGTCTACGCGGAACTGTTCCCGACCCACATCCGCACCATCGGCGTCGGCGTCCCGTACTCCATCTGCGTCGCGGTCTTCGGTGGCACGGCTCCGTACCTGCAGACCTGGCTCGGCAGCATCGGGCAGGGCTACCTGTTCAACGTGTACGCCGTGATCCTGCTGCTGGTGGGCATCGCGTTCGCCTTCTCCATCCCGGAGACCAAGGGCAAGGACCTGACCGTCTAAGTTCCCTTTCGTTGCGAGGCCCGCTCTGCGCACTTCCCCGAGGTTTTGGGATGCAGAGTGGGCCTCACAACGTTAAACGAAGCGGTCGCGGCCGGCGCGGTATCCGAAGAACGCTGCCAGGCTCCCGACTACCAGGAACAGGATGCCGGCCGCTGCGAACCCGCTCGTTGCCTGATGGAGTTGGCCCACCATCAGTGTGCCGACCGAGCCCACACCGTAGCCGACGCCCTGCATCATTCCGGACAGGTGCGCGGCGGTGTGGGCGTCGCGGGTGCGGACCATGATCATGGTCAAGGCCACGGCTGTCAGCGATCCCTGTCCCAGCCCGTTGAGCCCGGTCCAGACCCAGATCAGCTCCGTGGGGCCAAAGATGGTGAGCGCAAACCCACCGCCCGTCATCAGCGCCACCACCATGTTGATGATCCGCTGGTCCTTGAAGCGCGTGGCCAATGCAGGGGCAAACAGAGAGCCGAGCATCTGCAGCACGATCGACACCGAAACGATCAACCCGGCCGTTCCGCCGTCGATCCCCCTGTCGCGAAGGATAGGCGCCATCCAGGCGAACACGCTGAACGACATCATGGCCTGCAGCACCATGAACAAGGTCACCTGCCACGCCACCGCTGAACGCCATACATTCACGCCACCGTGGACGGCCTGGTGCTTTACCGATGGCTGGCGGATTGCCAGCGGCAGGAAAAGCAAGAGTACGACGGCGGCAGGCACCGCCCAGAACCACAGCGCCGAGGTCCAGTGACCGGTTGCCGCAAAGACCGGATACGTGAAGCCCGCACCAAGGGCCGCCGATGCGCATATTGCTGTGGTGTAGAGGCCGCCCATCACGCCAAGGCGGTGCGGGAAATCCCTTTTGACGACGCCCGGAAGGAGGACGTTGCACAGCGCGATGGCGGCTCCGCAAGCCGCTGTACCGGCGAGAAGCATGGGCAGATGACCTGCGCCGGGGATCTCCAGGGGCCTCAGGAGCAGCCCGAGCGTGAGGACGGCCATGGCACCCAGGAGCACCCGTTCTGCACCGAATCGGCGGGCCAGGAAGGGAGCGAAGGGTGCGAAGACGCCCAGCAAGGTGACCGGCACGGTGGTGAGGACCACCAGCGACCAGCCCGGCAGACCGGCGTCGGACGTTATTTCCGGAAGGACCGCGGAGAAACTGGAGAAGACGGTACGCAGGTTCAGGCCAATCAGCACCAGACAGATGCCAAGGTAGACGAGGCTCTTCTTGCCGCGGAGTTGCGTTGGGTCCGCTGCCGGCTCGTCGTCGATCTCGGCGTCCACTGCTATTTCAGGGAGGACTGATTTCTCTGGGTAGCCGGGCGTCTTGGAGGAGGTCACACGTCCTATTCTGTCAGCCGAGGGTTGGGGATGCGTGGTGGGGTCATTGTGACCAGCCCGCGACATATCCACGTGGGGACTGTTGGCTTCAGCCTTCACGATTTTGGCTTGCCGAATTGAAAAACCATGAATATCGGGACAACGGCGTAATTGCAGCCGACCGGGGCTTGTCGTTGTGTTTCACGACAGGACCCCAAGTGCGCCATCCCACAGCTTCGGAGCGATTTAGAAAATATGTAGACTGGTCTATTATTTCACTATGGCATCCAAAGGAAACCTGACAAAGGCACGGCTCGCAGAGTCCATGCTCCAACTCATACAGACCAGCGGCTACAGCGGCACGGGCCTGAATGCTGTGATCGAACATGCCGCGGCACCCAAGGGGTCGATCTACTTCCACTTCCCCGACGGGAAGGAGGGGCTGGGCGTTGCAGCGGTCGAACTCGCCGCGAAGCAGTTCGAAATGTTGATTACAGAGGCCGCACTTTCCGCGGGCGGTGCGGCCGAGGTTGCCCGTGCCGTGATAGAGGCCTTGGCGACCATCGTTAGCGAGAGTAACTTCCGGCTGGGTTGCCCGGTTTCCGTCGTCACCTTGGAGATGGGCGCGGAGAGCGAGCGACTGCGAAAGGCGTGCGCCGCTGCCTTCGAGGCCTGGATTGCCCCGACGTCCGCGCTCCTCGAGGCCAGCGGTGTTGACGCGGAGGAAGCACGATCCCTGGCAACCGTCGTCGTGTCGACGATCGAGGGGGCGGTCATCGTCTCTCGCGCCATGCAGAATACTCAACCCCTGGTTTCGGCCGCCGACGTCGTGGCGGAGCTCATCAACCAGCGCTGCAAGAGCATTGGGGGGACACGATGACACTCCCCGGAGAATCCCGTCATGCCCTGGTCTTCGGGGCCTCGGGAATGGTCGGCCGGCACCTCGTCTTGACCCTTGCCGCGGCTGGTGCGAACGTTACGGCGGCGGTTCGGACCGCCGAGTCGGGTGCGCGCGTAGAGCAGTGGGTCAGGGAGCATGGCCTCACACGGAGCATCAGCACGACGATCGTTGACTTCGATGCTCCTGGGATCCTCGCGGGCGGTCCATCGGCGTTCCCCTTCGTCACCGAGATTCACAACTGCGCCGGGTCCTACCGATTCGGGATGACCGTGCAAGAGGCCCGCAGCGCGAACGTCGGCATCGTCGAGAAGTTGATCGACTTCGCCCAAGAGCTCCCCAATCTGCAGCGCGTGGTCCACGTGTCGGGCTACCGCGTCGGCGGACAGGACCCCACAACTGTTCCGTGGTCAGAGGACCACCGCGCCGCGACCTACCAGGAACTTGGCGCCTACGAAGCCTCAAAGGTGGAATCCGATGCCATCTTCCAGGCCCGGGCGCTGGAGCGTGGAGTCCCCTGGACCATCGTCAACCCGTCCAGCGTGATCGGTGACAGCGTGACCGGGGAGTCCGACCAGCTCATTGGGCTGGCGACCACCATAGAGCAGATCTGGGACGGCACCGTTGCCGCACTGCCTGGAAACCAAGCGACGTTCCTCCCGGTCGTCACGGTCGACTACCTAGCGGCCTTCATGGCGGCAGCAGCGGTCGATCCGGCTGCGGCGGGCCAGGCATATTGGGTTCTCGACGACGCCACCCCGCCGTTGGCAGACCTGCTCACGCACGTTGGACGGCATCTCGGCGCGAAGGTTCCGCGGGTAAGGATGCCGGTCGGAGTCATCAAGCGGCTCCCGCAGCGGATCACCAAGGCGGATCCCGAGACGCTCACCTTCATGTCCTCCGATCGCTATCCGACAGAGTCTGCCATCGAGTTCGCCGACAGACACAAGATCGAGATGCCCGACGTTCTGGTTTCCCTGGAACGGTGGGCCGAGCACCTGGCCGCGCATCGGTTTGGTGCCGCCATGGCTGACGGCCGTCGATTCGTCGACGCTGGCGGCCTGAGGACATTCGAGCTCGGCGAATCCCGCTCCAGCAAGGTTGTCCTTCCCGGCCTGCCGGTCAACGCAGACACGTGGGCCGAGGTGGCGTCGGGTATCGGCGCGCGGGTCGTAGACCTGCCCGGACTCGGCCTCAGCAGAGGAACAGGCGTTCAGGACTGGGAACAGTGGCTGCCCGACGTGCTGGGTGGGGAACCTGCTGACCTCATTGGCCACTCCATCGGCGCGGCTGCAGCAGTAGTCGCGGCTGACCGGATCCCGGCGCAGGTCAAGTCCCTCACACTGATCGCACCGTTCTTCCTCCAAACCCCAAGGGGCGCCTCGGCCGGACTGCGGCCACTCGTATCGACCTACCTGCGACACACCGACCCGGCACGGCTGTCACAGCAACTGACCGGATCAGAAGCGAACGCGGCTGCTCTCCAGTCCAGCCTCAGTGACCTCAAACGAAGCAGCGCCAAGAGAGTAGCCAAGCAGCTCGCCCTTGCGGGATCGAAGCAGTGGCGTAGCGAACTCCGGGAAGCGCTGGGGCGATTCACCGGCCCGGTCCGCATCATCACGGGAAGCGAGGACCCCATCGCCCCGAGCGTGGTTGAGGAGCTCGAAATACTCCCAAATATTGATCTGATCCCGGTGCCGGGTGCCGGGCACCATCCGCAACTGACCCATGGCGATGCTCTGGTCAAACTCATCAAGGGATCGGTCGGATAGACCGGCCACCTGAGGTTTCAGCCGCTGAGAGGTCTACGGGTGCCACATGAGACTTACCAATGAGTTCTGACCAGGGAGATAGCCAGAGGTTCAAACTGGCTACATATTTCAAAGCCAGTTCACGGGATGCTGATGTGATGTTGACTCGCAGAATCACTCAATTGCTCGCAGGACTGTCACTCTTCGGTTTTTCCATTGCAGTCCTCATCAAGGCTGGGCTTGGAATCTCCCCATGGGACATCTTTCACCAAGGCCTGGCTCGGCTGACGGGGGTCAGCACCGGAATGGTCATCGTCGCGATCAGCTTTCTCGTGCTCCTCCTGTGGATCCCGCTGAGGATGCGCCCGGGCTGGGGCACCTTGGCGAACGCCGTGCTGGTCGGCGCTTTCGTTGATTTGTCGATGCCTTTGATTCCACAGGCCGACGGGCTTCTCTGGCAACTCGTCTATCTTGCCGGGGGGCTGGTGCTCCTGGCTGTCGCCAGCGCCAGCTATCTTGGGGCCTCCTTCGGCCCGGGTGCACGGGACGGGCTGATGACCGGCTTGGCCCAGCGGACCGGCTGGTCGATCCGCAACTGCCGCACACTGATCGAGATAACGGTTGCTGCAGCTGGCTGGCTGCTGGGCGGGACCCTCGGGATCGGCACCATAGCTGAAGCGTTTTTGATCGGACCGCTGATTCAGTGGCTCATGCCCTTGTTCAGGGTTCCTTCAGTCGCTCAAGAACTCTCGCCGGACAACACACTGTGCAGACAATCCGCACCCTGAGCGACAGCATCCCGGGGCATCGAACACGGGGGCATTTTTGGGCCGGACCGTACGCAGGGTCGACGAGTTACAGAACTCCCCCCGTTCCGGTGTAACTATTCGTTCCTGTCTGGAAACAACATGGGTGAGCAGGCTGATCTGCTCGGCTCGTCCAAGGGGGAAGGAACCCAGCCACGAAGCACCACCGATCCGGCTACGCGAAGTACGCCATTCTTACGTCGCTAGCACTTGCACTTACTCTCACTGCGTGCACGCCGGTGCCACCTGTGGCTGCAACGTCAACCACAGCTGCAGCTTCCAAGGAAGTCCCGACCTTCACACTGCCACCTGCTGCTTCTGTGGAGGAAGCGATTCCCCCCTCTGGAGCCGTGGCTGTAGCACCAGATGATGAGCCGGCGGTGGCCACTGTCACGTCACCGGCAGTAGTTCCCCCGGTTATTGGGAATCCCTCAAGGCCAACACCGGTCTCGGTGCCCACAGCACCGATCGCTCCTGTCGAGTCCACGGTCCCCTCGTCCCAGGCGACCATCCCGCCGGCAGTCGTTGCAGAGACGCCGGTGACCCCCGTTGTCCCCTCAACCCCGCGCCTCTCGCCCGACTACGGGAATGGCACCTTGACGTTCCCGGACGGCCACATTTCCTTCACTGTGCCCGCCGGATGGTCTGTCCAGGTGCAGCAGGCGCCGTACAACCAATTTGCTGACAACCCCGGTGGAGAAGAGAACTCGCTGGCTGCCAATATCTTCAACGAGACCGGTGAGGAAGTTGCCCACATCACCAGCGGAGGCACCGGAGGGCTGGTTGGAGGGCCGGTCAACCGCACCATCCTCGACTCCCAGGAACTCAGCGCGTTCGACAGCCGTGATGGGGCCTCGCACTTCGCGTTCGTAAGGGATGAGTACCCCTCCCCTGAATTCCCGGTCCGCTACTACTTGGGGGTTGTGGCCAATTACTTCATGACAGAAGGCCCTGATAGCACCTCGGTGAACAGCTTTATGGCCATGCCGAACGGGGCAGCAACCGCGGCGGCCGTCATCGACGAGTCCATGACGGCTGAAACCGCTGAAGCGTGGATGAAACCGGACCAGTACGTCAAGCTCCGGGCACTTTGCGAAGCTGGGCAAGGCCCAGAATCGTCAGGGCTGCTGTGCCCAGCAGAACAAGAATTAGCAGCGCCAGCAAGGGAAGCTCATGGATGGCGAGCTGGGGGATGCGACGCGAGGGTACTGCCACCACACCCACAAAGGCGCCGATCAGACCGAAGTAGCTACCGGTCATGAAGCTTCGGTGGGCACGGATGTTCCCTTTTCGGACCGCCCATAGTCCTGCCGTCAGTGTGCAGAACGTCAGAACTGAGAGTGCATGGAGCCAGTTGAACCCGCCATCTATGGTCCGGATTCCGAAAGAGGTCAGCACCACGATGTACATGGAAGCAACCCAGATTCGGCCTACAACCTTATGAAGGCTGCCGCCTTTGGTTCGCCGCAGAAGGTTAACAGCTCCAAAGATGAGTGCATAGCTGGCGGCTATTGCGTGCACAGAGATCAGGACGGTCCAAGAGGATGGCATAGACCGGAGCGTAGCGCACCCCGCAATTCTCCCGCCTCTTCTTTACCGTTCGATGCGTCAGCCGCGACGAACAGGCTGCTGCAACTCGGTCACCCAATCGGACTGATCCTCTGAAATCGCTCGGACGTAGAGTTCCCGGCATGGCCCTGAGTGGACCAGCCCTCGAGCGAAGATCTCAGCGTGGAGCGCTTGCCAGCTTTCTGCAATGTGCTCCATGGAGCCGAGATGGACGCCGCAGACGGCATTTTCAACGACCGGCAGCTCGATGATCTCGAAGCCGTCGCGGGCGGGTCCCGTGTAGGCGTAACCGGCGATGACTTGCAGGCCGTCTTCAACCGTCTCGTAAAGCGCGACTGGCGTCTCCAGAGTTCCGCGCTCATCGCCGATGATCTGGGAGACAGCGTCAAAGGAGGGACCCACGACACTTGCAACCTCGGGCTGGTCTGCTACGACCGTGCGGCGTGCTGCCAGGCGGACAGCGGGCAGGGGCTTCTCAATGATCTCGATCTGGGACATGTGGTTCTCTTTCTCGATGAGGTGGAGACGCCGTTGCACGTCTACGAGTCGGCCGGCAGCGATCCGGTATTCCTGCTCAACCTCTGCGCGGCGAATCCGCAACAGAGTTGCGATGCGATCGGCCTCGACGCCCTGGTCAAGAATCGACGAAATATCGTTGAGGCCGAAGCCGAGCTGGCGCAGTGCGACGATTCGATGCAGACGCTCAAGTTGAGAGGGATCATAGGATCGGTAGCCGCTGAACTCGTCAACATGGGCTGGTACGAGCAGACCTGCGGTATCCCAATGCCGCAGCATCCGATGGGTCACCTGCCCGATCTGCGCGAAAGCTCCGATGGATAACATGTCCCAGTTCTCTCGCCTTCCACAGTGTCAGAGTCAAGTATCGCCCGAACCGCTGCGGCCTGGCCGTTTCGTATTCCGGGGATTCGAGACGTCCCACGTACTTCGTGGCTGTGGGGTCCCCACCGTAGTGGTCTTCCCGGAACGCCGGGGCAAGCCATAGCCCCGGCGCCCCCCTCTGCAGAGCCCCCAGCCCAACCAAAGTATTCTGGAAAGGATGAGTGAAACCCCAGATTCCCCGCGACCCGTCACGCCCGGTACCCAGGCCTCCTTCGGAACCTACGGTGGCCGCCCTGTCAGCTTCGTACGCCGTGGCACCCGTTTGCAGGGTCGCAGGCAGGCAGCCTGGGAAGAGCACGCCGAGCGCTGGGCCATCCAGGTTCCCCGCCACGTCGCCAACACGTCCGTGCACCCGGACTACACCTTCGACGCCGAAGCTGTCTTCGGACGCAAGGCACCCCTGATCGTGGAGATCGGTTCAGGTTTGGGTGACGCCGTCGTTCATGCCGCGGAGCAGAATCCAGACAAGGACTTCCTTGCCGTCGAGGTCTACACGCCGGGGCTGGCCAACACCATCATCAAGATCAACAGCCGCGGGCTGACCAACGTGCGCGTGGTGGAAGCCAACGCTCCCGAGGTCCTGGAGTCGATGCTCCCTGAGGGTTCAGTAAGCGAGCTGTGGGTATTCTTCCCGGATCCGTGGCACAAGGCCCGGCACCACAAGCGCCGCCTCATCCAGCCTGCCTTTGCTTCCGTTGCTGCCAAGGCGCTGAAAAAGGGCGGCTACTGGCGCATCGCCACTGACTGGTCCAACTACGCTGTGCACGTCCGCGAAGTCCTGGCAGATTCAAAGGAATTCGAGAACATGCACGAAGGCGAGCGCAGCGGCGAGGAGAGCCCGCTGACGCAAGTGTGGCAATCCGGCGTCGAATCCGTAGTGGGAGGCGCTCCCGTCAGGGAGGGCCGCGCGCCTGTCAGCACGGAACATACCGGCCCCAACGAAGGCGTGGACCAGGAAGGTGGCTGGGCTCCCCGATTCGAAGGCCGCATCCGGACCAGCTTCGAGAACAAAGCCCACGAGGCCGGGCGCATGATTTTCGACCTCACCTACCGCAAGATCTAACCGCAGAACTTTGGGGGAACCATGAGCTACCAGCCACCGATCGACTACTACCAACAACCCGAACGCACCGGTAACCGCGGCTTGGGTGCCGGAATCACGAGCATTATCACTGCGGTGCTCTCGCCGATCGCCGCAGTGGTCAGCATTCCCTTGGGCATTGCAGCCGTCGCCTCGGCGATGAGCCGTTACAACGAGGGCAACGACGCCTGGTGGTTTGGCGCGCTGATCCTGGCGGGGGTTGCGGTACTGCTGGCCATCGTTGCTGTGGTCTGCGGACTGATCGCTGTGTTTCGCGCCGGGCGCATGAATGCGGGCCGCATCACGGGCATCATCGGATTGGCCATTATGGCCGTCAACATCTTTGGCATTGTCTTCATGGTCTTCCTGGTGCTCGGTTCAGGTAAGGGTTTCTAAATGCCACAGGTACGCGCCGAACGGTTCATCCGGTTGGATCCGGCAACCGCCTTCGCCCTCTCCCAGACCACGGGCGCATTCAGGCTCAAATGGGACCCCTTCATTTCCGCCCAAGGGTTCCTGGACGGAGCCACGGCGGCGGGCAAAGGCGTCCGGACACGGACGGTCTCCCGCATGGGCCTGAAAATGGTCAGCGAATACGTCTCCTACACACCACCCCGCAACGTCGGTATGACGATGGTGTCCGGGCCGTGGTTCTTTGAAAACTTCGGCGGCGGCTGGCGCTTTACCGAGGACGACGGCGGCACCCGGGCAGTCTGGAAGTACACCTTTTCATGCCGCCCGGCTCTGGTGAAGCCGTTGGCCGAGAGGATCGGAAGCTGGCTGCTTGGCCGCGAAATTGAACGCAGGATCGAGGCATTTGCCAAGGCCTGCGAAGACCCTGCCCTGGTGGCGGAATTGCGGACGCAGGGCGCCCCAGAGCACTGAAGTCCTAAGGCACCGAAATGGACGCCACGGTCTTCTCGGCTTCGTCGCGGAGCTCAACGCCCGCAATGCCGGCCAACTGCACCGGAGTGGCGCCGGTAATCTTGATCCGGCCGCTGGGCGTGGCTGTCCAACCGCAGGTCCGTTCCTCGGCGCCGTCCCGGCCCTTCACCCACAAGTAGAGGGTGCCTTCAAGCGGCATGGAGCGTCCCTCCACCTCAAGTTCGGTGCCCCAGGTTTTCTTCACCATGCCCACGGTTAGCTGCAAACCGGTGTCCGACTGCACCGAGTAGCTCGCGTCCGGTTTGGGAGGCTGGTTCAGCAAGGGACCGCCGAAGAATCCTGCCGCCAGACAAGCGGCGGCCACGGCGCCCACCACAGCTGCCCACCGCCGTCGTGATTTCCGCCTGCGGACCGACAAATCGACCAAGACCTTCTCGGGAAGTGGTTCCGGCGTCGGCTCCAAAGGTGCCAAAACATGTGCGCCGCCGGTGGTGGTGAGGGCGACGGCGTCAGCCGCGGGCACGGCGTCGAGCAATGCGGGGAGGCTTTCGAGCTCCTCCAACTCGCGGCGGCACTCGGCGCAGGTGGCGAGGTGGTCCCGGAATGCGCCCTCCTCCTGGGGGTCCAGCCCGCCCAAAAGGTAGGCGCCCAGTAATTGGTGGACGGAGTTGCCGTTCATCGTTCCACCCCCATTTCATCAAGGATCGTTCGGAGGGCTTTCACAGCATAGAAAGCCCGGGATTTCACGGTTCCCGCCGGGATGTTCAGCTGCAGTGCTGCCTCGCTGACGGTGAAACGTTGGTAGTGCAGGGCCACCAAGACCTCTCTGTGCTCGTGGCTGAGCCGGAGCAACGCTTCCTCCATGAGCACCCGGTTGAGGAGCTCGTCCACGCGTTCAGTGGCCGCATGGTCCGGGAGGTCGTGCTCGCCTGTTTCGGAGGGTCGCCGCTGCGCCTTTCTGTAGTTGTCGATGATCACGTTGCGGGCCGTCCGGAAGAGGTAGCTGCGCAGGCTTCCCGTGATTTGCGGGGCGTGCTGCCACACCTTGAGGATGGTTTCCTGAACGACGTCGTCGGCTTGGTGGGCATCGGAGGTGCAGCTGAGAACGAAGCGTTTCAGGGCCGTGCCATGGTCGCGATAGATTGCAGCCACCACGTCCTCGTCCAAAGGCATAGCCACCTCCCTCGCCCTTTCCACTGCCCTTTCGCCTATACGACGACCCACGCGGGTAAAAGGTTCAGCGTCGTGAACCATTCTCACCCCGCCGGCGTCGTAGGGGTTAGCGCCGGCCCATCCCGACCGGCTCGTCAAAGGAGCGGGACATGAAGAAACAACTCAGCTTTGGACTCGGCGCCGTCGTTCTCGCGGCTGCTTTGGCGGGATGTGGTGGCAGCCCCGGAACCAGCACCACCTCGGCTCCCCCGCCGGCCGCTACCTCCTCCGCCTCTCCCTCGTCGACCGGTTCGTCGGCCAGCTCGTCGTCCAGCTCGTCGTCCAGCTCTGCGGCTGGGGCCGAAATGAAGGTTGCGCCATCCAGCGCGGGGCAGATCGTGGTGGACAGCAAGGGCATGAGCCTCTACTTCTTCACCAAGGATGTGAAGGACTCAGGCACCAGCGCCTGCACCGGCGCTTGCCTGCAGGCCTGGCCCGTTTTCACGACGACGTCGGACGCTCCCACCGTTGAAGGCGTCACCGGCACGGTGGGAACCATCGCCACCCCTGACGGGAAGAAGCAGGTAACCCTGAATGGAATGCCCCTGTACTACTACGCCAAGGACAAAGCCGCAGGCGACGTCACCGGCCAGGGCGTCGGCGGCGTCTGGTACCTCGTCAGCCCTTCTGGGGCGATGATCGACGGCGCCGCGTCGGGCTACTAGGACTCTTCCGGCCGCCGAGTTCGTCGGAAGCCTGCAGGATCGCCGGAAGGTTCCATGCGAGAACGCAGGGTTCCCGCGAACTCGCGCGCGGGTCCCTCACCTGAACGCCCGAAGGATACGTTCCTTGAAGGCGCGCTCCTGGAACAGGTCCTTCCACTCGACCCGGATGAACCGCCAACCTTCCTCGACGAGCGCCTTTTCCCGCCGTCGCTCTTGATAGATGACCTCACCCGTCGGCTTGAAATCGAAGTATTTTGTCCGCCCGTCAAACTCCAGAGCCAGTTTCTCCTCCTCCCAGGCGAAATCCATCCGATGGCGACCCAGCCGGGATTGCACCTCAAATTGTGGCTGTGGGGGTTTGATGCGCAGCCTTTGCATCAACTCACGGGTCAGCGTCTCGCCGGCCGACTCGGACCGCGGATCCGCGTTCTCCAACGCCTTGCGCAACGTGCGCACACCCCGTTTGCCATCCGAGGCTGCCGCCCGCTCAGCAAGCGCTGAGATGTCGGCACCCATTCTGAGACTGTGATCAATGATCACGAGTGCTTTTGGATAACTCAGCATCCTGACACAGTCGAAGACGGTGCGTTCCAGCGTGGTGGCCCGCAGGCCGTCAACCACAACGACGTCGCCCTCAGCGAAGTGCCCGGTGTGTCCTCGGACGTCCTTGCCCCAACGATCCGCTGATGGCCTGGCCTGATGCAGGATATGGACCTTGTCCTCAACACCCCACAGAAAGAGACCATGAAGCCGTGCCGCCGACAAATGGCTATACACAAAACCACCTGTCGACGTCGTCAGGGTCCCGTGCGCATGCGCCACGATTCGTGCCTTTGCCTGCCTCCCCGGCCCAAGAGCGTTCCATTTGCTGGCCCTGATGTAGCAGCCATATCTCAAGCGATGGAGGTCGCCGGAGTCCAGTAGTGCCTTGATCCCCCGGCTGTTGAGACCAAACCGGAGTAACTCGTCGGTTCTCCAGATGTGGCCGCGCCCGGGGAGCGGGCTGACGATTCTTTGGGCTGACGTTGGATTCATCGGTTCAGCATGGCAACGGCCTGCGGGATGCGGATGGGCGGGGTGACACTATGTGGAAATCCTGACGCCCATGCGCCGGGAACCTTGCGAAATCGCCGATAGGTTGCCCACGAGCACGAACGTTTCCAGCGAAGTCAGCCAGGCGTTGCGAAGGAGGCTTGAGCACCTGACCAGGGCTTTTGGATCAAAGCAGTTAGACTGCAAGCCACTCATTGGGGGAGGAAAGATGGCACAGAACAACAACCGCAAGAATCCGCCGAACCTGGGATTCCTGGCCATACAAGAGGTGGCATGGACCCTGGGGCTCGCTGCCATGGTCATGAACGCGGTAGACCGGGGCTTGGACTGGATCTGGATCGGCCTGCTTGTCTGCTGGCAAGCTTCCATCATTTGGGGCTTCGTGAAGCTCCGCCGCACCAAAACCACCTAGCCTGAAATCGCCGCAACCCGTCGAGTTCGCGGGAAACACGTCGATGTCGCCGGAACGCCACGGCGAATTCACAGCGTTCCCGCGATCTCGAGGCGGGGGGGGTATCTCGAGGCGGGGGAATCCAGCGGTGAAGCCCCTACCGCCTCGCGCTCCCATAGAGCTGCCGGACCAGGTGCTCGATGTCCGGCTCGTGCAGGGACAGGTCGGCTACCTCGGCCGTGCTCGAGATGGCCGCCAGAACCGTGGCCGCTGAAAGCCTGCGTGGATCAAAGGAAACGCTGTGCCGGATTCCCTCGGCCTCGATGCCCTCGTGCACCGCACCGTCAGGCAGCGGGAAAAGAGCAGCCGAGTGCACGGGGGCGGCGAGGTCGACCACCATGGTACGCACCGCTCCGGCGACGTCAGCCAAACCGGTGAGCGGCCCGTCGTAGGCGATGGCGCCGTCGTCGACTACCAGAACCCGTTGGCACAAACGCTGGATGTCGCTCATGTCGTGGGTGGTCAGCAGCAGCGTGGTGCCGTTCTCCCGGCGCTCGGCATCCAGGAACTGGCGAAGTTTCTCCTTGCTGATCATGTCCAGGCCGATGGTCGGCTCGTCCAGGATCACCAGCTCCGGGCGATGCAACAGGGCAGCAGCGACCTCGCCCCGCATCCGTTGACCCAAGGAGAGCTGGCGAACAGGCGTGGTGAGGAACGCCCCCAGATCCATCTGATCGGCGAGCTCGCGGAACCTCGGCCTCCACTCCGCTTCGGGCATGCGGTGCATGGCACCGAGGATCGGGTACGAGTCCTGCAGCGGCAGGTCCCACCACAGTTGCGATCGCTGCCCAAACACGACGCCGATCTTCCGGGCCAACGCTTTACGCTGCGGCACCGGGTTGAACCCGCAAACGGTCACGCGCCCCGAGCTTGGCACCAGGACACCGGTCAGCATCTTGATGGTGGTGGATTTGCCGGCCCCGTTCGCTCCGATGTAGCCCACGGCCTCCCCCGGTTCCACCGCGAAGTCGATCCCCCGCACCGCGTGAACGGTCTTCTTGCGTCGCCGGAACCGACCGGAGGATTCCATGACCTGGAACTCGCGGCTCAGATTCTCCACGTCAATGATGGGCATGTCAGCCTCCTGCGCCGGTGTACTTTTTGATGGCCGCCCGCCAGAGGAGCAGCATGAGTCCGCTGAGGACGACGGCGGCCGGCAGCCCCAGCCACCCCGTCCATGCCGGGATGCCGGCTGGCCCGTCGAGCCCCAGGATGACCAGGCTGGGGGCGTAGGCCACCAACGTTGCGGGGATGACGAACGTGAAGAAGATCTGGACCGGGAAGAACAGCGCCGCTCCGGGCATGGAGGCAACGTATCGGCCGCCGTACGTGAACGCGTTGGCGAATTGCCTGCCGTCGAGGATCCAGAACTGCATGGCTCCGGCACCGAGGAAGAGGGCACAGAAGATGGCCGCCCCGGCGATCGGCGTGACGAGGGACAGCAAGACCTTGGCAGGGTCCCAGGCAATGTCCGTGACGAGGAACGCCACAACCAGAGCAGCCGCTGCGAAGATCAGCCGCCCGACCCGTCTCAATTGGAAATCGGAGGTGGCCAGTTGCAGCAGCACGGGCAAAGGGCGGACCAGCAGCACCTCCAACTTGCCCGACCTGATGGTCTCGGACATCGAGTCGGTTTCGCCCAGGAGAAGATCACCCAGTGCGAAGGCAACGGACGCCAGCCCGAACACCAGAAGTGTCTGGGCGAGGGTCATGCCGCCGAATGTGGAGACGTTGTGGACGATCGCGTAGAGCTCCACGAACTCGGTCAATCCCAAAAGGACCTGGCCGGCGACATCGGAGAGAAAACTGCCCCGGTACGCGAGCTGCGAGCGAAGCCGGGCCGAGACGAGGAGTTTGAGGAGGACCAGGTTGGTCACCGGGGCGTGCGGGTCCCGGTCTACACGGGGACGGGTAACGCGGGGACGGATCGCACGGGGGTTAGCCACCTTGCACCACCAGCCGCCGCGAACCGAATCGGACCATCAACTGAACGACCACAAGCAGCACGGCCAGCCACAAGAGTTGGAGGCCCACCATCGCAAGGCTCTCGGCGCCGTCGGTCCTTCCTGCCAGAATGTCCACCGGGGTCTGAAGCATCGACGGGAACGGCGTGGCGCGGGCGAACTCGAGCAGCCACCCGGGAAACCACGTCACGGGGACCAGGAACCCGGACAACAGGTTCATCAGGACCATGTACAGCATCCAGAAGCCCCGGATCTCGAGCACCCAGAAGGACAACAGGTTGATGGCGAAGAAGCCCAGAAAGTTCAGGGACACGGCAGCCAGAATGGACACGAATCCCAGCACATACGGCCCGGGTGTGCCCGGCATCGCCAGCCCCGTGACCAACGCACCCACAACAAGCGGAGGTAATCCGCGCGGCAAAACGTCGAAGGCTGCGCGGCCCAGGTCCTGCGCCCAGTAGGACGCGGTCAGGTTCACGGACCGGGAAAGGTCGACGGCGATGTCCCCCGACTTCACGCGCCCGGCCAGTTCAGCGTTGCCGAAGAGCCCCAAAGGGGCCAGGAGCGCCTGACCCAGCCACACATACGTAGCCGCCTCCGTGGCCGAGTAACCTCCGATGGCGCCACCCGCCGTCGTAATGGCGCTCAGCAGCAGCGATGCCCGGATGAGCCCGAAGACCGAGTTGGTGAAAGCGCCGGCGACGGCGGCAGTGCGGTACGTGGAATGGCGGCGGAATGATGACTTGGCCAGTTCCCAATACGCGCGCACCGGACGAGTCTACTCACGGATACAACCCCAAATAGCTAAACCGTGTATTCGTCGACACGCATGGAGATGAAACGCCGAGCGGCCCGCATCCGGAAGCGTGCGTCAAAGGCGACGGAGGAGCCAGCACGCGGAGGATGCCGGGCCGCTCGGCCCGCATACCAAGGCTTATGCGTCGGCGAATTCCTCGGACTCTTCGAACTCCACGGCTGCGATGATTTCCTTCGTCTCCGGGTGGATCATGAAGGCCTCCTCATCGTCCTCGATCATGAGGTAGTCGCCGTGGTCGGTGGAGAAGTGCCAGGCGAGGGTCTTGACGCCGTCGTGCTCGTAGTTGGGATCGCCCATGGTGATCTTTTCCAGGGCGTAGCCGGCAATATCGCAGAGTTCGCGGATGATGACCTCGAATTCGGGGGCGTTGGCGAGGGCTTCCTCTTCGGCTTCGGCCTGGCGCTCGGCCAGGTCCGGGATCAACGCGACGCGCTGTGCGATGTGTGCTTCGATCTCTTCGTCGGTAAGGACCAGCAGTTCGGACTGGTCGCGGAGGTATGCCGCGTTGAGGTCGATGATGTCCTCTTCCTCAAGCAGGGCCTCAAACTCGCCGTCGAGCTCGTCCAAGGTCACAACGGAAGACGGCGGCGTTTCGGACTCGTCCAGTTCGCCGTCGAGGTAGGCCTCCGCTTCGTCCTCGGTCAGTGCATCGAAGGTTGCTGCTGTGCGGTTGAAGAGGTCCAGGTGCCGGGTGGCACCCATGCCTTCGAGGCCTGCACGGACGTAGGAGTCCACTTCTTCACGCTCCGGTGCGGTGAAGACGTACTGGGCAAATCCGCCGGCCAGAGCCTGGGTCAGGTAGAAGTCCACAAAGAAGCTGTTGAGCGCGGCGGGTGCGATTTCGTCGCTGTTGAGGAGCTCCTGGTACATCTGGTTCACGACGTTGACGTTGGAATCCACTACATCCGCGTTGCCGGCTTCGAAGCTGGCCTTGTTCAGGACGACGGGGTACTCGCTGGTAGTCATGGGAAATCCTCACTGCTGAAAGCTGATGGTGCTCCGGACACTTTCAACGTACGCGTGGGACCGGCGCGGCAATCGAGGAAGAGGTTAACGGAGGGCGAAGTTTGGGAGCCGTTTTCTGCTGACTAAGATTGAGCAGATAACCTCCTGCCGAAAGTAGCCCGACGCATGCCGTCCCACACAGACGAAACCTGGGAACTGGCCATTCAGACTCCTGCCATTAACGACCGCTCCCTGGCGGCCGGATTGGCCTATGCCATGGGCAGCCGAGTGAGCGGGATTTCTTTCGACGCGGCTACGGGCCTCCTGATGGGCAAGGTCCGCGGCACGGGCCCACAGCCCTATTCGACGTCGGCGAAACTGGTCCGCAAACCCAGCGGCTGGAGCTGCACGGTAGGTATCTGCAGCTGCCCGGTCCGCAAGGATTGCAAGCACGTCGCCGCATTGCTCTTCACTGCCGAGGACCACCCCACCATCCGCGCGCAGCTCCTTTCCCAGGCACCGGGCATCCAGACATCGCGCCTGGGCTCGGGCCAGCAGGGCGGCACCGCCCGTCCGGCGTGGGAACAGGCACTCAACAGGCTCATCGCGAAACCCGGCACGGCCCCGAGCGCGGCCGGCATTCCGCTCGCGCTGCAGTTCGAAGTGGAGGAGCCCGCCGCCCACTTCTCCTACACAGGCCGTCGCGACCCCATGCGCAGCGTCCGCCAACTCAAGGCCCGCCCCGTCATGATGGGCGCCAAGGGCAAGTGGATCCGTGGCGACGTCTCCTGGAACAACCTCAGCTACGTCAGTTTCCGGCGCGAATTCAACGAGATCCACGTCGAATGGCTGCAGACTTTCCTCGCCGCCCACGGTTCCAGCAACGGCCGCCAGCAACCGTCGGGCGCCATGTGGCTGAGCCTGAACGACTTCGCTGCCAAGAACCTGTGGACCCTCCTTGCCGACGCTGCCAAGGCCGGCATCCCACTCATCCACTCGGCTGGGAGCGAGCCCGTCCGCGTCGAGACCCAACCCGCCGTCGTCGGACTCAGCTTGGCGCGCCTGGACGCGAACGGAACCGAAAGCGCAGCGCCCGACGGCGGCCTGCAGCTTGCGCCGTCAGTCACCGTGGGCGGGGAGCCCGTTGATGCCGGGACCGTGGGCTTCCTGGGCAAGCCGGCCAACGGTATTTTCTTCACGCATTCCGGCGAAATCCTGCCCGGTGTGCCGCAGCAAAAGAACCTGATCACCCTGGCCCCGATCGAGGGCGGCATCACTGACGAGCTCCTGGAATTCGTCATGGACGGCCAAACCCTTCAGATTCCTGCCGAGGATGAGAGCCGGTTCCTGACCTCGTTCTACCCGAAGTTGCGGCAATCCACACCCGTGCAGGCTGCGGACGAATCGGTGGAACTGCCCACGCTGGCTGTCCCCACGCTGTCCCTGCTGGCCAACTACGGCAACGACCACAAGGTCCGGCTGCACTGGGAGTGGCACTACAAGTCCGGCACCTTGGTCACGGCCCAACCGCTCTGGCGGCACCCGGATGACCGCGGCTACCGCGATGATCCCGAGGAAGCCCGGATCCTGGAATCGCTGGGCCGTCCATGGGATGTGGTGGCTGCGCTGGCGGAGTCGGCAACGGGTGGTTGGGGTGCTCCGCGACTCGCTGCGTCGGTGGAACTGGGCGGTTTGGACACGCTGGCGTTCACCGAAGAGGTACTTCCGGCACTGCGGGAACTGCCCGACGTCGTGGTGGAAACCTCCGGCGATATCGCCGACTACCGTGAAGCCGCCGAAGCTCCTGTGGTGTCCATCTCCACGAAGGAAACGGCCAGCGGCGACTGGTTCGACCTCGGGATCGTGATCACACTTGAGGGTGAGCCCGTCTCCTTCGCGGCGGTGTTCTCCGCCCTCGCCGCCGGCATGAGCCGCATGCTGCTGCCCAGCGGCGCCTACTTCTCCTTGGACCTGCCCGAACTGCACCAACTGCGTGCGCTGATCGACGAGGCCCGCTCCCTGCAGGACAACCCGGACAACAAGGACGGCACCCTGCAGATCAGCCGCTTCCAGGCCGGGCTCTGGGACGAGCTTGCCCAGCTGGGGATCGTGGACGAGCAAGCCGCCGCGTGGCGCGAGGCTGTGGGCGGATTGCTCGACGACGGCGTGACCGGGCTGCCGCTTCCGGCCGGCCTTAACGCTGAGCTGCGTCCGTATCAGCTCGAAGGATTCAACTGGCTGAGCTTCCTCTACAAGCACAGCCTGGGCGGCGTCTTGGCGGATGACATGGGCCTGGGAAAGACCGTGCAGGCCATTGCCCTGATTTGCGCGGCCAAGGACCTGGCCGCGGAGACGGCCGCTGCCGCCCAGGGTGATTCTGCTGAGGTGAATCCGCGCGCTCCTTTCCTGGTGGTCGCACCAACAAGCGTCGTCAGCAACTGGGCTCTGGAAGCACAACGGTTCGCTCCAGGCTTGGTGGTGCGCACCGTCGGTGAAACTTTTGCCAAGAGCGGCCTGTCACCGGCGGACGCGTTGGCGGGTGCCGACGTCGTTATTACCTCCTACGCCCTGTTCCGCATTGATTACGATGCCTACGCGTCTTTCCACTGGGCCGGGCTGATGCTCGATGAGGCGCAGTTCGTGAAGAACCACCAGTCCAAGGCGTACCAGTGCGCGCGCAAGCTGCCCGCCAGGTTCAAGTTGGCCATCACGGGCACGCCGTTGGAGAACAACCTCATGGAGTTCTGGGCCTTGACATCGATCGTTGCGCCGGGACTGTTCCCCAGCCCCAAACGGTTCGCCGAGAACTACCAAAAGCCCGTGGAAAAGAACGGCGACTCCGCGCAGCTGGGCAAGCTCCGGCGTCGTGTCCGTCCGCTGATGATGCGCCGCACCAAAGAGCAGGTCATCAAGGATCTGCCGCCCAAGCAGGAGCAGATCCTGGAGGTCGTGCTGAACCCGCGGCACCAGAAGGTCTATCAGACCCACTTGCAGCGCGAACGGCAGAAAATCCTCGGCCTGATCGACGACGTGAACAAAAACCGCTTCACGATCTTCCAGTCCTTGACGTTGCTGCGGCAGCTGAGTTTGGATGCGTCGTTGGTGGACTCTTCACTCTCCGGGGTTCGGTCTTCCAAGCTGGATGTGTTGTTCGAACAGCTGGAGGACGTCATTTCCGAGGGCCACCGGACGCTGATCTTCAGCCAGTTCACCGGGTTCCTGGGGAAGGTCCGCGAGCGCCTGGACGAAGAGGGCGTGGAGTACTGCTACCTCGACGGCAGTACCAGGAACCGTGGCGACGTGGTCAGCGAATTCAAGAACGGTACCGCCCCGGTGTTCCTGATCTCGCTGAAGGCTGGTGGCTTCGGGCTCAACCTGACCGAGGCCGACTACGTGTTCCTGCTGGACCCGTGGTGGAACCCTGCGTCCGAAGCCCAGGCTGTGGACCGCACGCACCGCATTGGGCAGGCCAGGAACGTGATGGTCTACCGACTGGTTGCCAAGGACACCATCGAAGAGAAAGTCATGGCGTTGAAGGCCAAGAAGTCACAGCTGTTCGCGGATGTGATGGAGGGCGACGCGTTGGCCGGTGGCTCGTTGACGGCGGATGACCTGGCGGCGCTGTTCGCGGAGTGACCTCCCGGTCAGTCGTCCAGCCGAACCCCGCGCAGCAACAGCATGGTTCCGCCGACGGCAACCGCGGACGCCAGGAACACGCCCGCCGCCCCGAGGCCTACCGCCACCACACCGATAGCACTGGGAAGAACCACCTGGCCCACCCTGTTTCCGGCAAGCCGCAAAGCCAGCGCCCGCCCGCGTTGGCCTTCCGGCGCTTGGGCCGAGAGCCAGGACATGGTCAGTGGTTGGCCGATTCCCAGCCCGAGGCCGAGGAATGCCATCACCACAAACAGCAGCCACTCGGGCATCGGAATGGCGGCCACAGCCAGTGCAGCCGTGGAGATGGCCAGGCTCAGGATCAGCAGTTTCATGCGCCCCAGTTTTCGGGACACGCTGCCGAGTCCCAGCCGGGAAATCATGGAGAACACCGCCCGGACGGTCAGCATCAGGCCCACGGTGGCCGCTGTGAGGCCGCGTTCGGCGCCGAGTGCCGGAAGGTAGACCACCGTCAGGTCAACCACGGCGAGGACGGTGGCGCTGGTGGCCAACGCGCGGACCACGCCGGGAGTCCTGAGAAGTGCCAGTGAACTGCCCTTGGTACCGGTGCCCTTCGGTGTACGCCTCCCCCGGCTGACCGTTGAAGAGATCACGAACGTCGTCATGAAGAGCACCAAGCTCATGGCCGTCGCGAGCAGGAAGATCGCCTGCGTGTCCGGCCGAACGGACGCACCGCCCACTAAGGAAATCGCCAGCGGCCCCAAGGCTTGGCCCAGAGACGCGGCGAAGGTCAGGTACCCGAAAGCAGAGTCCAAGCGCGAGGACGCAGCATTGTTCGCGACCACCGCTTGCTGCCCCACCACGCAAGCCAGCTGGCCTGCACCCAGCAGCGCCGTTCCAGCCACCAGCGCGGGGACTGACGTTCCCCAGAACAGCAGGAACGCAGAACAGCCCAGTACGACGGCGGCCCCGATCGCCATGAGCCGACGCTCACCCAGGCGGTCCACCAGTCCGCCGATGGGCAGGGCGAGCAGCAGGGGAAACACTGCGTAGCTGGCGGCGAGAAGGCCAAGGGCGAACCCGGGAACATCCAATTCGAGTGCGCGGTACGTGGTAGCCGGGCGGACCAGGAAGGTGACGGCCTGGATGAGCGCGGAGTGGACCAGGAGTGCAGTGGACGAGCGCCGTCCGAGTTCGCCGATCATTCGATGACGAGGCCGGAGGCGGAAATGACCCGCAAGGTCTCCTCCCGCGCGCCGACCACGTGGTCAAAGGCGATCTTTGCAGCCTTCTCCGGGTCCTTCGACGCGATGGCCTCCACCAGCAGCCGGTGATTGGCCAGCGCTTCATCGCGGCGTTCGGGAGCGTTGTTGGTGAAGTACCGGTAGCGCTCAACCTGGCTGGCGATCTGCCCATGGAAGCGCTGGGCCCACGAATTCCCAGCGATCCTGGCGATGGCGGCGTGCAGGGCAACACCGTATTTCATGGCTTCGTCGGGGAACTCCACCATCGCGGCATTCCGGGCCACGATTCCCTGAAGTTCTTCAAGATCTGCTGCGGTCGCATTGGCGCATGCCTCCCGAGCCATCAACGATTCCAAGGCGGCACGGACATCATAGAGTTCCGAAATCACGGTCTCGTCCAGTGCCGGCACCACCACCCCGCCGGTTGGCTGTTGCTCCAGAAGGCTCTCCGAGATCAATCGCCGGATGGCCTCGCGCAGCGGCGTGCGGCTGACGTGCAGGGCAGTCGCCATGGCGGGCTCGTAGATACGCTCGCCCGGCTTGAGTTCGAGGCTGAGGATCCGGCGCTTCAGCTCGCCGTAGACCAACTGTGCCCCGGTGTTCCGTGGTTGTTCTGCCATGTGGTGCCGCCCCGCTGGAAAAGTGTACTTGTATACATCTATACAACCATGAGTCAGCGCAAGGCAAAGTTGTTACACCTGCGACCACTTCCGACCAACCCCGTTCGAGCGTGTTCGAGTGCCTTGTTGCCACGTGGAGAGCCCCATAGTCTCGGCTTGCCCGGCCTTCCCCGAAGCCCGGACAGCACCCAATGACACCCCGACGATGAGGTCCACCCATGGCGTTTACCGCGCGAAGAATCCGAAGGCCAGTGGCAGTCCTGGCAGCAGCCGTCACAGCAGCTGCCGGCCTGGCGCTCATGCCCGCAACCACACCGCAAGCCCAAGCAGACGACGCTACAGCCGTCACCATCACCCCGAACCCCGCCAGCCGCGGCGAAGCCTTCGAGGGCTGGGGCACCAGCCTGGTCTGGTTCGCGAACGCGACGGCGGGCTACTCCCCTGAGCTGCGTGAGGAGCTGTACCAAAAGGTCTTCGGCGAGGACGGCCTCAACCTCAACATCGCCCGGTACAACGTGGGCGGCGGAAACGCATCAGACGTGGCCGACTACCTCAACGACGGCAGCGCTGTGGAGGGATGGTGGAAACCGGTGGCCGAAGCGCAACCCGGCCAACCGGCGTCGAACCTTTACAACCCGGACGGAACCGTGGACAAGACGCAGGCCAACAAGCTCGCGTTCTTGAACGAGTGGGATCCGGACGATCCCGCGTCCTACAACCCCGACGCCGACCAGAACCAGCGCTGGTGGGTGGAACGCCTCGCCGCGGATCAGCAGATCACCCACTGGGAAGCGTTCAGCAACTCCCCGCCGTGGTTCATGACCAAGAGCGGATATGTTTCCGGCCAGGTCAACACGGCCAAGGGCGAAAATCTCCTGCCCGAAGCCGAAGCCAAGTTCGCCGCCTACATGAGGAACGCCGTCGAACTTCTCGAAAAGGGAAGCGGCATCAAGGTCGATACCATCGATCCCTTCAACGAGCCGAACTCGGGCTACTGGGGCACGGACATCAACGCCGCCACCGGCAAACCGCCCACCACGTACACGCAGAAGCAGGAGGGCGCGCTGATCTACCCGGCGGCCCAGGACCGCGTGACCAAGCTGCTGGCCGCTGAGCTCGAAAGGGGCACCACGGACGCCGTCATCTCCGCGATGGACGAGACCGACCCCACCAAGTTCATGACCAACTGGAACGGCTACAGCCAGGAAGCCAAGGACGCCGTAGCGCAGCTCAACGTCCACACGTACGGCACCAATGATCGACGCAGGGTCCGCGACCTCGCCGGCGCCACGGACAAGCCCCTGTGGATGAGCGAAGTGGGCGGCTTCTGGCCGGGCAACCCGGCGCTGGGCGACTCCACCAGCGGCTGGGATCGCTCCAACATCACCAACGGCCTGGGCATCGCGGGCCGCATGGTGAACGATCTCCGCGAGCTCGACCCCAACGCCTGGGTCTTCTGGCAGCCTGTGGAGGACACGTACAAGCAGGAGAAGGCCGATAAGGGCTGGGGCTCCATTTACGTCGACTTCGACTGCAACTACGAGGGCCGCGAAGGCTTCTCCAACCGCCGGCTCAACGACGGCGCATCCCAGGAACAAGCCAAGTGCAAGGTCCTGACCAACCAGAAGTACAACACCACCCGGAACTTCACGCACTACATCCGGCCGGGTGACTTCCTCATCCAGAACGACAACGCCAAAACCGCCAGCGCCCTCCGCGCCGACGGCAACGGCGCCACCCTGGTCCACTTCAATGACACCCCGACGCCGGAAAAGGTCACCATCGATCTCAGCCGCTTCGGCAGCATCGCACCCGGCGCCAAGGTCACGCCCGTGGTCACCACCAAGTCGCCGCTGGATGACATCGAGAAAAACGCCCTCGTGAAGGGTGCGCCGGTAGCAATCGACGCCGCGGCTAAGTCCGCCACGCTTGAGGTTCCCGCCGCATCAGTGGTGACGTTCGTCGTCGACGGCGTCACTGGAGTTTCAGGCGACGCCGCACCGGTGCAGGACGGCCACAGCTACCACCTCAGCGGTGAAGCGAGCGGCAACTATTTGACTGGGCAGGCAAACGGAACGGCCTCTATCGAGGAACTGGGCACGGACGCTGCTGGAGTGGCTCCTCAGATGTGGACGTTCAACGCCGTGAAGGGCAAGGATGAGTTCGCGAACGATCGCCGGTGGGTTGTTACAAACAAGGACGGTCGAGTGCTTACCGGCAACGGCGGTGTGCTGAACGGAAGCCAGAGCGGTGCGGCTTCGCTGGCTTCCCTGACGTTGGAGCAAGCCAAATCCACCCCCTCTGCACAGTGGATAGTGACCACCGAAAACGGCAAGCAGTGGTCCTTGGTGAACGCCGGTGCCGCGATTGCCCTGCAGGTTTCGGGCAATCAAACGGCCGCTGGAATATCGGTGTCCCTGGCGTCCTCGACCGGAACCACGGCTACTGCTACCGCCAGCCCGCATCAGGCGTGGGCGTTCACCGACATCGCAGATCTGAAGCTCCTGGGTGTAACGCCCCTGGAACTGAGCACGCTGACTGGCGTGGCACCTGTCCTCCCCTCCACAGTGACTCCGCTGTACGAGGCGGGTCCGGGAAAGCCGTTGGCTGTCACCTGGTCCGCGGTTGATCCCTCGGTCTGGGAGAAGGAAGGGAAGGTGACGCTGCGCGGATCCGGGGTTGATCCCTACGGGCAGGCTTTTGATGATGCGCTCCTGACGGTGACGGTCGGTCAGTATGTGGCGACCGACCCGGCGTCGGTGACGGTGGGTGTTGGGTCGACCGTGGCTGCCGCGCAGGCCGCTGCGCCGGCAACCGTCCCCGGACAGATCGGCGACGGACCTGCCCGCAACCCGCTGCCGGTCACATGGGACTGGGCTTCCTTGTCTGATGCTGCCCTCCAGGCTGTCGGCTCGGTGACCGTTCCCGGCAAAGCGGAATCCTTGGCCGCGAGCCTCACCGTCGTGGTGGTCGACCGTGTTCCCAGCAGCAACATCTGTCAGGACGACCCCACCACCACCGTCACCGCAAGTTACACCGAGGGTTCCTACGTCGCGAAGAACAGCTGCGACGGCAACGCCACCACGCGCTGGTCCAACTGGGTGAGCGGCGGCCGTGCGGGTGACAGCCTGAACTACGCCTTCAGCCGCGACTACACCGTTTCCTCTGTCACCGTAACCTCCGCTGAGAAAGCGGCGCAGAGCCTCAAGGTCCAGTACCAGGACGCCACCGGAGCGTGGAAGGACACCTCCGCGGGAACCATCACCGGCCTCTCCACGTCATCACCAGCGACGGTTCGTTTCGATCCCGTAACCACCCGCGCGATCCGGGTGTCGTTGGTGACCACGGCGTCGTACACGAAGATCGCGGAGGTAGCCATCGCCGGGTCCCGCTTGGCGGACAGCGGCCTCGCCGACCTCGGCCGGCTGCTGGTGAACCAGGCATCCGTCGTCGGATTCGCCCCGGCGACCACCGACTACCGGGTGTTGTCGACGTCGGCGACTCCCGCCGTCGTCGGCTACCCGCTGGACACGAACGCAAAGGTGACGGTTCAGCAGGCAACGGCGGAAAGCTCGACGGCGGTCGTCACGGTGACAGCGCCCGACGGCACCACGAAGGAGTATCGCGTGACTGTGTCCACCGGCAAGGACGCGTGCAAGAGCGATGGATGGAAGACGAGTCCGTCGCCCGTATTCAAGAACCAGGGGCAGTGCGTGAGCTTCTTCGCGGCTGGTAAGTAGCTCAACCCGGTTTAGTTCGAGCCTCCTCCTGCTGGGCGCGGGAGGGGGCCCGAACGGCCTAAAACGGTGAGTAACGGCGGCCGTCTTCGCATTTTGGGACTCAAGTGCGAAGAAGGAGTCCGTTACTCACCGTTTCTGGTTTTGGCCGCAGGAGCCCGGTCAGGCACGCAGCCAACGGTACGGTGTCGTCGTCGAAACCTTGAGCAGCCCGGAGCGCTCCAGGATTGGCCTGGAGAATTCGGTGGAGTCGCTGTGGATGAGCGTCTTTCCCAGCTCAAGGGCGGCCTGCGCGCGGCGGGCTGTCAACGCCCGGTAAATCCCCCGGCCCCGCCATTCCTTCCTTGTGGCACCACCCCAGATCCCGGCGAAGCTTGTGCCGGGCACTGGCTCCAGGCGTCCGGCGCTGACCATCCGGCCCTCTGCTTCGGCCACCCAGAGTTGCATCCCGTCGCCCAGCGAGAGTCGTCGCAGCAAGGCCTCAGCCATCTCATCCGACACCGGTTCGCCAAAGACTTCATCCTGCATCGCGCTCATGGCCCGAACGTCCGGCTCGTCCCTGACTTGCCGCAGCGTCACGCCGTCGGGAAGTGGCACAGCTGTGCTCAGAGCCTTCGCTTCACCGATCATGATCGACTCCGGCTCGTCCTGGGTGAAGCCGTTCTCAATGAGTGTCTCGTGCAAACCCGGAGCGTGATCGTGCCCGCGGGATTTCCATTCCACCCTGGTGATGTCAGGTTCAGCGCGGAAGTAGGCGATCGCCTCGGCGACGAGCCGCTTCACGGTCTGCGCATCCGCATCACCCAGATCCCTGTACGTGACGAACCCGCGACCCTTCATGAAGGTCACCAAGCGCACAGGTCCGTGGTGGGTGACGTTGAGGGCGCTCGGCGTCTCAGCGTCGGTCCTGAGGTTGTCGTCGTAGGCGGCCAGGAAGCGTGCTCGATCATCGGTTTGGCTCATCCCGCGAGCCTACTGCAGGCCCTCGTGGGCTCCCTACGCTCTCCCCCGGCATCCGGCTCGATGGCTAGCTGCGCGTTAGACGGTAGGAGTCGTCTACTGCGCAGCTAGGCGTCGAAACGGGCCAGCCGCGCGAGGGCCACAGAGGCGCCGTCGGGGAACACGAAGCGGCCGCCATCCTCTCCGGCAACAAACGCAACACCAGTATCCGGCGAGGCACCCCCGTCACCGGCGAGAAGTACGACGGCGGCGTAGTCGCCGTCGTACGCGGTGCCCGAGGTGCCCACCCACGGAATGGTGAGTTCCCACCCCATGGGGTGTGCGCCGGTACGGACGAAGGTCCCCGATGTATCCAAGGACAACCCAAACCCAGGCACGGCACGCACAGTGCTGTCCACCGAAGACGAAGAATCCACAGGCCACCCGCCCAGCCGCAACGCAGCCCCAGCGGAGGCACTCGAAACCCGCACCCACCGCAGCTCAACAGCACCCCGCGTCGCTGACACCACGGTTACCGAAGGCCCGGGGGTCGCGGTACCAGCAACGCCGCTGCCATGATCGGGTCCGGCATCGGGGTCGGGGTCGATCCAGTGGGCAGTGAACCGGGAAGCGCCCACCTGGACCCCGCCCTCGGCAAAGGAGCCCAGGTACTCAAACCCGGTCCGATGCGTCAGCCGGCCGGCGGAATCCTCGAACACCACCGCGTTATCCAGCGACTCCGGTGAGAGGTCGGGGAAAGTGTGCGTTGAATACCCTATCCGCGCGTACAGGGGTGAATCAGCCACCAAGGCACCAACCACAGCGTGGTCCGTCGCGTGGTTCCGGATCCGGACAACCCCGTCCGCCACAGTCCCGTCCACGTGCCACCCCGGAGCTGTGATGAGGCGCTGGGTGTCAGCAACCTCTACGGGCAAAGGCGATTCCACGGAAGTCCACACGCGGTGGTCCGCCGGCAACGCCAACCCGAGCATCCCCTTGGCCGCCCAGTACGGTGACCCTGCGCCGGAGTAGGCCTGCTTCATGCCCGGGAACTCGCCGTGCCAGCCGATGGAGAGGAGTCCGTCGTCAGTGATGGAGCCGTGGCGGGCAAAGTAGTCGAGCATCCCTGAGGCCGCCCGGCGGGCCATGCCCGGTGCCAGCCGAGTGTGCCCGGACAACTCCCCCACCCAGAAGGGGGCTGCCGCCGCGAATCGGTAGATCAGGCTCCTGCCTTGGATCAGCGGAGCTCCGTTCGCACCGACCAAGTACGCAGCGTCGTCCAGGTAATCAGCCAGCCGGTCACCGTCGAGAGCTTTCCGGGCAACCACCCGCGGATCGTTGGGTGCCATCAGGGCCCACAGCTGCGGATAGACCTGGAAAGCCCAGCCGACGTAGTGGTCATACGCGCGCTCGGGACCGTCCGCGAACCAGCCGCCACCCCGGTAGAGGGAGTCGTGGATGGCGAGTCCTGCGTCGATGTCCTCGTCCGAAGACCGCCCGCCCACCGACGCCAGGAACGTCTCCACCACAATCTGGAACCACACCCAGTTGATGGGCGGATATTCCTCGCCGATCACGGTCTCGAACCACGCGATGAGCTGCTCCTGCACGCGCTCCGGCAGTTTGTCCCACAGCACGTCGCGGGTCAGCGCCAGGCCAACAGCCAACGACGCCGCCTCCACCTTCGCCTGCCCCAGCTCACCTGGCGTCGGCCACCGGTCGGGATTCGCGGGGTTGGTTCCGGCATCAAGGCCCGCGGCGTACCAGTCTGCGATCCAGCCGGTGGTGGCCGGGTCACCGGCAATCCGGAAGGAAGCCAACAGGAAGGTCCGGGCGAAGGCTTCCAGTGAATCACTCCGCGGGCCGTACCGGCTGTTGGCCCCGGGAAGGTGGATATTGGCGTGATCCGGGGTGCCAAAGTGGTGCGCCGAGCGCAGGAGGTGATCAGCGTAAGCGCACCAGTGCTCGCGGGTCAGGCCGGTGCAGGGCGAAAGCCCATGGTCCAGAGGGGGCAGAAGCATCAGAGCGAATCCTCCAACAGGACACCGGCAAGTCCCCGCGGTGCGCCCACGGATGATTCCCGGACAATGAGCTCCGGGTTAAGGTCAATTCGATGCACGGGGCGCATCCTTCCTTCGGCCAGGCGTGCAGCCATGAGCTGCACCGCAACCTTGCCGACGTAGCTTTTGGGAGGCCGGACCGCGGAGATGGCGGGTTCGGCAAGGTAGGCAACTTCGTCGTCGTAGCCCACGATCGCCATGCTGCCGGGAACATCCACGCCGCGGTCCACGCAGTGCTGCACGAACGCCACAGCCTGGGTATCCGAATGCACCAGCATGGCGGTGGTCCCGGTGGAGCGGCAGAGTTCCAGGACGTGGTCGAAGTGCTTGGCACGGTCGCCGTTGTCCAGCTTCGCCGAGTCCTCATGGATTGATGCGTCCAGCGGAATTTTCAGCGCAGCAAGTGCCTGTTTCCAGCCCCGGACCACGTGGGGACTGGTGGGACTGGTGGAGTCCGTGAGGCAGCCAATCATTCGGTGCCCCTCCTGCCAGAGATGGCGTACGGCCATGCCGGCACCGAAGGAGTGATCGGTGGCGACCCACTCGAGCCGGTGCGCGGGGATTTCCGCCGGTGCCCGCCGTTCGGCCAGGATCACGGGAATCGGCAGGGCATTGAGCCAGCGGAGCAACTCCTTGCCGTGCTCGCCGCCCATGTCCGGTGCCACGATCAGCCCGTCAATGTTCTGGGTGTCCAGCAACGCCTGGACTTGGCGGCGGTTGTCTGCGGCATCGTAGGCGGAGCCCCGGACCAGGATCCGGAGGTTCTGCGCTTCGGCTTCGCCGCGTGCCCCGGAAATGACCTGCGGCCAGTAATAGTCCAGCGATGGAACCACCATGCCGATCGAATAGCTGTGCACCGCCGGCCGTCCCACCGCCACCGACCGGTCCAGCGGGCTCGGCAGCGTCGCCCCACCGTGGACGCGGGAGACGAGTCCTTCGTCCGCGAGCGTGTTCACGTCGCGACGGATGGTCAGCTCACTGACGCCCAGTTTCGCGGCAATATCGCGGACCGTGATGGCCCCGTGGGCCCGTAGCTCCTCCATCAGCCGTTCACGGCGCTGCAGGGAAAAGAGGGACTTGCCGCCCGTTTCCGGGGTCTGTTCGGAACTCAAGATGTTGCCTCCACTGTGAGGGTGAACGCGCCCGAGGCGCGGTTTTCGGCGGGCATGCGGAACCGGATCCGGGTCAGCTTCCCGCCCCAGATATCGCTGAGGAGCGGATCGTCGAGGTGCCATTCGTCCACGAGCACGACGGCGGTGGCGGGCTTCCAGCGGAGGTGCAGTCCCCGCCCGCCACTGACGGTTGGAATGCCGTCGGGGGTGATGGTCGCCGTCGCGTCTGTACCGACGCGGACGGTGCCGGCCGCCAGGTAGGTGATGTCGACGTCGGGCGTTCCGTCGGGTGGGCAAGTTCCCTCAGGCGCCTGTTCGGGCAGGTTCCACCGGTCGTCAACCACCACGGCCCCCTGCTCACGATCCATGACGGAGGTGCGGATCCATTGCTCAGCGTGGTCCAAACCGTAGGCGCCCCCGAGCCCGAGCGCGAGGCTCGGTTCCCCGGGAGTGGGCTCTTGGAGAACGGTAGCCGCGAACGAAGACCCGGTCCCCTGCTCCAAGCCGAAGGGCGCAGGGACGCTGTGCCACGCGCTTTGCATCGCACGGATCTGGTAACGGTCGGGTCCGAACGTTTGCGCGGTGTACGTGGGCTGCCCGGCGTCGACCAGCAGGGGCACGCCATCGACCGCAACCACCACCGAACCGACATCGCGGTGGTTGTGGTGCTCGCCGTTGTGTCCGCCCTTGGCCGCGAGGGTGAGTCCGTCGCTGGAGCCCGGATTCTGGCGCGCGACCATGATCTGCACCGATGGCAGGTACGTCCCCCCACCAGGTAGCGACGATTGTCCCGGTGGGCCCTCATTGCGACGTTTACTGTCACTTAGTTGGGTGAGGACGCGGCCCAGGCCGGCGGCGGCGTTGGGCTCGGGCTCGGCCTCCATGAACACGGCGGCGAGCTGGGCTGCTTCGGAGTCACCCAGCCGGACGGCCCAGCGGTGCAGCATGTCCCACGGGAGTCCTGGGTGGGCACGGGCGGGGCCATCGGCAACGTTGAGGAACCACCGGTCCCCCAAGTGCATGCGGTGCGGGAAAGCGACCAAAGCGCGGATCACCGGCAAGTCCGGGTTGAGCACACCGCCGCTGGCTTCTTCCAGGAGGGCGAGCCCTTCCAGCGCGCGGCCGGCACCATTCCACCAGTAGGCGAAGCCCTCGTCGATGGCGCCGTCTGCGGGTATGGAGGCCAGGAAACGGTCCAGGCCCTCGATGCACCGGGCAACAACCTGAGCCTGCAGCCCGGGATCATCCACCAGCAACAGCGCGGCCACAATGATGTTCGAGTGGATCCACGGATTCCAGTTGTGGACGTCTCCATGCAACCCCAGCCAGTGCCAGTCGAGGCGGTCCAGGAACGGGCGGATCACACGCTCGTGCGTCTCGAGCCGGATGCGCCGGCGGAGGCCGGGGGCCCGCTCGTCGAGTTGTGGCCCGAGCACATGGTCCAGCCATGCCAACTGTGCCACGACCTCTCCGGCCCCCAGGTCCAGATAAGGCCGGGAACGGTCCGGGACCACGCCTCCGCTGCGGGCAGAAACGTCATCGTGCGCCGCCCAACTCCAGGAACTCTGCTCACAGAGGAGGTACGCCCCGTCGATCACCTCATCGAGCCAACCGTCACCGGAGCCGGGACCACCCACTGCGGCCATCACGACGGCGCGCGTCAGCCGCTGCTGCCGGCCCGCCACCAGTCCCTCGTACGCCGTGCGGTTGCCGTCGCGGAAGTACCGCGCGTAGTGGGACACAAGCGGTTGGGGCCAGGGGCTCCCCTTTTCGGCCCCGGCCTGGGCGCGCAGCTCCGCAAGGGGGCGGGCAGCAGCGAGCTGCCACCCGGCGTCGGACGCTGGACGGACGGTGAGACGGTCCCGGGAGTCCCGGAGTGACTCCGTCAGGGCGGCCCTGCCGGCCAGCGGGCCCCACACACCGAGGAGGGGTGGCGCTTCAACGGCGGCGATGCCGGTTGCCATAGGGATTCTTCTCTCATTTGTTCGAGTTTGAACGTTTCAGATCAAGTTCGATTGAGTTGAATGAACTGTCTTGTTTATGAGTATGTACTGATTATTAGATGTGATGCAACACATAAATCATGGTCGAACAGACCACCGGAAATTTCGAAGGGAGGATCCCCTCAATGTCGCTCAAGCCCCAGGCACTGCTGGTCATGAATAGCGGAACCTTTGCTGACCAGTTCGATTCCACGCGACTGGAGCGGCTTGCCGGGCTCGTCGATCTTGGCGACCACCCGTGGACGGATTCCTTGGACGCATCCGAACTGGCGGGCCGCCTGGAAGAGGTGGAAATCCTCCTCACCAGCTGGGGCGTACCGCAGCTCAACGCAGAGCGGTTGGAGCGCATGCCAAAGCTTCGGGCAGTGTTCCATTGTGCAGGAACAGTCCGCAGTTTCGTCAGCGAAGAACTGTGGGACCGCGGCATCACCGTCACCAACGGCGCCGACGCCAACGCCATCCCGGTTGCGGAGTTCACGTTCGCCTCGATCGTATTGGCAGGCAAAAAGGCACACGTGCTGGCCAACGACGCCCGTACGCACCGGGACGACTGGAGCTACATCAGCGATCGCGGCGAGCTGGGCAATATTGGCCGCGTCATCGGCGTCATCGGTTTCTCACGCATCGGCCGCCGCGTGGTCCATCTGGTGCAGCAACTCCAGGACGTCACCTGCCTGGTGAGCGATCCCCATGCTGATCCTCTCGAGGTTGCGGCGGCCGGCGCTACGTTGGTCCCGCTTGAGGAGCTCTTGCCGGTATCGGACGTGGTCACCGTCCATGCACCCGCGCTTCCCGAGACCCGCCACATGATCAGCACGGCGGAACTCCACGCCATGAAGGACCACGCAACCCTCATCAACACGGCGCGGGGGTCACTCGTTGACACGGCAGCACTCGAGAAGGAGTGTGCCACCGGCAGGATCACGGCGCTGTTGGACGTCACGGAACCCGAGCCTTTGCCTGCCGAGTCCACCCTGTACGACCTCCCCAACGTGATCATCACCCCGCACATCGCAGGTTCGCTCGGGACTGAAACCCGGCGGATGTCCGATGCCGCACTGGATGACCTTGAACGGTACCTCGCCGGCAAAGACCTCCTGGCCCAAGTAGTCCACGCGGACCTCGGTCTCAGCGCCTAGCCCAAAAAAACACCTGCCGCACCTGCGGCAAACTTGTAACCCAGTACTAAAGGAGAACGCAATGAAGCGCACAACCCTCGCCGCAATCGCCCTTGCGGTGACTGCAGGGCTTGGACTCACCGGTTGCGCAGGCGCCGCCGGTCCCGCGGAGCAGCCGGCAGCAAACGGCAAAACCAAGCTGACCGTCTCGGTCTGGAACTACGAGGGCACCCCGGAGTTCAAGGCCCTCTTTGACGGATACGAGGCCGCCAACCCCACCGTGGACATTGAACCCGTAGACATCCTGGCTGACGACTACCCCCAGAAAGTCACCACCATGCTTGCCGGTGGCGACACCACTGACGTCCTCACCATGAAGAACGTGATCGACTACTCCCGCTACGCCAACAACGGCCAGCTGCAGGAAATCAACTCCGTGGTGGACAAGGTGGGCAAGGACAACCTGGCCGGCCTGGACGCGTTCGACATGGACGGCAAGTACTTCGCTGCACCGTACCGCCAGGACTTCTGGCTCCTGTACTACAACAAGGATCTGTTCAAGGCTGCCGGGATCGAAGAGCCCAAGGACCTGACCTGGGAAAAGTACACGGAGATCGCCAAGAAGCTCACCACCGAGGCCGGCGGCAAGAAGGTCTACGGCACCTACCACCACATCTGGCGTTCCGTGGTCCAGGCCATCGCTGCAGCCCAGAACGGTGCCGACCAGAACAGCGGCGACTACGGCTTCATGGAGGACCAGTACAACACCGCTTTGGACCTGCAGAAGTCCGGCGCCACCCTGGACTTCGGCACCGCCAAGAGCCAGAAGACCAGCTACCGCACCATGTTCGAAACCGGCCAGGCTGCCATGATGCCCATGGGCACCTGGTACACCGCGGGCATCCTGCAGGCCAAGAAGGACGGGAAGACCACCGTCAACTGGGGCTTGGCTCCGATGCCGCAGAAGAACGACGACGGCAAAGTCACCACGTTCGGTTCGCCCACGGCCTTCGCTGTGAACAAGAACGCCAGCCACTCCGATGAGGCCAAGAAGTTCATCGAGTGGGCCGCCGGAGAAGAAGGCGCCAAGGCCATCTCCAAGATCGGTGTTGTTCCTGCGCTGCAGAACGACGCCATTACGGACGAGTACTTCAAGCTGGAGGGCATGCCCACGGACGAGCTCTCCAAGAAGGCGTTCTCGCCGGATGAGACCGCACTGGAAATGCCCGTCAGCGACAAGTCCGCCGCCACGGACAAGATCCTCAACCAGGAGCACGACCTCATCATGGTCGGCGAGCGCTCCGTCACCGATGGCATCGCCGAGATGGGCAAGCGCGTCACCAGCGAAGTCCTGGGCAAGTAAGTCCAGACCAGCCACTGGCTCCGGTGCTGCGTCCCTGGACGCGGCACCGGGCCGGACCTGAATTCTCCGGATCCTGAAATGGAGGAACGCCCCCACCCCGGGAGCGGTCATCATGACTACAGAAACAATCACCCAGGCGCCTGCCCCCGTGCACAGCCGCGGCAACAGGAAGCAGGCCAGGCGTAACACGCTGATCGGCTGGACGTTCATCCTTCCGAACTTCCTTGGCTTCCTGGCCTTCACCCTCATTCCCGTCGTGGCGGCTTTCGCGCTCTCCTTCATGGAATGGACCTCATTCAGCGCCCCCAAGTGGGTTGGCCTGGCCAACTTCGAGCGCATGTTCGCATCCGACTCCTTCTGGATCGCGTTGCGGAACACCCTTGTCTACGCCCTCGGCCACGTCCCGCTCACGATGGCCCTGGCCCTCATCCTGGCGATGCTGCTGAACCGCAAGCTCAAGGGCATCGGCTTCTTCCGGGTCGCCATCTTCTTCCCGTACATCACCTCCCTGGTGGCCGTCGCAGTGGTCTGGAACATGCTGTTCAGCCCGGACAGCGGCCCCATCAACCAGTTCCTCGGCGCCATCGGCATCGCCAACCCGCCGGGCTGGACCTCCAGCTCCGATTGGGCCATGCCCGCCGTCATCATCACCAGCGTGTGGCGGGACATGGGCTACTACATGGTCCTGTATTTGGCCGGACTGCAGGCCATCCCCACAGAGCTGTACGAGGCAGCTGAAGTGGACGGCGCCAGCGCCTGGCAGCGTTTCTGGAACGTCACCATCCCGTCGCTGCGTCCCACGACGTTCTTCGTGGTGGTCATGCTGACGGTCTCCAGCTTCAAGGTGTTCGACCTGATCGTGGTCATGACCAACGGTGGCCCGGGCCGCTCCACCACAGTGCTGTCCCAGCTGATCTACCAGGAGGGCATCGGCGAAGGTAAGTTCGGCTACTCCTCGGCCATCTCGTTGGTCCTGTTCATCATCGTGCTGACGGTCACCGTCCTGCAGTTCAAGATCCAACAGCGGAGGGAACGCTGATGACCAACATGGCCGAAGACCTCAAGGCGTCCCTTGTGAAGGACGCAGCTCCGTCTCCGTCAGGGGCACCCACTGCGGAAGACCGCCGTCGTACTGACCGTCAGCGTTCCCCGCGCGAACAGAAGAAGCGGACCGCGAACATCGTGATCTACGGTGTGCTGGTGGTCCTCGTGGTGGCGCTGATGGTGCCGTTCATCTGGATGCTTTCCTCGTCCTTGAAGGAGAACAACCAGGTCCTCACCGTTCCCATCCAGTGGATTCCCTCGGAGTTCGTGTGGAGCAACTACACGGACATCTGGACCCGCATTCCCATGATGGGCTACCTGCAGAACTCGCTGTACCTTGCTGTGATCATCACCTGCCTGCAGGTCCTCACGGGCTCGCTGGCTGCCTACGGGTTCTCGAAGGTCCGTTTCCCGGGCCGCGACGTCTTGTTCCTCGCGTACATCGGCACCATCGCGGTTCCGTGGCAGGCGTACATGGTGCCGCAGTACATCATGATGCAGCAGCTCGGACTGACGAACAGCTTCAACGCGTTGATTCTCCTGCAGGCATTCGGTGCGTTCGGTGTGTTCCTGATGCGCCAGTACTACATGACCATCCCGGACGAACTCTGCGAAGCAGCCCGCATCGACGGTCTCAGCGAATACGGCATCTGGGCCCGCGTGATCCTGCCCCTGTCCAAGCCGGCCCTCGCCAGCCTTGCCCTGCTGACATTCGTGAACACATGGAACGACTACATGGGTCCGTTCATCTACCTCACGTCCAACCGCCTCTGGACCGTCCAGCTGGGCCTGCGGTCCTTCGTGGGCCAGTTCGACGCCGAGTACGCCATGATCATGACAGGCTCTGTGATTTCCGTGATTCCGATCCTCATCATCTTCCTCATCGGCCAGCGCTACTTCATCCAGGGCATCGCGACGAGCGGGATGAAAGGATGAGTGCCGTGGCTGGGCAGAAGCGACGGCGGTGGGCCGGACCGCGATTCGAAACCTTCGGGAGCATCTTCGGGTTCATCTACACCTTCCTGGCCGGCAACGCGTTGCTCGCGGTGGCCAACGCGCCGCTGGTCCTCAGCCTCTCGCTGGTGGCCGACCCCGCCGCCGCATGGCCTTTCTTCCTGGCACTCTCGGTCACCCTTGCGCCGTCGCTCGCCGGCATCTTCGCTGCCTTCAAGGCATTGAACGACGACGGCGGCGCGGTCAAGCCAGTTGCCGCCTTCCTTCAGGGATACAAAAGCAGTTTCGCGAAGGCCGCGGTGCTGGGTGTGGGCGCTGTGAGCCTGTTGATGTTCCTCGGCGTGGACCTTGCCCTGGTCCACAACCTGGCCGGGGACGTCCAGGGCATTGCCTTGCTGGTGCCGCTGATCGTCGTAGCAGCCGCCGTGACGGTGAGCCTCGCTGTCACGGCGATTGCCGGCGTCGTACTTCTGCCCGAGGCGAGGCTGAAAAGCATCCTCAAGGCATCGCTGTACTTGGTGGTGCAGCGCTGGTACCTCAGCCTGGCGATGCTGATCCTGCTGGGGATCATCGTCTCCGCTGCCGTGCTGCAGCCGGTCCTGGGCATCGCACTGGCTCCTGCGCCGCTGCTTTTCGTGATCTGGAGCAACGCTTCGTACGCATTCCACGCCGTGCTGCGCCCGGCGTAGACCCCTGTTAGGACCCTCCTTGGATACCTTCGCCATCGGCGATCAGGACTTCCTCCTGAACAACGAGCCTTTCCGCATCCTCTCCGGTGCCATCCACTACTTCCGCGTGCACCCCGAGCTGTGGGCGGACCGGATCCATAAGGCCCGGTTGATGGGTTTAAACACCATCGAAACGTACGTGCCGTGGAACGAACACTCGCCAACCCCCGGCTCGTTTGTCGCTGAGGGCGGGCTGGACCTGGGGCGTTTCCTGGACCTGGTAGCGGCCGAGGGCATGAAGGCGATCGTGCGTCCCGGGCCGTACATCTGTGCCGAATGGGACAACGGCGGGCTCCCCGCCTGGCTGTTCACCGACCCCACGGTGGGCATCCGCAGCAACGAGCCCGCGTATCTGGCCGCCGTCTCCGCGTACATGGAATCGGTGCTGGCCTTGGTGGTGCCCCGGCAGGTCACGCACGGCGGTCCGGTGATCATGTTCCAGATAGAGAACGAGTACGGCGCCTACGGGAACGACAAGGCGTACCTGCAGCATCTGGTGGACCTGTCCAAGCGCTTGGGTGTGGACGTTCCGTTGTTCACGTGCGACCAGCCGTTCGGGACCATGATCGAGGACGGCTCGCTGCCGGAGCTGCACAAGACGGGGACGTTTGGGTCCCGTGCTGATGAACGGCTCGCGTTCCTGCGCGAACGGCAGCCCACAGGGCCGCTGATGTGCGCGGAGTTCTGGAACGGCTGGTTCGACAACTGGGGAACGCACCACCACACCACCGACGCCGCTGCTTCCGCCGCCGAACTCGACGCCCTTCTGACAGCCGGGGCTTCTGTGAACATTTACATGTTCCACGGCGGCACCAACTTCGGCTTCACCAACGGTGCCAACGACAAAGGCATCTACGAGCCCACCATCACGTCATATGACTATGACGCTCCCCTTTCCGAGGACGGGCATCCGACGGCCAAGTACTTCGCCTTCCGGGAGATTATCGCCAAGCACTTCCCGGTCCCTGCCGAGGTCCCGGGTGAGCGGGCTCCCCTACCGGCTTCTGTGGTTGCCGTTGATTCGACGGCGTCCGTGCTCCCAGCTGCTGTCCGTCCGTCTATGGCGCCGGGACCTGTTCCGCCTGTCGAGGTGACCGGGCAGTACCAGGGCTTCTACCTGTACGAAACCCCGCTTCCGGGCGGCGGAGTCCTCTCTTTCTCCGAAGTTCGGGACCGGGCACAGTTCTTCCTGGATGGTGTGCCTGCGGGTGTGCTGAGCCGGGAACTGGGCGAGCGTTCTGTCGTCATCCCCGCTGGCGGCCGCCTGCAGATTCTCTTGGAGGACCAAGGCCGGGTGAACTACGGGCAACGGATCGGCGAGGCCAAAGGGTTGATCGGTCCTGCCCTGCTGAACGGCGTGGAGGTGTTGGACTGGGAAGTCGGTGCCGTGGACCTGGGCTCGCTGGAGGCATTCCGGTCCGCTGCGGTGCCGCTGCCACCCGGTGATGCTGCGGCGGGCGTGGCTGGCCCCTCCGTTTCCTTTGCCACCTTCGAGGCCGGCGGCCCCGGTGACCGCTTCCTTCGTTTGGACGGTTGGACCAAGGGAGTTGTCTTCGTGAACGGCTTCAATCTCGGCCGCTACTGGAGCCGCGGTCCGCAGCGCACCCTGTACATCCCGGGTCCCTTGGTTCGGGAAGGTGCCAACGAGCTCGCCATCCTTGAGCTCCACGGAAGCGCGACACGCGAGGTACGTTTCGCCGTCGGGCCTGACCTGGGCCCCGACGAAAAGTAACGCCCTCTCACCTTTCACCCCCAAACGCCCTCTCACCTTTCACCCCCAAACGCCCTCTCACCTTTCACCCCTAAACACCAAACGCTCTCTCACCACGTGAGAGAGCGTTCCGGTTTAAAGGGCGGAAGGTGAGAGAGCGTCGGGGGACGCAAAAGGGACCGGTTAACGTCACCGGTCCCCTTTGTCGTCCAGCGCTATCTACACTTCAGCGCGCGGGCGTCATTAGCCGCGGCAGAGCTCGCCGTACTTGGTACCGGCTTCCTGGAAGGATGCATTGAGCTCAGCCAACTTGGCTTCGCGCTCGCTCTTCTGCGCGGCGTCGGTAGGCTCGTCCTTGGCCTGCTCGTCGAGGAATTCCAGGATGGCGGTAACCACCGGCTTCATCTCAGTGGAGGCCACGGGCTCGATGGGCCGGATGGCGTTGGCCGCACGGATGGTGGCGGTCTGGCTCGGGCTCTGGGGAATGCCGGCTGCGGCGACGCCAACGCGGTCGCAGGTTTCCTTGGTGGTCAGCTGCTGCTGGGCGGAACAGGCGGATGCCGAGGCAATGAGCCCGGCAGCGATCAGGACAGTGGTGAGTTTCTTCATGATTCCCTCAGTGGTCGACGTCCCTTTGATTGTAATCAGAGCCAGGCCCCGGTCACGCATTAGGTCGGGCTTGCCGGGCCGCGAGGCCGTTACAGCGCCGGCGTCCGGGGCGGAACCGTCCGGCGCGAACCCGTGGCTTCGAAGGCTGCGGCCAACGTCAACAATGCCGTGTCGTCGTAGGCCCGCCCTGCGAACGTGAGGCCTACGGGCATGCCAATGTCTGCCATGGTTCCCATCGGCACCGTGACGGTGGGGATGCCGAGGTGGCGTGGGACGAGGTTGCCGTTGGACACCCAGACCCCATTTCGCCAGCCGAGGTCCGCGGATGCCGGGTTGACGTCCATGTCGGCAGGTCCGACGTCTGCCGCGGCCGGGAACAGGACGGCGTCCAAGCCGAGCCCGTCCATCCACTCCTCCACATCAATGCGCCGGGTCTCTTCCAGTCCGCGGACACCGCTTTCCAGCTCGGGGATCTCGGTGAATTGGGATACGCCGTATTCGCGGACATGCCGGGGATATTCGGAGATGTGGTCGTCGAATCCGGTGTAGCGGTCCGCGAGGGCGCCCTTCGGGTGGGGGAAGATCTGTGCGCCATCCACATCGGCAAGCCTGTTGAGGGCGGGATCGCCGTTGGCGCGCAGGAAGTCGTCCCATGCCCAGGCCGAGAGGTCCTCGATTTCACGCTTGAGGTACTCCGGGCTGACCAGGCCGCGGGTTGCGATGGTGGGCGCGCCAGGGCGATCGCCTTCATAGTTTGTGACCACGGGGAAGTCGACCAGGACGACCTCGGCTCCCGCGGCCTCGAGGTCGCGCTTCGCTGCTTCCCACAGGTCGATCACGGAAGCCCGCGTCTCGATGCGCTCGCCTGTCGGACCACCGATGCCCGGCTTCGCGCTGGTCCCGGCGTCGGGGTCTGCGTTGACGTACATTCGCGGCACTCCGAAGCGCTTGCCCCGCAAAGCCAGCCGTCCGGCGTCGGGCCCTTCCGGGGACAGCGCCACGTAGGACTCCGGCCGGACTTCGGAGGACTTCGGGAGCTGGATCCACGGCTGCGCGCGCCAGAAGTCACCGCGCACTTCGGCATCGTCGGCCACGATGACATCCAGCAGTTCCAGCATGTCCGCCATGGTGCGCGTGTGCGGGACCACGACGTCCATAGTGGGGACCAGCGGCCAGTTCCCGCGCACCGAGATGACGCCTCGGGAGGGCGTGTAAGCGCACAAAGCATTGTTCGACGCCGGTGCGCGGCCACTTGACCAGGTCTCCTCGCCAAGGCCGAAGGCTGCGAAGCTGGCGGCCGTCGCGGTGCCGGAACCGTTGGAGGATCCGGAACCAAACGCTGCCGTCAGGAAGTCTGCGTTGTAGGGACTCTCGGCGCGTCCGTAGACGCCGCGCTGCATGCCGCCATTGGCCATGGGCGGCATGTTGGTCAGGCCGATCAGCACTGCACCGGCGTCCCGGAGCCGCTCGATGGTGAAGGCATCACGCTGCGCCACCAGGTGCTCGAAGGCCGGCGATCCGGCCGCGGCCGTAAGTCCTTTGGCCAAGTAGCTGTCCTTGGCGGTGTACGGGATTCCGTCCAGCGGGCCCCTCTCAGCACCTTGGGTCCTGCGTGCATCCGAAGCCCGCGCATCCGCCAAAGCGTCGGGGTTCATAACCACCATCGCATTGAGTTTGATGCCGTTGCGGTCGTAGGCCTCGATGCGGTCCAGGTATGCCTGGGTGAGTTCCTCGCTGGTCACCTCGCCCGACTCCAGTGCCGCGCGCAACTGCTCAATGGAGGCCTCAACGACGTCGAAGCGCGCCATTACTCTGCGCCCCCGGCAAACTGCGTTCCGCTGAGACGGGGCTGCTGCTGGGTGATGCAGTGGATACCGCCGCCGCGGGCCAGGATGGGCCGGGCGTCGACAGTGACAACACGGCGGCCGGGGTAAGCCTCGGCAAGGATCTCGGCAGCCAGCGAGTCAGCACGTTCTTCACCATAACCACAGGCGATGACGCCACCGTTGACCACCAAGTGGTTGACGTAGCTCCAGTCCACGAAGCCGTCTTCGTCGCGCAGGGTGGCCGGCGCGGGCAGCGGCACGATCTCGAAAGGCTTGCCCGCCGCATCCGTCTGGGTCTCAAGGAATGCCTGGAGCGTGCGGCTGACGTCGTAGTCCGGGTGCTCCGGGTTGGTTTGGGAGTGCAGCAGGATACGGCCGGGAGTGGGGAGGGTGGCCACCATGTCGATGTGGCCGCGCGTGCCCAGGTCCTCGTAGTCGCGGGTCAGGCCGCGGGGAACCCAAATGACCTTGGTGGCTCCGATGGTGCGGGCCAGTTCAGCCTCAACTGATGCTTTGTCCGCATACGGATTGCGACCCTGGTCCAGTTGCACGGTTTCGGTGACCAGCACGGTGCCTTCGCCGTCTACATGGATGGCGCCACCCTCGTTGACCAGCAGGGAGCTGACAAGCTCCGCACCGGACTGCGCGGCGACAAACCGGGCCATTCCTGCGCTCTTCTGCCATTCGGACCACGCCGGCGCGCCCCAGCCGTTGAAGATCCAGTCCACAGCGCCAAGCACGCCGGGACGTTCGTCATCCACCACAAAGGTGGGTCCGACGTCGCGCATCCAGAACTCATCCAACGGCGTTTCAACCTGTTCGATGCTGCTGTCCAGCATGCGGGCAGCCCGGTCGCGCTCGCTCGGGTCCACCACCATGGTGACGGGTTCGAATTCGGCCACTGCGTGGGCGACGGCGGTCCAGGCCCCGTAAGCCTCTTCGGCCGACGCAGCGTCGTCGCCAAGTGTCAGGCCTGTTCGGGGGAACGCCATCCAAGTGCGCTCATGCGGTGCGGTTTCGGCCGGCATTCTCCAAGCCATGGTGACTCCTCTGTCCTCAGTGCAATTCCCTTGTTGATCATACGATCAACAATGCTGAAAAGGTAATCTAGACTGGTCCTTGATGTCAAGCACTCCACAGAAACGCGCGGTCCGGAAGTCACCGGCAGAACGCGCCGCAGAAATCACCGAGGCCGCCCGCGAGATCGCTCTTGAGGCGGGACTAACTGCACTTACGCTGCGCAATGTCGCGGCCCGGGTGGGGGTCGCTTCGGGGCTGGTGGCGCACTACCAGCCCAACATGGATGCGCTGGTCTCAAGCACGTTCGCCAGCATCGTGGCCGCGGAAACACAGGAAGTTGCGGGCTTGCTGAGCCAGCGTCCGGGCCCCTCGGAACGGCTCGCACTGCTGGTGGACACGCTCCTGGACAACAGCAGACTCGACGTCACGGCAATCTGGGTGGAAGCCTGGACATTGGGACGGCGCAACGAGACCCTGGCAGCCTCGGTCCGCGAACAAATGGACGCCTGGCAGGAGGTCTTCCAGGGAGTAGTGGAGGACGGAAACGCGACCGGAGCCTTCAACGTTTCCGATGCCGCCGCGGTCGCCTGGCAGATCCTCGGCATGGTGGACGGCCTGAACGCTCAGGCCTTGGTCCGCTGGGACGGCGTCAACGATCGCGGCACACACCTTGCCCGTGCGGTGGAGGGAATGGTGGGCGCTGCCCCCGGCTCCCTCGTGGCCACGCCGAGCGCCTAGGCCCAACCCGGAGCTGAACGAACCCGGAGCTGGGCCCACACGCGCAGTGTCAGCGCGCCCTGCCCTAGGCTGGACACCATGGCGATCATTCACAAGGCAACCCTGTCCCCGTCCAAGCTCGAACTCATCGCTGACTACCTGCCGAAGCAGCCCTGGTTTATCCAGGAAGGCGCGCCGGAGCTCATCGGTGCCTACCGTTTCGATGATCCTGCCGGTGAGGTGGGAATCGAGACGCACGTCGTCGCCGCGGGTGACCGCATCTACCAGGTCCCCTTGAGCTACCGCGGCTACGAGCTGGCCGGTGCCGAGGAATGGCTCATCGGCACCATGGACCACTCCGTCCTGGGCAAGCGCTATGTATACGACGCGTGCGCGGATCCCGTCTACGTCAGGGCCCTCGCGACCACCATTCTGACCGGCCGGAAAGAGGCCGAACTCATTGTCGACGGCGAACTGGGACCGCGGCCCAGCACGGTGACGGTGCTAGGCAGCGGAAAGCTCGACGGCGGCGTCCCCACCTTGAGTGCCTCGGCGCCGGTATCGGGCAGCGGCGTGACCATCATTGACGCCGGTGAGCTGAAGTTGAAGGTGGCGCGGGTCCTGGATACCGCTGCGGACGCTTCTGCCAGCACCGCTGCCGCTCCCGAGCTCCATGGCGAGTTGACGCTGAACGGACAGTGGGCCGGGCTGGAGAGCCCGGTGGAGCTGGCGGCAGTGGTCCGCGACTAGGCCTTTCGACGCCGGGGCACCTGTCGGTCATTGGGGCTCCGGCGTAGGCTGGCAAACAGGCCATCTACTGAGATAGGGGTGCACCATGTACAAACCGCAGAACATCATTCCAGCAGCACAGGACCTTGCCCGGGAATGGGTGAAGCACGCAACAGACGGCACATCCGCACAGACGGATGCCGTGGTGCGGTGGGCGCTTGCCCGGATCAACCACGCCGATGTGCCGTCCGTGGTCCACGGTGTCATGCTCACATTGACCGGTAATAAGAAAGCCGCCAAGGAAGCCCGGCGAACGGCCGCCAAAGCGGTGACAAGGACAACGCAGGCCTTGAAACGGAACAGCCGGCAGCGCGCTCCGCGCCTGTCCGGATGGGTGATCGGCCTGCTCATCGGGGCTGTTGCCGGCGCGGGCGCTGTCCTGGCATGGCGCATGATGGTACCCCCGGGCGAACCTGAGCCCGTGAAGGAGACGCAGGGTCAGCCTCCCGTACCACCGGTTCCCTAGGCAACGGCCTTAGCAGCTACAACGAGCAGCACTGGCGAGCGGCCCCGCTAAGGTGCGGGGTCGCCGTCGTGCCTTCCAACCCGCCCCCGAAGCGAGGTTCCGGCCAGCAGCCAATAGGCCCCGGCGCTGGCCAACAGGAATCCTACGACGCCCAGGACCACTATCTGGGTCATGATCCCGGCGATCACCATCACGAAGCCGCAGAGAACGGCCAGGCTGCCGACAAGAGTGCGGGCTGCCGCTCCGCGAGGGCGGCCCGATGTCAACTCGGAGGCGAGATCGGGATCGGTCGAAGCCAGTTCCCGCTCCAGCTCTTCCAAGCTCCTGCGTTCTTCATCCGACAACGACACCGACATCATCCTCACGATGCTCAGGCCATCAGCACGAGCGCTGCTTGCCGTGCCATGCCTTCATTATCTGCCCGTTCCGGCGTTCTAGCCACAGGCAAAGAAGCGCCGTTCAACCCGCTTGTTACCGGGGTGCCGACAGCGTTCCCGCGAGACAGCGAGGGGCCACGGACCGCCGTCGAGCTTCAAGCGCCCGACGGCGGTCCGCGGCTGCGCCGGCAACGTCACCGGACGCCGGGGCAGGTCAGGCCGTTGCGGCGAGCGCCGCCGTCGCAGTCAGTTCCACCTTCATTCCGGCGATGCCGAGCTGGCTGACGCCAAGTGCGCAGCGAACGGGACGCGGCGCCGGGAAGTACTCGCGGTAGACCTCGTTGAAGACGGCCCGTTCAGCCATGTCGGTGAAGTAGATGGTCAGGTGCATCACGTGGTCGAGGCCGCTTCCGGCCCGATCAAGGGCGGATCGCAGGTTGTCCAGCACCTGCTTTGACTGTGCCTCGATGTCTCCGGGGATACTGCCGTCGGGCCGGGTGGGTATCTGGGTGGTCCAGACAACTCCCCCCGTTGCGGCGGTATCCGAATACAGGGCGGATTGCGGGTCCGCCCCGGGCTCGGGAAGGAACGTCACGGTCTCCTGTGCCACCGCCATCAGCTCGTGTGCGCTTTGGACTCGGCGATCTTGGCACCGTCGAGGCCCCTCTTGGCGAAGATCTCGTTGTACTTGCCGTCAGCGATCAACTTGTTGAAGGCCGCCTGGAATGCGGCTGAGAGCTTGCTGCCTTTGGGCAGGGCGATGCCACCTTCAACCGTGTGGAAGACCTGGCCGGCGGTCTTGAGCTTGCCCTTGGATTGCTGGGCGACGTAACCCGCTACTTCTGCGCCCATGCCGGTGGCATCGGCACGACCGCTGGTGACGGCAAGTGTGGCTTGGTCCTGCGTCTTGTAGCCCTGGATTTGGACAGCCGGCTTGCCGGCACTTTCGCATTCCTTGCCGGCGTCTTCCGCGTAGGTCATTTCGTAGGAGCCGCTCTGGAGGGCAACTGAGCGTCCGCAGAGATCGGCGAAGCTGTCGATGGCTCCCTTGTTGTCGTCGCCTCGGACCAAGTACTGGGAACCGCTCTGGAAGAAGGAGACCATGTCCACGGCCTTGGTGCGTTCCTCGGTGATCCAGAAACCGGCGAAACTTGCCTGGTACCGCTGGGACTGCAGGGCGGGGACGATTGCGTCGAAGGCCACAGTGGTGGGCTTGATGGTGACGCCCATCAGTTCTCCGGCAGCGGTCCAGATTTCGGGTTCGATGCCCACCATCTTGTCGCCCTCCATGAAGTCCATGGGCGGGTAGGCGGAGTCGACGGCGATCTCGACGGTGCCGCCCTTCTTGAGTTCTTCGGGCAACAACGCCTGGACTTCGGCGTTGGCCTTGGCTTCAGAAGTGGCTGCCGGAGCCGCGGCGCCGTTGCCGCAGGCTGAGAGCAGAGCAACGGAGAGGAGGGCTGAAGCTGCCGCCATTGGCTTCTTCAGGGCATGACGGGGCTGGGTAGTGGCTTTCATGGTGTTCCTTTGGTGGGTGGGGAAATGCAGGGTGGGTCCTGTTAGAGGACCTTGGAAAGAAAAGCCTGTGTTCGGGGGTGCTGCGGGTTGTTCAAAACATCGCGTGGGTTGCCGCTTTCGATGACGGTGCCACCGTCCATGAAGACCAGGGAGTTTCCCACTTCCTTGGCGAACGCCATCTCGTGCGTGACAACGGCCATGGTCATTCCGGATGCCGCCAGCTCGCGCATGACATCCAGGACCTCACCAACCAACTCGGGGTCCAGCGCGGACGTTGGTTCGTCAAAGAGCATGACTTTCGGCCGCATGGCCAACGCCCGGGCAATAGCAACACGCTGCTGCTGGCCCCCGGAGAGCTGGCCGGGGTAGTTGCCGCTCTTGTTGCCCAAGCCAACACGTTCAAGGAGCTCCAGCGCGTCGGCGCGTACTTCGGTGCGCTTCCTGCCCCGGACCTGCATGGGTGCTTCCATGATGTTTTCGAGGGCGGTCATGTGGGCGAACAGGTTGAACTTTTGGAAAACCATTCCGACGTCGGCGCGCTGCCGGCAAACGTCCTTGTCCTTCATTTCATGGAGATTGCCGTTGCGTTCGCGGTACCCGACGAGTTCACCGTCTACGTGGATGGTCCCGGCGTCGATCTTCTCCAGGTGGTTGATGCAGCGCAGCATGGTGGACTTACCGGATCCCGAGGGTCCCACCACGCACATCACTTCGCCGGCGTTGAGTGCAAGGTTGATGCCGTTGAGGACGTGGAAGTCGCCGTAGTGCTTGTGGACATCACTGACCTGGACCATGGGGAGGGCGTTCATCGGTTGCCTGCCTTCAAGAGACGCCGCGTGTTGAGCAGCTGCGTGAATTTGTTCGTCCGGCCGGAGATCTGCTGGTCGCTGCGGCCGAACTTCCGTTCCAAACGGGACTGGCCGACGGACAGTACCGAGGTTGCCAGGAGATACCAGAGGCTGGCCACGATGAGCAGCGGGATGGTCTGGAACGTTTGCGCGGAGATGAGGTTGACTTGGTACATCAGGTCCGCCACGGCTACCACGCTCACCAGGGAAGTGCTCTTGAGCATGGTGATGGTCTCGTTGCCTGCCGGCGGGATCATCACCCGGGATGCCTGTGGCAGGATGATCCGGCGGAGCGTTTTGGCCCGGTTCATGCCGAGTGCACTCGCCGCTTCCACCTGGCCCTTGTCTACGGCGGTGATGCCGGATCGCACAATTTCTGCCATGTAGGCGGCCTCGTTGAGCACCAAGCCCAGGAGGCTTGCGACGATCGGGGTGATGATCTTGTTCGCATCAAGGCTGGCGAACACCGGGCCACCGAACGGGATACCCAAATTGATGGCCGGGAAGAGCACCGCCAGGTTGTACCAGAAGACCAACTGCACCAGCAGCGGTGTTCCACGGAAGAACCAAACAAAGGCCCATGCGGTGTAGGAAGCGACGGGATTGGACGAAAGGCGCATAATCGCGAGCACCACACCGAGGGCGATGCCGAGCACCATGGCCACCACAGTCAGCCAGAGTGTCAGCCAGAGGCCTTGCATGATGGGCGGTGCGAAGATGTAACTGGCTACCACGTCCCATTCGAAGTTGGGGTTGGTGAACAGGACCAGGATGCCCTGGGCAACCAGGACCAGGATGATGATGGCTGAGACAATCCGTCCGGGACGGCGTAGAGGAATGACCTTGCGGGGCGCAGTGGCGCCTACGGGTTTGGTGGTTGATACGGCGCTCATGCCATGACCTCGCTGTAAAGACGCATCCAGTTTCCACCCATCACGGCGGAAACTTCCGAAGAGTTGAGTCCGCGTCCGGCAAGGCCGTCAGCGATTCCGGCGAACGACTCCATGGAGGTGAACCACTGGGGATCGTCGTCGCCGGGGGCTGATGCCGAGGCGGCACCGTAGTTCGCTTTCCTGGTCCAACGGCCCTGCCTCATCCATGCCAGATCCGCGTCGGTGGTGCTCCCACCCAGATCCGAGCCGATCCCCACATGCTCGATTCCGGCTATGTCCGCCGTCTTGAGGACCATGTCGCACCAGGTGTCCAGCGACTTGCTGTATTCCGGGCCGGCGAGGTTGGGGTAGAGCGCGCAGCCGATGACTCCGCCACGCGCTGCCAATTCCTTGATGGTGCTGTCCGAAACATTGCGAGGGTGGGCGTAGAGGCTCGCTGCATTGGCGTGGGTGATGGCCACTGGCTTGGCGGATGCGGCAATTGCGTCTTTGCACGTCCGCTCCCCCACATGCGAGAGGTCCACCAAAATTCCGTTGTTGTTGAGTTCGCCCACCACTTCGTAGCCGAACCTGGTAAGTCCTGCGTCGCCGGGCTCGTAGCAGCTGGATCCGACGTCGTTCTGGTTGTTGTAGGTCAGCTGGAAGACGCGCACGCCCAGTTCGGCGAACAACCGCACAAAGCGGATGCGGCCCTGCAGGGACGACGTGTTCTGGAAGCCCAGCAGTACCGCTGTGCGGTTCTCGGACCTCAGCCGCCGGATGTCATCGGCATTGCGGGCAAGACCGGCAACATCACTGTTTTCTTCGATGAGTTCACGCCATTTCGCAATGGAGTCCAAGGATTCAAGGGCGTCGTCCCAAAAACCGCACGTGACCGTAATACAGTCGACGAGCCCGGACCGGATGGTCCTCAGCGTCCCGGAATCGAAGCTGCCGCTTTCCATCCCGTCGACGTAGATAGTGTCGGGTGTTTTCATGGTCTGGTAGTTCCTCTGGTTTGTACTAGTTGGCTGGATGCCACAGCGCATGGAGGTTGTCAGCGCCGGCTTGGAGCCTGCGCGCCACGTCCTCGATATCCAGGCGCTCTTCGGGTCCCAGGACGCCGAGTGCGGCAACGCAGTAGCCGCGATCGTCCATCAGCGGGACGGCAACGGCCGTGATCATGTCTTCGTCGTCGGGTTCCCGCGCCGAAACGGCGTAACCGTTGCGGCGTACGCGGGCAAGTTCGGTTTGTGTGGAGAGTTTTGCGCCCGCGGCCCTCAATTCATCGACGACGGCGGGATCGGCGAACGCTGTCAGCACGCGTCCCGACGCGCTGTCGTCCAGCGCCCAGCTCATTTCCGAGCTGATGTCGGCACGGATGCGCCGGCGCGGTTCCATGCGTTCGACGATGTGGGCAGCATCCCCGTCGAGAACTGCCAGGAACGTTGACTCCCTGGTGGCTTCCGTGAGTTGGCGCATGAGCGGCAGGACCCGCTCGCCGATGCTGGACTGCTCCATGGCAGCCCGGCCCACGCGGCTTGCCCGCATGGACAAACGGTACGACCCATCGTCGAGTTGCTCCAGCCATCCTGCATTCACGAAAGTGACCAAGTGCTGGTGCAACGTAGCCCTTGACCAGCCCAGTTGCCGGGACAATGTGGGCGGCTTGACGGGACGGCGATGCTCCGCGATTGCTTCGAGCAGGCCGAGGGCCCGGCTGGCTGAGCTGAGAGTCCGGGTTGCGGACTTCTGAGCGGACTGTTCTTCGAGGGCTGGTGTATTTTCCATTTGTCAGGAGCATACGTGCGCTGCGACACAGATACAAGACCCATCTTTCAACATTGCCTCTTTTGGCATAAATCCGCCCTATCGCAGGATTTGATGTATGTGTATGCTGAACAACGTCACGTATGCGTAGACGTACGTTCTCAATCTTGCCCGCACGTCCGGGCACACCACACAGTCATTGAATGGAGCAGGAATGATGCAATTGAGGGATCCGGGGGTCGTCATGACACCCGATGCGCTGGGCGCGCTGCAGCCTACGCGCTTCAGCGCCAGCCGGACGCTGATCACCAGGATGGTCCAGGAGCGCTGGGTTATCTCCCGCGCGGAATTCACTATCGATGCTGCAGGACAGGGCAACGCCCGCTACCACGTGGCCGTCAACGACGACTGGTCCTTTGAGTTCGTGGTGTTCTCCAACGCGCCCAAGGAGGGCGTTGAACGTACCGACCGGATCATCGGCAGTCATTGGGACATGATGGGTGCACTCATTGAAGGCGCCGCAGGCGACGAACGCATTGAGCAGACCAAGCGTGAGCTGCCCAAGCTTTACGGCGGACGAGCCGCGCCGGGAACCTTGATTTGGTGCCGGGCCAACCGCAGCATGCGGGCCTTCGACCTCACTGTTGAGGCCTTGTCCCGGGGCGAACAACCACCAGCAAGGGTGCTCGGTGCTGTTTGCTACCTCATGCGCAACACCGGCCTTGACGGGAACGGAACCTTCGGTACACGGTCGTTCGCCGCCTACGAAGCCGACCACCCGCTACGGACGCCGTACCACGCGCAAATGCTCACGTCATACCTGATGCGTGAATTCAGCCTGGATCTGGCGGAACACATGGCCGCGGCCCAAGGCCCGGATGCTGTTGGGTTAAGCCCTGAATTCCGTCGCTTCCTCGGCCTTGGCAACGCCTCCGGACTTGGCTTGGTGCTGTTCGCCAAGAACCATCCGCAGATGGTGGACCGCTGGATCACCTTGCGGGAATCGAGCCTGGCGGAGGCACGGGACATGGTCCTTGCCGCAGACTCACCCGAATTGGACCGACTCGACTCACTGTTGGAACGCGCCGTCAGTTACAAAGCCAAAGACCGGATGCGCTACACCTTTCAGCCCGCGGCGCAACTGGTGAGTTCCGAACTCGCCGAACTCCGTTCCCGGCTGGCGGCATTGAGGGAAATCTCCGGGGAGCCTGGCAACCTGCTCGACTCCATCTATCAGGAGGCCACGGACTTCACTTCCGAAACACAGGAGATCCTGTGCGCCCTGTTGATGGAACTGCTCCCGGCGCCGCAGAATATGCCCAGCCTGATCACCGTGGAAGAGCATGCCCCGGCATCACCGGCCACGCCTGCCGGTGAACTCCTGGACGTCATCGCCAAGGACTACGGCTGGGCAACGTCGGTGGACCTGGATGACCCGTCAGCGCTGCACTTCGGTTGGTACAAGTCCGCCAATGCCGAAGAACCCCGCCGCGGACCGCTCAAGGACCTTCCCACGGTTTTCGACGACATGACGCTGGACCTGCCCGAGAAGCTGCAGCAACTGGTCCCCCTTCTCCGCGACATGGACCCGGCCACGACCGCAGGTTCAGTTGCCCGGCAGTTCCCTGAGTACCGCGTCACCATCGAACGACTGCTTGCCTTGCGGGACACCGCCTATCACACCGTCCGGGCGAACACCCGTGATGAGCACTTCAACCCTGCCCACATCATTCGTCTCTTCAACAGCGCCTTTTACGGCTTGGACAAAACCAAGGAAGACGGGCCGGTTGGCGTTGTGGGAGTCCTGTTCCACGGCGCTCCCACACCCGCAGAGATCGCCAGCGGGTCCGGCCAGGACTGGCTGTTTCCCGCAGAACCGGAGGACTAAACAATGAGCGATTCCAAACTGACACCCCCACCCGGCAAGGCAGCTATGTCGGTCCGTGAATGCCGCCTGATCCTAGAGCGACTGCTGGTCGCATCGGGCGCCACGGCCGGCGAAGTCCCAGCAGCCCGCGATGCCCTCCTGGCTGCCGAAGTTCACGGACTGGGCCTGCTCCAGATGATCCACAAGCATCCGCTGAGCCTTCCCACCGAACCGGTGGGTTACGACGAAACCGGTCCCATCGTCGTCGTTGATGGTGCCGGCCGCCTGTCAGCGCTCCTCATACCGGCGCTGCGGGACATTATTCTTGAACGCCGAACCGTGGACATCACCGTCGCCAACGTCAGTGCACCGGAGTTGTTGCAGGCCCTTGATTCGGTCCCGGAGCTGGACTCAAGCCAGGTCCGGGTTTCGGTTCAGGCACCCGGTGCCGTAACAGTCAGCGCCTCCCCCGCCGATGAGGCCACGGTGGCGGCACGCCTCGCAGCACGCACGCGGCGCATCGCCGACGCGCAGGTGAACGGCCTGCCTGTACCGGGCGTCGTTTGGCTTGAGCTATACCAGCGGTCCAACGCAGCCCTGCTGGGAGAATCCGCGGAAACCCGAAGCCACGCCGGATATAACGACGTGGACGAAACGGGTCGGATCGTGAAGCAAATGGACGACGACGTCGATGTCGAGTTCGCGCTTCAGCAGCTGGCCGGCTGAGGTACTTCGGTCATGGCTCCGCCCCGGTTCCCGATGATGGGAGCCGGGGCGGAGCGTGGCACTGGGCGGCCGCGACTTACCAGGGGTTCCCAGCATGCTTACGATGGAGTGGCGGGTTGAGGCCCACCAACGCACGGACTCCCGAACGCCGACCGGAAAGTTGAACTCCCCATGGCACGACGAAACTCCACCAAGGCAGCAGAACTCACCGGTGCCGGTTCCACACGGCGCGGTCCCGGCCGCACCATCTGGCTCATCGCAGCAGGCCTCGTTGCCGGAATCGCCGGCGGAGCTTTCGCCGTCCGGATGCTTGCTCCGCAGGCTCCAAACCCCGAACCTTCGCAGCCCGAACAGCCCGAGCAACCTGAAGAGATCCTGGTCCGCGAAGAGCCGGTGGAGATCTCCACGCGGATGCGGCCGGGCGAATGGACTGAGGAATCACTGCAGGAGCACGTCGAGAACTACCGTCAGCAGATCCGGGACATGGGTGCTTCAGAATCGCAGATCGTGACCAATGTGGAGCGCACTGAAGGCGGCGCTGCCCGCGTGGTGGTCAGCTGGGACCGAACCCGGGCTTAGCTCCGGCTAATCCCCCGACCGTGGCCGCCACACCACGACAGCTTGCGACCTCGCCCGGGGCCGCTGCCCGCGGGCCAGGCTGACGACGTCGCCGGCCGCACCAGCGGCGAAGATGCGTGCATCCACCGGTGTGCGGCGGCGGGTCAGTTCCTCGGTCAGTTCAGCTACGCGGTACTGCAGCGCCGCCACCTGGTTTTCGAGGTCGAGGATGCGCTTGATGCCCTCAAGCGAGACGCCGGACTGCGAGAGGCGCTGGACCTCCCGCAGTTTATTGACGTCATTCTGTGAGTAGCGGCGGGACTTGCCGGGTGCACGGCTGGGCGAGACGATGCCCAGGCGGTCGTACTGGCGCAACGTCTGCGGATGCATGTCTGCAAGCTCCGCAGCGACGGAGATGACAAAGATCGGCTGGTTGACGTCGATTGCCATGACCGCCTCCTTACAACCGGGCCTTTGCGGCCAGGTCGTGACGCGGGTTGGCGTCGGTGGTGGCGGCAGCGAACGCCTTCACAGCTTCCTCCGCTTCCTTGTTCAGGTTCTGCGGAACCGCGACGTCGATGGTCACCAGCAGGTCGCCGGTTGCCTTGGACGTTTTCACGCCGCGGCCCTTGACCCGGAGGGTGCGACCCGACGGTGTCCCGGCCGGGACGCGCACCTTGACGGTGTCGCCGTCGAGCGTTGGAACCTCGATGGTGGCGCCCAGCGCCGCCTCCGCGAACGTGACCGGTACGTGGATGCGGATGTTGTCGCCATCCCGGTGGAAGAAGTCGTGCGGCTTCACGTTCACCGTAATGATGAGGTCGCCATTGCCGGCCGGACCAGCATTGCCCTTGCCGCGCTGGCGGACTTTCTGTCCATCCTTGATGCCTGCGGGAATCTTGACGTCGATGACGTTGCCGTTGCTCTCACGCAGGCTCACCGTGGTGCCCTTGATCGAGCCGGCAAACGAGATGGACGAGGTGGCCGTCCGGTCCGACCCCTTCTGCGGGGCCCGCTGGAAGCCGGTCTGGCCGGCACCGCCGAAGCCGCCGCCAAACAGGTCAGCGAATTCCGGAGGAATGCCGCCACCTGCGGGCTGGCGGGCACCCGGGCCGCCACCAAACAAGCCACCGAACAGGTCCTCGAACCCGCCGTTGGCCCCGGCGCCACCGCGTCCGGCTCCAGCACCCGGAGCGAACCGGGCACCGCCCATGGCGCGGATGGCGTCATACTGCTGCCGGTCCTCAGGACTCGACAACACCGAGTAAGCCTCGGAAATGTCCTTGAACTTCTTCTCCGCAGCAGCATCCCCGGAGTTGGTATCAGGGTGGTACTGCCGCGCCAGCTTGCGGTAAGCCTTCTTAATATCCGCGTCGGACGCGTCCTTGGCGATACCAAGGATCGCGTAAAAATCCTTTTCAACCCAGTCCTGGCTGGCCAAGAGCGTTTCCTTTCAAGTCAATAAAAACGTGCGGCCGCAGTCATCGCGCCTCTGGCGAGCTTACAACCGACGCGAAACCGGATATGGGGCGGCGGTGTGGAGGGCACCGCGAAGCGGGCACCGCCCCATATCCGGTGAAGCGTCTTCTAGTTACGCCGGAACCGCAACGATGACCTGGGCTGCACGCAGGACCCGCTCACCTGAGCGGTATCCGGAGCGCAGCACCTGGCTGACCGTGTCAACCTCGATGTCCTCGCCGGGCTGCTGGATGAGTGCCTCGTGGATGGTGGGGTCGAATTCGACTCCCGTATCCGCGATGCGCTCCAGTCCGTACGTCTTCAACGCGTTCTCCAACTTGGCGGCGATGGCGGCGAAGGGGCCGCCGTCGAGGTCACCGTGCTGGCGTGCTGCATCGACGTCGTCCAGCACCGGGAGCAGGGAGTTCAGGACGCCGATGACGGCCATCTCTCCTGCTACGGCGCGGTCGCGTTCGACGCGCTTGCGGTAGTTGACGTACTCAGCCTGAAGGCGGAGGAGGTCGTTGCGGAGCTCGGCAGCCTGGGCTTCAGCCGCGGCACCGGAGGCTACCGACTCTTCAGCCGGCACCTCTACCCCGTTGAGGATTTCCTCAGCCTGGGAGAGGGCGTCGCCGTCCGTGGGAGCGGCGTTGCCTTCGGTGGGAGCCGCAGCTTCGCTTTCAGGCTGACGAGCTTCGCCGGTCTCCGGGTCAACCTTGCGGTTGTCGCGAATAACGGGCTTGCGCGGCTCGTTGCCTTCAGAGTGCTCTGCTTCGTTGCCGTGGTGAGGCATGGCTACTTCTTCGCTTCGTCTTCGTCGATGATTTCGGCGTCGACGATGTCTTCTTCGTCAGCAGCCTTTTCACCGGCGGGAGCACCTTCTGCACCGGCACCCGGAGCGTCAGCTGCGGCGGCCTGCGAGTAGATGGCTTCGCCGAGCTTTGTCTGGGAAGCCTGGAGCTTCTCGAACGCAGTCTTCACGGCGGCGTCGTCGGTGCCTTCCAGCGCGGACTTGAGGGCGTCGACGTCGGCCTTCACCTCGGTCTTGACCTCTTCGGGCAGCTTGTCGTCGTTGTCGGCGATCAGCTTGTCCACGGAGTAGGCGAGCTGCTCGGCGGAGTTACGGGTGTCCGTAGCTTCGCGGCGGGCCTTGTCCTCAGCAGCGTGCTCTTCGGCTTCACGGACCATGCGGTCGATGTCGTCCTTGGACAGTGCAGTGCCACCGGTGATGGTCATGGACTGTTCCTTGCCGGTGCCCTTGTCCTTGGCGGACACGTGGACGATGCCGTTGGCGTCGATGTCGAAGGTGACCTCGACCTGCGGGACACCACGCGGTGCCGGAGCGATACCGGTCAGTTCGAACGTGCCCAGCGGCTTGTTGTCGCGGGTGAATTCACGCTCGCCCTGGAAGACCTGGATGGCCACGGACGGCTGGTTGTCGTCAGCGGTGGTGAAGGTCTCGGAACGCTTGGTGGGGATTGCCGTGTTGCGCTCGATGAGGTGCGTCATGACGCCACCCTTGGTTTCGATGCCAAGGGACAGCGGGGTGACGTCGATCAGGAGAACGTCCTTGCGCTCGCCCTTGAGGACGCCGGCCTGCAGTGCGGCACCAACGGCCACAACTTCGTCCGGGTTGACGCCCTTGTTGGGCTCCTTGCCGCCAGCGAGTTCCTTGACGAGCTCGGAGACAGCAGGCATACGGGTGGAGCCACCGACGAGGACGATGTGATCGATGTCGGAAACCTTGATGCCGGCTTCTGCAATGACGTCCTGGAACGGCTTCTTGGTGCGGTCCAGCAAGTCCTTGGTCAGGTCCTGGAACTTGGCACGGGTCAGCTGCTCATCCAGGTGGACCGGGCCGTCGGGGGTGACGGACAGGTACTGGAGGGAGATGTTGGTGCTGGTGGAGGAGGACAATTCCTTCTTGGCCTGCTCTGCAGCTTCACGCAGACGCTGGAGGGCGATCTTGTCCTTGGAGAGGTCGATGCCCTTGACCTTGAGCTGGCTCAGGAGCCACTCGACGATGCGGTTGTCCCAGTCGTCGCCACCGAGGCGGTTGTCACCGGCGGTTGCGCGGACCTGGATGGTGGAGAAGTTGTCTTCGTCCTTGCCCACCTCGAGGAGGGAGACGTCGAAGGTTCCGCCACCGAGGTCGAAGACCAGGATGAGTTCATCTTCCTTGCCCTTGTCCAGGCCGTAAGCCAGTGCAGCCGCAGTGGGCTCGTTGACAATGCGGAGGACGTTGAGGCCTGCGATTTCGCCGGCTTCCTTGGTGGACTGGCGCTCGGCGTCGTTGAAGTAGGCCGGAACGGTGATCACAGCGTCGGTGACCTTTTCGCCCAGGTAGCTCTCGGCGTCGTTCTTGAGCTTCATGAGGATACGCGCGGAGATTTCCTGCGGCGTGTACTTCTTGTCATCGATGGCGACGTTCCAGTCGGTGCCCATGTGGCGCTTGACGGAAGCGATGGTGCGGTCGATGTTGTTGACGGCCTGGCGCTTGGCGATTTCGCCGACCAGGACCTCGCCGGACTTGGAGAACGCAACGACCGACGGCGTGGTGCGGCCGCCTTCGGCGTTGGCGATAACGGTGGGCTCGCCACCTTCGAGAACAGAGACCACGGAGTTGGTGGTTCCGAGGTCGATACCTACTGCACGTGACATATCTTGTTTCCTTTCAATGGCCGATGTTGGAGATTGCCGTTGGCAGCGGTCCGCTGGGCGGTCTACGTGCCGGAAGCCTGCTCAACAATCGGCTAGTTGAGCGTTCTGCACTCAACTGTACTCAGCCTCAGATTTAAGTCAATCCAAAGTTGAGTCAAGTTGACTCAAGTCTGACTTGTGGCAAAAGGAATTCGTTGAAATCACGGGCCTGAGGGGTTGGTTTCGCCGACGGTGAACTGCCAGACTGACGCGATGGGGTTCTCGGGATCCCCCTCCCGGCAGATTTCACGCTCTGGCCCGGAACCAACTCCTGGCCGGCGGCCGGCTGCGCGGGCGGGCGGGTTCGGCATCGTGATTGACGCCCAACGCACCCCCCCCAAGTCAACCCTTCAACCTAGCCCGCGTGTCCGACGTCGAGCCCTTACTGCTCGCCCGGCGCGCGTCCGTCAAGGCGCTACGCGGCGAAGCTTAGGGACCTCGGCGGCGCCAGCAGCATCCAACGGCTCCGGCTTGTACACCCACGCCACCAGCACCACCGAGATGATCATCAGCAGGAACCACGCCAGCAGTTTGTCGATGGAGACCGCCTGCCAGCCGTTCAGCTGGTTCGGGTACAGCCAGGCGCGGGACCACGTGCCGATGTTTTCGGCGAACCAAATGAACAGCGCCACCAGCAGGAAAGACACCAGGATGGGCATCTTGAAGCGACGGCGGAACACCCGGAAGTGCATCACACACCGTCCATAGACAAGCACGACGGCGGCGAGCAGCACCCAGCGCAAGTCGACGATGTAGTGGTGAGAGAAGAAATTGAGGTAGATCGCGCCCGCCACAATGGCCGTGATCCATCGCCGGGGGTAGCGGTCAAAGCGAAGGTCGAACAGCCGGAACACGCGCACCATATAGGAACCCACGGCGGCGTACATGAAACCGCTGAACAACGGCACGGCCCCGATACGGAGGAAACCCTCGGCCTCGTAAGCCCATGAGCCGACGTCCGTTTTGAACAACTCCATCACGGTGCCCACCACGTGGAACAGCAGGATCACCCTCAGTTCCCGCAGCGTTTCCAGTTTGAAGCTGATCATCAGAACCTGGATAACGACGGCGGCGATGGTCAGGAAGTCGTTCCGGGCAAGCGCGGCGTCATCCGGGTACCAGAGGCGGGCGGCGATGATCACCGCGAGCAACGCAGCACCGAACACACACGCCCATGCCTGTTTCAGCCCGAACACCACAAACTCGGTGAGCCCCGCCCGGGCGCGCCCACCACGTGCATTGTCCAGATATCGGTGGGCGAGGGCATCAATGGATTCTTCCACCGAGGTGGAGCTACGCATGCGGCACCCTGGGTTCCGCAACAAGCCGGCGCAGGTAGTGGTCTCGGGGCCAATGCCGGATCCGCTGTGGCAGCCGGGGATATACCCGGCCCATCAGGCGCATGGTCCGCTCGAAGCGGCGCGCGTGCCCCGCGCTCCATTCAAAACCGAAGCCTTCGCGCAGGTGATCGGGCAACAGGCCTGCGGTCAGGAAACGCGCCAGCGGCATGGCCAGGCGCAAGAGCTGCGGCCCACCTGCCGGGTAGAGCAGGTCCCGGGCCACGCCCAGCGCTTTATCGTCCGGCTGGAGTCCGTGCACGTGGGCGTCCCAATACACTGCGAAGGCGGCGCGGTCAGCCGGCCACATGTCCGCCGGAAGCTGCAGGGCTGTCCCGATCCGCGCATACTCGCGGTAGATACGGTCGGCCGTACCGTCGTCGAGCGTTCCATGGACCTGCTCATAGACGGTGACAGCCGTGTCGTAAAGAGTGGCGACCACCCAGAGTTGGGACTCGGCGTCGAACGCGTTGTACCCCCTGGAGGCGCCGTCGGGCCCGCGGCGGACCGGTGCATGGGCGCGATTGACGGCGCGGCGAACGGACCTCAACTGCTCCTCGGAGCCGTACACCACCGCATAGACGTAGGTCATGGTGGCGCGGAGCCTGTCCATGGGGCGCTCCGCGAAATTACTGTGCTCAGCTACGCCGTGCCCCACCTTGGGGTCGGCGATTTGCAGGAGAATGGCGCGTCCGGCACCGGCGAGCAGGACGCCCTCCGCACCGATATCCGCCAGCCCTCGAACCATCTGAATACTGTAGCGCCCTAGCCTTGGAGCCCCACGACGCCCTGAAGGACGCTCAGCTGATGCCCAAAGAGCTCCTCGCGGGCCTTGAACGTATCCGGGCCATACTGGCCAAAGACCTCGAAGCTGACGGCCCCGAACAGCGACGTCCAGACCAAAACACCGCGAGCCAGTGAAGCGTCGGGGGCCGCAAGATTCATCTCGGTCCGAATGGCAGCCAGGTCTGCGGCCAGTCCCTCGGGAATTACGACGCCGGGACTCACCTCGGCGTCCAGGGCACCTGCCCGGAAGGCGGCATCGAAAATGTGGACGAGTCGGACGATGACGCGCGTTCCAGGAACGGTGGTGCGCTCGCCGGGAGCCTGATACCCGGGGACGGGGCTGCCGAACAGCAGGGCGTAGCTGGCCGGTTCACGGATGGCCCACGCCCGGACGGCTGTGGCCAATGCCCTGAATTGCCCCGCGAAGTCACTCTCCGGGACGGAGTCCACGGCTGCGTCGACCTCGTCGCCGAGCTCGTTGTAGCCGTCAATCAGCAGGAGCGTGAGGAGCTCGTCGCGGTTCTCGACATAGCGATAGACGGCCGAGGACACGACTCCCAGATCCCTGGCGACGGCGCGAAGGGACAAGGCCGCAGCGCCGTGAAGGGCCAGATGCTCACGGCCGAGGCGAACGATGTCGGCGATGGTTTGCGTGCGGGCACGTTCTCGCGGCGTCGGGGGTTTGACCCGGGTGGATTCGACGGACGTCATGCACACCAGCTTGCCACAACAGAGAGCGCTGGCAACAAACGAGAGCGCTGCTCTTGACATTCATTCTGCGGCAGTTTATGCTGATTGAGAGAGCAGTGCTCTCGCTTTTGATTCCACCAAAACGAAGGAAGGCCCAGCATGTACGTCGTCACCGGAGCAGGACCCGTCGGATACACCATCGCCGAACAACTCGCCGATGCAGGACACAAGGTACGGGTCCTGACACGCTCGGGCAGCGGTCCAGAGCATCCGCTCGTTGAACGGGTTCGGGCGGACGTCTCGGATCCTGCGCAGCTGAATGAGGCGATTCAGGGCGCAACCGCCGTTTTCCACTGCATCCACGGATCGGCCTACCGGGCATCAGCCTGGGCCGCCGAACTCCCCCACGCCGAGCAAGTGGTGATGGATGCAGCGGCAGCCGCGGGCGCCGTCGTCGTCTTCCCCGAAAGCCTCTACTCGTACAGCGAGCCTGACAACGTCATGACCGAAGCCAGTCCACGGGCCGCAACCGGCGGCAAGCGCGGCATCCGGACCGCCTTGCTGGCGGCCCGGCAAGCGCATGCGGCCGACACCGTAAGCGTTGTGGCAGGCGACTTCTTTGGCCCGCGGGTGAAGATGGCCCACGCCGGGGAGCGGATGGTGGCCCCCATCCTGGCGGGCAAGGCAGTGCAGTTCATCGGGAGCGCACGCCAGTCGCACTCGTTCACCTACGTCCCGGACCTCGCCGCCGCCATGATTGCGGCAGCGCAAAAGCCGGAACTCTGGAATACGGTGCTGCATGCCCCCACCGGCCCGGCCGTCACCCAAGGCGAAATGGCCGCCGCACACGCATCAGCCGCAGGCGTTGCTGCACCCAAAGTGGGCGCCGTGCCCGGATGGGTGCTGCGGGTGGCGGGCGTCTTTTCAACGGACATGCGCGAGCTGGTCGAATTGCTGTACCAGTTCGAGCGTCCGTTCGTCATGGATTCCTCGGTCAGCCAGCGGCTCCTCGGCCTTGAGCCGACTCCTTTGGCCGAAGCCACGGCGGCAACCATGGCGTGGTGGGGCGATGCCGTCCTTCAGGCGAAGTAACGGCGGGCGGTTAGAGGCCGTCGTCGTCATTCCAATGGTCCTGCCAACGCCAATCGATAGGTTCGCTCAGGCGCTGGTAGCGGATATCGGTGGACAGGCGCATGGTCCCGCCGCGGTCCACATTGTCCAAGGCGGCGTGGACGATATGCGCTGAATGGACCACCACATCGCCCACCTCGTAGTCCGTCACCAGCCACCGGGCGTCACGTTCCTCCGCCAGCCCAGGGAGATCCGCGGTGATGGAGGCGGCCGGCTTCTTCAGAGTTCCTTCACGCTCCTCGGCCATCACCCAGTGGTGGCTGCCCTCGAGGTAGGCCAAACCGCCCCGCTCCCGCGGGCAATCACCCAACGGAATCCACATGGAGAGGACGCGGTCGCTGCCCTCGCGGAGATAGACGAGGTCGTAGTGGGCCTGCGTGGCCGTGCCGATGCCGCCCTCTCCGGGTTTGGTGTGGCGAATGATTTTCCGCCGGTGCAGATGGACGTCATCTTCGAGGAACCAGGCAAACCAGCCGGCAATCCCCTGTGCAGTACACAGTGCTTGATACTCCGGTCCCGGAACGATGCGGTCGAAGAGGCCCCGGCGCAGCGCAGCACGGTCCACTTCTCCCGGCGCCGCAATCCCTTCACGCGGATCCGTTCCTGCCTGGTACACGTTGGCTTCGCCCAGAGAAGCAAAGTAGAACGTGCGGAAGTCCAGCAGCTGGTCCGGATTGAGCTGTCCCTTCAAGTAGAGGTAACCGTCGCGGCGGAGTCGTGACCACAGTGCGTCACGATCTGCGCGTTCAGTAGGGGGTACCGGTTCCAGCTCGGCCAAACGGGAATCCGATTCGTCCAGGACGTAGCCATTCGAAGTCAACATAGTGTCCAGATTGGCAGTGGCTTTAGGTGAAGTGAATGGACTCCGGTTTCTATCACTTGGACTTTTGTGTGGCTTGTCTTGGCGAGTGGGGCCGGGCAGCATTGAGGTCCATGGACGATTGGTCAACCTACCGGCATCCCGCCCCTCCCCTCCGGGACCTTGGCTTGGCGTGCCTGGGCGCTGGTGAACAAAGCGGTCTGCTGCCGTCCTTTGCCGACCGGACCCTCAGCAGCCACGCCGTGGTGCTGGTCTCCGAAGGATCCGGTCACTTCGCTGTGGATGGCAGGCGGTACGAGGTTCGTGCTCCCGCGGTTATCTGGCTCTTTCCAGGCGTAAGCCACGGGTACGGGCCTGGGCCCCGGGGATGGAAGGAACATTGGCTGCTGTTCACGGGACCGATGGCAAGAGCCATGCAGGAAATGGGGTGCTTTACGCGCGAGCACCCGATGCTGTTGCTTGATGATTCGTCGACGTCGGGCCTTGCGGACGTACTTGGACTTTTCCCGCTGCTGCGTTCAGCTCTCTCAGCAAGCGGAACGCACGGTGACCTGGATGCTTCCGTTCTCAGCCAGCGCGTGCTGGTTGGAGCCGGCATGCAGCGGAACAAAGGGCCCCAGGAAGCGGGGAGGGACGATGACCAACTGCTCGCCAGGCTCAGCGAGACAGCCCATCTCCCGCTGAGCCTCTCCCAACTGGCAGACTCCCTGCAGGTCTCGGTTCCTGAGCTGCGGCATTCAGTGCAAGCAGCCACCGGGGTGGGTCCCAAGGAGCTCATGATCCAGCTGCGGATATCGCGCGCCCAGTCACTCCTGGCAGACACTGCCCTGCCCGTTCAAAGGATCGCTTCACTCGCCGGCTACGAGGATCCCGCCTACTTCAGCCGGCTCTTCACCAAGAAGACCGGCCGTTCACCGAGCCAATTCCGCCGGGAGCACCAGCGTGCCGAGCCTGCGCGGTAGTGCGGCCGCGGCTACGTCTGGCTTATATCAATGCCCGTGACCGGATCACCGGCGCGGTCGTAGGCGAGTAGAACGGCGCCATTCGGGAATGCTTGCGGCGGCTGCGCCACCCGGAATGCGGCGGGCACGCCGGTGCCGTCCGCAAACAAGCGTTTGCCCGATCCGAAGGTGAGTGGATAGAGGTAGAGGTTCAGCCGGTCAACGAGGTCGGCTTCAAGCAATGACCGGGCGAGGTCGCCGCTGCCGATGACATGGATGTCTTTGTACTCGTCCTTCAGCGCGGCAACCTCCGACACTTCCGCCAGCGCCGTGGTTCCTTCCCAGCCCGGATCGGTCAGGGTTCGCGACACCACGAACTTTGGCAGGGCGTTGAACGTGTCGGCAATATGGTCGCTTTGGTGGGGCCAAAAACCCGCGAAGATGTCGTAGGTCTTGCGGCCGAGCAACAGCGCATCCATGCGGTCGATTCCTGCGACGATCGCGGCGCCGGCCTCTTCGTCTGAATACGCCGCCTGCCAGCCGCCGAACTCGAAGCCTCCCGACGGATCCTCGTCTGGACCGCCTGGCGCTTGGTACACGCCGTCGAGAGTGATGAAAAGGTCAAGGGAAAGGATTCCCATGGTTATGCTCCTTGGGGTAAGTGGTCCCGGGCCTGCTCGTGGATGCCGGCCATCCTAGTCCTGCTGCGGCGCGGGCGGGAGGGTGCCCGGAATTGGCGCCCGGCGGGGCTGCCATCTCCCCTCGCGCACCCGGAGCAACCGGACTATTCTGTCGCCCATGGCCCAGGCAAAATCGCCAGCACGCGCATGGATCGGGACCATCGTGTTCCTCTTCATGGCCCCCGGCGTGGTCGCAGGCCTCATCCCTTGGCTTGTCACCGGCTGGCGTGGGCACGACTGGGGCAGCACGGCCTGGTTCGTGGTTCCGCTTTCCTGGGTAGCCATCGCTGCAGGAGTAGTTTTCCTCCTGCACGCCTTCGCATTGTTCGCCCTGCATCGGGGGACGCCCGCGCCGATTGCCCCGACAGAAACCCTGGTGGTGACGGGAGTCTACAGATTCGTGCGGAATCCGATGTACCTCGCGGTCCTCAGCATCATTCTCGGCCAGGCCCTGCTGTTCGCCAGCTGGGGACTGGTCATATACGCGGTGATTGCTTTGACCGCTGTGGTGGCTTTCGTGAAGGGGTACGAGGAACCTACCCTCACGGAGACCTACGGGGAGCAATACCTCGCCTACCGTCGCAACGTTCCTGGGTGGTGGCCGAGGCTGACGCCGTGGCAACGCTGACGACGGCGACTTAACGCCCGGCGGCTGGCATACTCGATCCCATCGCACCACCGTTCGATGACAATCTTTGAACCATCTCAACAACGGGGGCATGAGTGCCACACGAGAAGGACCACCCAGGTGCTGCCGTCCAGCAAAGGACGGCCTCGCAAGGACTCACTACGGCCGAGGTGGCTGAGAGGATCGCCGCCGGACAAACCAACGCGTTCGTCCAGGACACCAGCCGCAGCGTCTGGAGCATCGTCCGCGCCAACGTTCTGACGCTCTTCAACGGCATCATCCTGGCCTGCTTCATCGTCCTTTTCGCGATTGGCCGCTGGCAGGATGCCCTGTTTGGTTTCAGTGCCATCGCCAACGCAGTCATTGGCAGCGTCCAGGAATACCGGGCAAAACGGGCCTTGGACCGGCTGGCACTGCTGAACGCGCCGCATGCGCGGGTGATGAGGGACGGCTCCGAGGCAGACATCGGCTTGGACGATGTGGTGCTGGACGACACCCTTGTCCTGAGGGCCGGCGATCAAGTGCCTGCCGACGGCATGGTGACCGGCTCACGGGGACTCCAAGTGGACGAGTCCATGCTGACCGGGGAATCCGACGCCGTGGAGAAGGTCGACGGCGACCGCGTCCTGTCCGGATCGGTGGTGGTCGCCGGGGAAGGCACCGCGGGGGTGGACCGGGTGGGGGCGGATTCCTTTGCGAACTCGCTCGCGGCCGAGGCCAAGCGCTTCTCCCTGGTGGCTTCGGAACTTCGATCCTCAATCGATCGCGTCCTGAAGTGGGTGACCTGGTTCGTGGGTCCCGTGGCGTTGCTGGTTTTGAACGCCCAGATGATGGCCCAGGGCGGGTGGGCGGAGGCTTCCGCAAGTGGCGCCTGGCGGGACGCAGCGACGGCGACCATCGCCTCCGTCGTCGCCATGGTGCCGCTGGGGCTGGTGCTCATGACCAGCATTACCTTCGCTGTGGGGGCAGTGAAGCTGGCCCGTCAGCAGGTGCTGGTCCAGGAGCTTCCGGCTGTCGAGGGCCTGGCACGCGTCGACATCATCTGCCTGGACAAAACCGGTACCCTCACCCAAGGCGACATTGTTTTCGACGCCGCCCACTCCCTGACCCAGCGTCCTGGTTGGGAGTCCATACTCTCCTGGTACGGAGTGCAAAACGACGCCAACGCAACCGCCCGCAGCCTTGCAGGGCACTTCACCACTCCGCCCCCGGCGCATCCGCCGATCGACCGGGTTCCCTTCTCGTCAGCGCGCAAGTGGAGCGCGGTAATTTTCGACGACGGCATGTGGATCCTGGGTGGTCCCGAAATGGTCTTCCCGGGACGCAGTTCCACCGACCCCATGCGCGGGCAGCTCGCCACCCAGGCCGCGGAGTTGGCCACCACCGGTCGCCGCACGCTGGTCCTGGCCCACGGCACTCCAACCACCGACGAGACCGTGCCGGCCGATGCCGTCCCCGTGGCCTTGTTGACGTTCCGCGAGAATATCCGCCCCGACGCAGCGGAGACGCTCAGGTACTTCGCCGCCCAGGATGTGGATGTCCGGATCATCTCGGGTGATAACCCGCAGACGGTAGCCGCGATCGCCCGGGAAGTCGGCTTGGATGCCCCTCATGGCTTTGACGCCCGGGAGTTGCCGGACGATGACCAGGAATTCCTGGAAGCCATCAAGAACAACGTGGTTTTCGGCCGGGTCACTCCGGACGAGAAGAAACGCATTGTGGTGGCGTTGAAGTCGGCGGGCCACACCGTGGCCATGACCGGCGACGGCGTGAACGATGCCCTGGCCATCAAGGAAGCCGACATCGGGGTGGCCATGAATTCCGGTGCCGCCGCCACCAAAGCTGTGGCCCGGCTGGTACTCCTCGACGGGAAATTCTCGCATCTGCCCAGCGTGGTGGCAGAGGGCAGGCAGGTCATCGCCAACATTGAGCGCGTCTCCATGCTGTTCCTCACGAAGACCGCCTACGCCACATTCCTGGCCATCTCCTTTGGCATCCTCTTGCTGCCGTTCCCGTTCCTTCCCCGGCAACTGAGCGTGACTGACGGCCTGACCATCGGCATTCCGGCGTTCTTCCTGGCCTTGTTGCCCAACGCCCAGCGCTACATTCCCGGTTTCCTGCGGCGATCCTTGACCTTCGCGGTACCGGCCGGCGTGGCCGTGACGTTGGGACTTGCCTCCTACGCCCGGCTCGCCGCAAACATAACGATCCCCGAAGCGGAGATCCGGACCGGGTCGACCCTCATCCTGGCGATCATTGGCATCTGGATCCTGGTGGTGCTCTCCCGTCCCGTGACGCGTTTCAAGGGCCTGGTGATCGGCGCGATGATGATCGGACTCGTCCTGGTCTATTCCGTGCCGATAGCCCGGGACTTCCTGCAGTTCACCGACCCAACCCTGCCCACGGCTTTACTGGTCCTGGGTACTTCGGTGGCCTGTATTGCTCTCATAGAGATCGTCCGCTTCGTCCACCGACGCGTAGCGTACAGGGACGCCCAGGAAGCTCTTCACCCCCGGGCATCGAAGTAGCGGCGTCCTCGTCGCACCCACAGCGGTACCACCACGGCTATCGTGGCCAGTGACTGGACGATGACAGCTGACCAATCCCCGTCTCCGGCAATGATGAGGTCCAGCACGGCAAATGCCAGGCCGAGCAGCATGACCGCGGTTGCGCCGCGACGGCCGGCCTCGCTCCCGCGCGCCACCCCTGAGGCCAAGCCGATCACCAACAGGCCGAACAGGATCATCCCGGCGCCCAGCAGCGTGATCGGAAAGGCTGCGCCGCCGGACTGGGCCTCCGGTGTGTAGCGAAGGAAGATCGTCAAGATTCCCAGGATGATTTGGGCGATGCCGCCGATGTACATCAGCACCACCGAGAACGTCACCGTACCGGGCCGCTGAGGGCTGTCCGCCGTCGTCATGAACTGAGCATAGACGAGCCATCAGGGCAGCCGGCACCGCTTCAGGCAGGGGTAACACCTTTTGTCACACAATTAACCACTCATTCACATCACCCTTGAATCCAGTCAACCCGGGCTTCCTAGGGTCGATCCCATGGAAAACATCTCCCGTAGATCCCTCATCTCAGCCGGCCTCGGGGCCGGACTCGTCGCCGGCGTGTCAGCAGCGTTGCCGGGCACCGCCGTGGCGAGTCCCGCCGTCGCGGTTTCAACAGCGGACGACGCCGGTCTACGCACCGACCCCTTCACGCTCGGCATCGCGTCGGGCGAACCATGGCCCGACGGTGTTGTCATCTGGACCCGCTTGGCGGTGAACCCCGTGGCCGAGGACGGACTGGGGAGCATGCCGTCGCGCAACGTCGCCGTGGCCTGGGAAGTCGCAGAGGACCCGGCGATGCGCCGGGTAGTAGCCCGCGGCGTCGAACATGCCAGGATTGAAACCGCCCACTCGGTGCACGTCGAGCTCAAGGGCCTCAAGCCGGGGCGGGAGTACTTCTACCGTTTCCGCACCGGTCGGCACCTGAGCGAGGTGGGGCGGACGCTGACCAGTCCGGCACCCGGCGAGACCCCCGCTGCCCTGGCCATGGCGTTCGCCAGTTGCGCCCAGTACGAGCACGGCTATTTCACTGCGTACAAGCGCCTGGCCGAGGACCACCCGGACCTGGTGCTCCACCTTGGCGACTACCTCTACGAGTACAAAAAGGACAGCTACGTGATCGGCGGCGGGAACCCCCGCGATCATGAGGGGCCGGAAACCGTCAGCCTCGCGGGCTACCGCCAGCGGCACGCCCAATACAAAGCCGACGCCGATCTTCAGGCTGCGCACGCCATCGCGCCGTGGCTGGTGGTGTGGGACGACCATGAGGTGGACAACAACTGGGCGGACGACATCCCTGAGAACAGCGACGCCGGCCAACTCAACGACACCACGGAGCATTTCAGGCAGCGCCGTTCAGCTGCGTTCCAGGCGTACTACGAGAACATGCCGCTGCGTTCGTCGTCGGTTCCGGCTGGGTTCGACATGAAGATCTACCGCACCATCCAGTGGGGGCAGCTGGCCAACTTCCACATGATGGACACCCGGCAGTACCGTGACGACCAGCTCGCCGGCGACGGCTGGCAGAAGAACGTTGCAGGGCGTTGGGACGAGAACCGGACCATCACCGGCGCCGAGCAGGAGAAGTGGCTGCTGGACGGCTTCCGGAACTCCACGCAGCGTTGGGACATTCTGGGCCAGCAGGTATTCTTCGCCGAACGGGACCGCGACAAGGCGCCGAACATCGATGACGTTTCCATGGATGGCTGGGACGGCTATGCCGCGTCCCGCCGCCGCATCACCCAAGGCTGGGTGGACGCCAAGGTGCGCAACGCCGTCGTGCTGACCGGTGACGTCCACCGCCACTGGGCCACCGACCTCAAGGTGGACTACAAGGACCCGGCAGCGCCTGTGGTCGGTTCGGAACTGGTGTGCACGTCCATTACCTCCACCGGTGATGGCACTGGATCCACTACGGACCCGACCATGGCCTGGAACCCGCACCTGAAGTTCTACAACGACAACCGTGGCTATGTGAACACGCGCATTACCAAGGACGCCCTGACGGCGGACTTCCGGGTACTGGATTACGTCACCACGCCGGGTGCCGCGGTCAGCACCAAAAAGTCCTTCACGATCACCGACGGCGTTCCGGGCCTGACCTGACCCCGGCGCGGGAGTCTTTTGTGCAAAAACTCGATCACGGCGGACGGCGGGAGTAGCCTTGTTCCAGTTGATTTAGTGGATTCCGTCCGGCTGGGGTTCTGCCGTGGGCCTTGTTCGTTCTTCACTGTCCGACCTTCTGCTGGTACTCGCGGAGGCCGCCGCTCCACAGCGGCTAAGGTTCGACGACGGGTCCCCGGTTGCCGTTGTTCCCCCGCCGGACGCTCCGGTCACCGTCCGCGCTTCGTCCCTCACCCGGGTGGGGCGGTCCCGGCACAACGGGCCTGTCCTGGAGCTGGAATTGCGTGTGTCGGTCCAATGCCATGGACCGCAGCAGCTGGACCTCATGGAACGGCTCCTGCTGGCAGTTGAGCTGCATGGGGATTACGCCGTGGTTTCCAAGGGCGACATGACACGAGCCGAGCAGTCCGACGTTTCCTCCCAGGGCCTGGGGTTCTTGGTGTGCGTGCCGGTTTCCCTGGGCTTCGACGAACCATCGGAGGCACCCGAACGACTCACCTCCGGCCCCAATTCCAGCACGGGCCGCAGGATCCAGGGACGCCTGGTTGATGTCCACAACAAGGGAATCCCTGATGCGTACATCCACGCCCACTCGTCCGCGTCAGCCGCCAGGAGCGACGCCACCGGGCACTTCGAAGTCCCCGCGTCCATGGAGGAGCTGCAACACTTTGCCGTAGCCGTGGACGGAACCGAAAGGGAAGTCTCAGCGATCGCCGGCGACCTTCCGGTGGTGATCCGCTGGGTGTGAACCCGCTGTTTTTGGAACAGTTTGCCCGCCCTGCCCTGTGGCGTGAAAAGATCAACCATGCGTCCGATGCAGCATTCCAGCAAACTCCAGAACGTCCGCTATGAACTCCGCGGTCCCATCCTCCAAGCCGCCAAAGCCATGGAGGCCGAAGGACACCGCATCCTCAAGATGAACCTCGGGGACACGGCGCCGTTCGGGTTGGAGGCGCCGGAGTCCGTTGTGGTGGACATGATCCACCACCTCCGCGGCGCCCAGGGCTACAGCGATTCCAAAGGTATTTTCTCCGCCCGGACCGCCATCTCGCAGTACTACCAGACCCGCGGACTGATGACCATCGGCGTCGAGGATGTCTTCATTGGCAACGGCGTCAGCGAACTGATCTCCATGACACTGCAGGCCTTCATGGAAAACGGCGACGAGATCCTGATTCCGGCGCCGGACTACCCGCTCTGGACTGCTGCTGTGACCCTGACGGGCGGCCAGCCAGTGCACTACCTCTGCGATGAGGACGAGAACTGGTGGCCGGACATGGCCGACGTCGAAGCGAAGATCACCCCGCGCACCAAGGGCATTGTGATCATCAACCCGAACAACCCCACCGGCGCCGTCTACCCCCGCCACATCCTGGAGCAGTTTGCCGCCTTGGCCAGGAAGCATGACCTGGTGCTGTTTTCGGATGAGATCTACGAGAAGATCCGCTACGTCGACGCACCTCACATCCACACCGCCGCAGTGGCCGAGGACGTGTGCGTGCTCACCTTCAGCGGACTGTCCAAGGCGTACCGGATGCCCGGATACCGGGCCGGATGGGTCGCGGTGACTGGGCCCCTGACTGCCACCGCCGCCTACCGGGAATCCCTTGAACTGCTGGCCTCGCTGCGTCTTTGCGCCAACGTTCCTGCCCAGCACGCCATCCAGACCTGCCTTGGCGGATATCAGAGCATCGATGCCTTGATTCGGCCCGGAGGGCGGCTGCGCGAGCAACGGGACTTGGCGTGGAAGCTGTTGACCGCCATTCCCGGCGTCAGTTGCGTCCCAGCCGCCGGCGCCATGTACCTCTTCCCCCGGCTTGATCCGGAGATCTACCCCATCGCCTCGGACGAGAAATTCGTCCTGCAACTCCTGCAGGAACAGAAAATCCTGGTCTCGCACGGCACGGCCTTCAACTGGCCAACTCCGGACCACTTCCGTTTCGTGATCCTGCCGGCGGTGGAGGACATCGAGGAAGCCGTGCGCCGGATCGATCATTTCCTGGCCGCATACCGGAACCGACCGGCCGAGGAACCAGCCAGCTAGAGCGCGGGGTCCACCATGGTCATGCCGGCCGGGTTGGCCTTGTCGAAGCCGGGCAACAGTGCCGCTGCAGCTTCCAGCCCGATGGTACGTTCGATCAGCAGCTGCGGCTGGAGCGCGCCCTGCTCGATGAGCGTCATCATTCCCGGATAGTCCACAGCGGCCATGCCGTGGCTGCCCAACAGGTCCAGCTCCCACCCGATCACCCGTGCCATGGGCACTTGCGGGTTGCCGTCGATTGACGGCAACAAACCGATCTGGACGTGCCGGCCGCGGCGGCGAAGGCTGAGGATCGCGTCGGCACAGGTCTGTTCACTCCCGACGGCGTCAACGGCCACGTGGCTGCCTCCGCCGGAGAGGACGTTGATTGCGGCGGGGATGTCCGCACCGTCAGCCAACACTGTGTGCTCGGCGCCCAAGCGGGTTGCCACCGCCAGCGCCTCGGGGTTCCGGTCCACCGCGATCACCCGGGCTCCCATGGCCTTTGCGATCATCACTGCGCTCAGCCCTACCCCGCCCGCGCCCACCACGGTCACCCATTCCCCGGCTTTCACCTGCGCCCGGGCAGCCAGCGCTCGGTACGCCGTGGCGAAGCGGCACCCGAGGCTCGCCGCCGTCGTAAATTCAATACCGTCCGGGATGGCGACCAGGTTGCTGTCCGCAGCGTGCAGCGCCACATACTCGGCGAAGGATCCCCAGTGGGTGAATCCGGGTTGCTGCTGATCCGGGCAGACCTGCGCTTCCCCGGCCAGGCACCATTGGCAGGTACCGCATCCGCAGACGAAAGGAACTGTGACGCGGTCGCCGACTTTCCACCGCCGGACGTTTTCGCCGACGGCCTCGATGACACCTGCCAGCTCGTGGCCGGGAACGTGGGGCATGGCAATGTCATCATGGCCGGCCCACGCGTGCCAGTCGCTGCGGCACATACCTGTCGCCAACACTTTGACCACCACACCGCCGACGGGAGCCACGGGTTTGGCGACCTCCCGAACGTCGGGCTGGGTCCGGACTTCATCAAAAACTACTGCGCGCACGGACTGACTCTAACAATGCCTGTCACACTTCGGAGCCCGCCGACGACATCACTGATGTAACGCATCGTCTTTGGAAGGAACCAGCATGACCCGCATCAACATCGGACGCAGCAACAAACTCGGCTACGCTGCCGTGATCGGGCTGGAGGGCTACGCCCGCAAGTCCGTCGATCCTGATCTCTATGAACTGATCAAACTTCGCGCCTCCATCCTCAACGGCTGCGGATTCTGCGTCGACATGCACGCTACCGACGGCCGCAAGCGTGGAATCCCTGCCCGCAAGCTGCATGCCGTTGCCGCGTGGCAGCATTCCAAAGTCTTCTTCGATGCCCGCGAGCAGGCCGTGCTCGCTTTGACGGACGCCGTGACGCAGCTTGGCCCTGACACGGTGACCGACGAGGTTTGGAACGCTGCAGCCACGCATTTCGACGACAGCCAGATGGGTGGCCTGATCCTCGCCATCTCCACGATCAATGTGTGGAACAGGATTGCCATCAGCACCCAGATGGAGCCGCCCCTGGATGAGAAGAACCCGTTGGTCTGACCGGTAGCGTGATGGGCATGAGTCTTGCGGTGTCGGCCACTTCGGCGTGGCAGAGTGAACGGAATCGCCTCCTGGGAATCGCCTACAGAATGGTGGGCGACTTCGGCCACGCCGAGGACGTTGTTTCCGAAGTTGCGATCGATGCCGTGCAGCGGGAGCGCAAGGCGGGCGCTGACCGCGTGGACTCCTGGCCTGCGTGGCTGACAACCGTGTGCGTCCGGCGCTCCATTGACAGGGTCCGCCAGCTCGCGGCCGTACGGGAGGAATACACTGGCCCGTGGCTTCCGGAGCCCGTGGACACCTCCCGACTTCCGGAGGAAACGGTGGCCAACCGCGAGCTCTTGTCCCTGACGTTGCTGCATCTGGCGGAGCAGTTGGCACCCGAAGCCCGGGCCGCCCTGGTACTGCACCGGGCCTTTGGGATGTCCGCGCCGGAAATTGCGGACATCCTGGACAAGACCCCGGCCGCCGTACGCCAGATGATCTCGCGGGCCGAACGCCGCCTGGACATTGATCCGGACGCGCCAGCTCCCCGACCGAAGGACCGCTCCGTCCTGGAAAAGCTGGTGCAAGCCATAGAACAGGGTGAGATCGACACCGTGGTGGCCATGCTGGATCGGGACGCTGTCCTTTGGGCCGACGGCGGCGGCAAGGTCAAGAGCGCCATGAACCCGCTGTTCGGGGCGGCCCGGATCGCGCGTTTCTTCGGGGGCATCCTCGGGAAGGCCGTGGTCTTCGACCCCCTGCAACCTGTGCGCGCCTGGGTCATCGAGGTCAACGGCGGAGCGGCCATGGTATTGAGGCATCACGGCCGTTCCGACGTCATTGAAGTGGACGCAGCGCCGGACGGGACAATCCGCGCGCTGCGCCAACTCTCCAACCCGGACAAGCTCACCCGGATCACACTGGACGGCTAGGCCAGGCGTGGCTTGCTGACCTCGTTTGGGCTCCGGCTCGAGAGTTTGCAACCTGCCTTGGTTGAGTTCCAGCGATCACACCGGCAAAGAGGGTCGGGACCGCACAGCCGCCCGACGCCGGAGCCGCGCCACCAGCGTCGCGGCGAGTAACGCCGTCGTGATTTCCAGTCCGATGACCAGCAACAACCCGGCAGAGCCGGATAAACCAACAGTGCCGGAAGCATCAACAGCGTTCGACGCCGGCCTTCCGCCGTGGACGTGTCCGGCATCGCCCGCTCCCAGCAGCAGGACGGCATGGAGTCCCACCATGGCAAGGGCGGAGAAGGTCACCTGATGGAGTGCGCCTACCCTGCTGTGGCGCCAGATGTGAACTGTGCACGGGACGCAGACGGCGGCCAGGCCGACCATGAGGATGCCCAACCAAGCGTCATGATGTCCCGAGGCGGCGAGCCATAGGTGCACCAGGCACCCAACGGCGGTCAGAGCCGCGCAGATCCGGGGGTGCAGGACGGGGCCGGCTGATCGGACCCGTCCCGCGGTGGTGGTCATGTCCCTGTCCCGGGCTGCGTCTAGTGGCAGTGCCCGGCGGCTTCGCCGTGCTCCTTGCCGTGCCCGGCGGGTTCGCCGGCCTGCCCGCCTGCGGGTACGCTGTGGCAGCTGGAACCCGTGGCGTTGGCCGGCACATCCAGGACCGGGCTGCGGTCGAAGAAGCCTTCCGGGCGCAGCTTGAACCCGACCGTGTCCACGGGCATGATCGGCCAATCCTCCACACGCGGGAAGTGTGTCAGGCCGAAGGTGTGCCAGAGGACGATGTCCTGGCCGTCGATGTCGCGGTCCTGGGCAACGTAGGCCGGCAGGCCGGCGCCACCGGAGTGCTGGTTCACGAAGTCGCCCGTGGGATAGCGCTCCTCGTCGGCGTAGCGGGTGACCCACACATCCTTGGTGGCGAAGGCTGCCCGCTTGGCGATGGAGGAACCGGGATCGGCCAACAGCGTGGGCTGGTTCTCGGCGTGGAGCTTGTAGCCGGCCGGTTCACCCAAACGGTTCTTCGATTCCGGGTTGGAAATGATCCAGGTCCTGCCCGCGCGTGCGTCGGCTTCCCGGACGGCCTGGGACTCTGTGGCCAGGACAGTGCGCTTGCGGGAGAACGCATTGCCGCGCTCGTTCCCTTCGCCCATGGGTTGGCGGACCACGTCTTCTTCCTCCACACGGTTGGTGAAACCGTCAATGGCCATGTCCAGACGCGCGCTGAAGAGGTGCTGGTGGAAGGGCGCACCCAGCCCCGGGGCCAGCTGGGAAATATTGTCCGATCCGCCTTCAGGGAACGCGCTGGTGAACACGACGCCGGTGGCCTTGGCTTCGAACTCGATGGTGCCATCCAGATAGAGGTACCAGTAGAAGCCGTAGTCGTAGTTGCCGATGGTGGTGAAGAAGGAGATCACCAGGCGGCGGTTGCGGCGGGTGTAGTTGATGCCGGTCCAGAGGTCGGAGTGCTTGGAGAGAATTCCCCAGTCTTCCTCGTGCATGCAGATGCCGTTGCGGATTTCGCGGGGGTTGCCGAAGGCGTCGCTGATGACGGGGCTGAGGTAGGTGATGTCGCCCAGGCAGTCGCAGCCCAGTTCCAGGGAGTTGGCGTACTGGCCCACCAGGTATTCGCCGGTGTCGAAGTAGTTTTGCCAGGACCGGATGGGAGACGGGTCGCCATACGGGACCACCATCTCGGCGATGGAGGCGCGGTTGATGATGGGCCTGAGCCGGTCGCCGTCCTGGAAGGCGAGGTTGTGGAGGACCACTCCTTCGCGGACATCGAAGCCGACGTCCACGCTCCACTTTTCCCATTCGACGTGGTTGCCGCCGGTGACCGTGAAGCTCGGACCTTCGGGCTGCGTGATGCTGATGGGCTTTTGCGTGGTGCGGAGCGGTCCGGTCAGTTCGGGGTCTGTGTAATTTCCGTGCTCCGCGGGGATGGGCATGACACCGAGATCGATGACCTGGGTGACTTCCTTGTTGACCACATCCACGTAGGCCACCAGCCCGTCCACGGGGTGTGCCCAGGCGCTGTCCTCGGGGAAGTCCTGCACGAACGCGAGGCCGCGCAGGATGCGGCGGCCTTTCTCTTCGGCGTACTCAAAAACGCCCGCGGACAACGGAGCGACGCGGACCTTTTCAACGTCCAGGTCCCGGGCTGCCAGCGCGGCAAGCCAGCGCTCATCGGTGGCGAGGAGGGTCTCCACCACCTCGAACTCCTCTTCCAGCACGGGGAGTTCACCGGAGACCGTGGTGTCCAGCTCCTTGGCGGTGAGGACTTCGCCGCGGGTTACCGAAACCAGGACATCTGTGGGCGCCCCACCGGAGATGTCGTGGATGAAGACGCGGAATCGGCGGTCTTGCCCGGTGGCACCGCGGGAAGGGTCCACCAGCCCAAGGTAGGCGATCCGGTGTCCGCCCCCAAGGAGACCGGCAGCCTGCAGAATCCCTTGCACCTGCGAAATTTCGGCGCCCGTTGCCAGGCCGTACTGGTTTACTGTCTCAGTTGCTGTGGGCGTCATGGCTGCCTCTTGTCCGGGACCTATGATGGGTCGGGATTTATTTTCTATAGGTGTAGAGAATAACCAAAACGTAAGATGAGTCACAAGACCTTTCCGCCGATTATTTTTCCGGGAGACCACCCAGTGCCAAAGATTGTGGACCACGATCAACGACGCCTCGAGCTGGTCGACGCAACGTGGCGGATCATTGCCCGGCTCGGCATGGAAGGTGCCACCATGCGGGAAATCGCCGAGGAAGCAGGTTTCGCCAACGGCGCCTTGAAGCCCTATTTCCCCACCAAGGACCTGCTGCTGACCTCAGCTTTCGGCCACGTCTTCAACCGCACCAACCAGCGCATCGCCACGATGACCGAGGGACTGTCAGGCGTCGCTGCGCTTCGCGCGTTCTGCGCTGAAGTTCTTCCGCTGGACGAGGAACGCGTCAACGAGGCCCGGATTGTGATTCCGTTCTGGCAGAAGGCCCTCAACGACGCTGACATGGCTGCGCTCCACAGCGAGTCCATGAGCCAGTGGCACACCACCATCACCGCGCACACCGCAGCAGCCCGCGCGGCCGGTGAGATCAAAGCCCCCATCGGGGACGCCGCCGTCGCCGATCACCTGCTGAACATGATGCTGGGGGCGCAGATCGTCGCGGCACTTTCCCCTGCGGAGCATTTCTCCCAGGATCTTTCCGGACAGCTGGATAACTACCTGGCGCTGCTGGCGGCTTAGCTGGTGGCGCCCGAGGCCACCACGCCGACGCCGAGACCGGCGATCACGCCGCTGCTGACACGTTCGACGACGGTGCTCACCTTGGGTCGTTTGAGCCACCGCATCGCTTTGAAGGCCACGACGGCGATCATCGAGAGGTACGCGAAGGCGATCACTGCAACGACGACGCCCAGAATGAGCGAGGTACCCATGGTGTCGCCGCCGTGCGGGATGAACTGCGGGACCACGGCCAGGTAGAACAAGCCAACCTTGGGGTTGAGGAGCGTGGAGAGCGCGCCCGCGGCGAATGCTGAGAGACGGTTGTAAGGGAGGGGCGCGTTCTCCTCCGCTGTTCCGGCTGCCCCAGATGCTTTGGCTGCCTTGCGTGACTTGATGAACGACGAAACTCCGAGGTACAGCAAGTACAAGCCGCCGGCGATCTTGACCCACCGAAACAGTTCCGCGGACTGCTCCAGGAGGGCGGCCAGGCCGACGCCCACCAGCCCGGCCCAAACGATCGCCGCCGCGGAAGACCCGGCAGCCGCAGCGATTCCCGCGCTGGGCCGGTTCAGCGCGATGCGCAGCACGAGGAACGTGTCCGGACCGGGAGTGACGGACAAGACGAGGCAGAGACCGGCGAAGGCCGCAAGGGAAGCAAGAGTCACAAGCTCGATTATCGGGCACGGCGGCACGCACGGAAAGCGTTCGCTTCCCGTCAAGGGCTGTTCGTTCAACGACAAGGCGGGAACGCGTGACGCCGACCACACTGGAAACATCGGCGCGCGCCTCACCGGCCGCCAAGACTTACTACCCGAGCGGAGTACCAATGGAGACTTACGACGCCCTGCTGGCCTCGATCACCCCGGCCACCGGCCAGAACAGCCGCACCATCCTTGACCCTGCAACGGGTGAAGCCGTTGGCGAAGCCCCCGTGCACACCGTCCAGGATCTTGAAGCAGCCATCACCGCCGCCACGGCAGCGCAACCTGCCTGGGCTGCCCTGGGCCACGACGCCAGGTCCGCTGCGCTCATGAAAGCAGCCGACGCCGTCGAACGCTCCGCAGAAGAACTCGCCCAACTGCTCTCCCGGGAGCAAGGCAAGCCGCTGAACGGTCCGAATGCCCGCTTCGAAGTCGGCGCCTGCGCCGCCTGGCTCCGCGCCACTGCCGCTACCCCGCTCGACCCTGAAACAGTGGTGGATGACGGCGAGACCCACGCTGAACTGCATTACCGGCCCATCGGCGTCGTCGGTGCCATTGGCCCGTGGAACTGGCCCATGATGATCACCGTCTGGCAGATCGCCCCGGCCCTCCGCATGGGCAACGCCGTGGTGGTCAAGCCGTCCGAATACACCCCGCTGTCCGTGCTGGCACTGGCCTCGATCATCAACGAGGAGCTGCCCGAGGGTCTGCTGTCCGTGGTCTCCGGTGGCCGCGACGTCGGTGAAGCGCTGGCCTCGCACGACGCGATCGGCAAGGTCATGTTCACCGGCTCCACCGCCACGGGCAAGGCGATCATTCGCTCGTCTGCCGATACCGTCAAGCGACTCACACTGGAGCTCGGCGGCAACGACGCCGGTATCGTCCTGCCCGATTCGGACCCCAAAGCCATTGCTGAGGGGCTGTTCTGGGGCGCCTTCATCAACACCGGCCAGACCTGCGCCGCCCTGAAGCGCCTCTACGTCCACGAGTCGCAGTACGAGGCCGTATGTTCAGAGCTCACTGCTGTTGCTGCGGCGATGCCCATGGGCAACGGCCTGGACGAGAACAACGTCCTCGGGCCGCTGCAGAACCGCGCCCAATACGACATCGTCGCCCGCTTGGTCGAGGCTGCCCGCGATTCCGGCGCACGGGTATTGATCGGCGGGAACCCCGACGCCGACGCCCCGGGCAACTTCTACCCCACCACCCTGGTGGCGGACATCGACAACGACAACCCGCTGGTGGCCGAGGAACAGTTCGGACCCGCCCTGCCGATCATCAAGTACAGCACCATTGATGAGGCGGTCGCCAAGGCGAACGCGCTCGACGTCGGACTGGGCGCCTCGGTCTGGTCCTCCGACCTGGGTGCCGCGCGCGAGGTCGCCTCACGCATCCAGGCCGGAACAGTATGGATCAACAAGCACGGCGCCGTGGATCCCCGCGTCCCGTTCGGTGGGGCGAAGCAGTCCGGCTACGGCCTGGAGTTCGGCGCCGAAGGCCTCAAGGCCCTGGGCGTCCCGCAGGTCATCAACGGCTGACATCTCCTTCCCAAACCAGGTGGCAGCTAACGCCCTTTGGACTTTCCCATAAGGGCGTTAGCTGCTGCCCAGTTGGGTTTTCGGGCGCCCGCCCGGGGTTTCGGAACGGTGGGAGAAGCCTGAAAAGGCACTTCGGCCTCAAACTAGCGCCGGGAGAATCGAACTGGCGCGGGGAGAACGGCGACTGCAAGGATGACCGCACCGCACCCGACCACGGCAACACCGGCCCATGAAGGATCACAGCGGATCAGGATCGCCGCCGCCAAAGCCACGACTCCCGTCCCTGCGAGTAAGGGTCGCCGGGCGCTGGTACCCCAAGCCAGGAGCGCGACGCCGTAAAACGGGCTGTAGTGGAAGCCGAACGCCGTGTCTGCGACGAAGAAAGCTACGGCAGCGAAGCAGAGCAGCCCGGAGGCGCTGGTCCGATGAGCCAGCCGTCGACAGTAAAGGTAAACCGCAAGGGCGGACAGAAAGGGCAACGCCCGCGTGACAGCAGGCCACGGTTCGGTCGCCGGCCCGCCGTTGCGTGTTGCACTGGACAACAGGATGGCCCATAGAAGAGCGCACAGTCCGATGACTATGCCCGCGAACGTTGCAATCCGCTGCTCTTTGGCTGCTGTCTCTTGCCCTTGGAACTCTTGCGCAGCGGTCATCGGCTGCCCCCAATCCTTGCTGCGAACTTAGAGAGGGCGGCCTCGCCTTGTCCAGTCACAGGGTGGACGCGTTTGGGCCGCCGGGCGTTCCGCGTGTAACCATGAGCACCATGTCCCAGAAGATTGCGTACCAAGGTGAGCCGGGAGCCAATTCGGATCTCGCATGCAAGGAAATGTTCCCCGAACTCGAAAGCGTTCCGTGTGCCAGCTTTGAGGACGCGTTTGAACTGGTATCCACCGGCGAAGTAGAGCTGGCCATGATCCCGATCGAAAACTCGATTGCGGGCAGGGTGGCGGACATCCACGTGCTCCTCCCCCAGTCCAAGCTGCAGATCGTTGGCGAGTATTTCCTGCCCATCCGCTTCGACCTCATGGGGATTCCAGGGAGCACCATCGAGGGAGCCACGGAAGTTCACAGCCACATCCACGCTCTGGGACAGTGCCGCCGCCTCATCAGGGAAGCCGGACTCAAGCCTGTGATCGCCGGTGACACTGCCGGTTCAGCCCGCGAGGTCCGGGACTGGAACGATCCCCGCAAGCTGTCCCTCGCTCCACCCCTCGCGGCGCAGCTGTACGGGCTGGAAGTGCTGGCTTCCGGCGTCGAGGACGACCCCACCAACACCACGCGCTTTGTTGTCCTTGCCCGGGAACGTGAGCTTCCCACCAAGGAGGAACTGCCGGGACCTGCCATCACCAGTTTTGTTTTCCGTGTCCGCAACGTTCCGTCCGCCCTCTACAAGGCGCTCGGCGGATTTGCGACCAACGGCCTGAACATGACGCGTCTGGAAAGCTACATGGTGGGCGACGAGTTCGCGGCCACCATGTTCCTTTCCGACGTCGAAGGCCACCCGGAGGACGCCCGTCTCCGCCGGGCGCTGGAGGAACTTGAGTTCTTCACCACCGAGGTACGGGTCCTGGGCGTTTACGCCGCGGATGGTTACCGCGAGCGGAACACCGTCAGCGTCTAGGCCACGTTGAGTGCCGCGGCACCTACACGCCGGAACGGCCGTGAGCCAGTCCTGTCGGGATACCGATGAGCACCGGTTCCGGAGCGGAACAGCAGCCTCCTTCTGCCACTTCTTTTGTCTCAGTGGCAGGAACGTCACAACTTGTCGCGGCATCGGAGGAGCAAACTCCGGTCTCCGGTAGCTCAAGGTGAACAGTGTCCGCCGCAACCTGATCCCCGGCGAGCGCAGCGGCCACTGAACGGACCTGCTCGTAGCCCGTAGCCAGCAAGAACGTTGGGGCCCGGCCGTAGGACTTCATGCCCACGATGTAGAAGCCTTTCTCCGGGTGGGCGAGGACCTTGGCTCCATGCGGAGGTACGGTGCCGCAGGAGTGGAATTCAGGATCAATCAGCGGACCCAGTTCCGTCGGCGCTTCAACTGCAGGGTCCAAGCTGAGGCGCAGTTCGCGGAGCATCTCAAGATTGGGGCGAAAGCCGGTACAAGGCACGACGACGTCCGTCACCAGAGCGCGTCCGTCACCGGCGGTCACGGTGAGGCCGCGCTCGGCATCGAACAGGGAACTGATGCCGAAGCCCGTGTGCAGTTTGATCTTTCCGGCATCCACCAAGCGACGAAGCCTGGCTCCGAGCTGCCCGCGTGCGGGCAGACCGTCGGCATCACCGCCGCCGTAGACCTTGCTGGCCGAGGCCCCACGCACTGCCCAGAGGATGCGGGTGTCCGGCTCATCTTTGGCCAATTCCGAAAGATTGATCAGCGTGTTGGCTGCTGAGTGCCCAGCACCCACCACCAGGACACGGCGTCCAGCGAAAGCTGCCCGGTCCCGGCCCATGACGTCGGGCAAAGGCGATGAGATCCGGTGGCCCGCACCAGCTTCTCCGATGGCTGGCAGGCCCGAGGTCCCCAAGGGATTGCGGGTGGACCACGTCCCGGAAGCATCGATGACCGCTGAGACGATGTGGTCCCGCACGTCGCCGCCACGGTGATCAACCCGCACGACGAATGGCGTAGCCTCCCGGTCACCCCCATGGGTTTTGTCCTTGCCCTGCCTGGTCACCGCGAGGACCCGTGATTCTGTGTGAAGTGTGGCTGCGATCTGCGGAGTTGACGCCAGGGGCACCAGGTATGAGTCAATGAGTTCCCCACCGTAGGGCAGCGCCGTCGGACGTGGTGACTCCCAGCCCGTGGGCTGAAGCAAGCGGACGGCGGCGGCATCGACATTGAACCGCCATGGTGAGAACAACCGGATGTGACGCCACTGCTCAATGGCAGCACCAGGGGTTCCGCCGGCCTCAAAGATCATCGGCTCCAGACCGCGTTCAAGCAAGTGGGCTGCTGCGGCCAAGCCGACAGGGCCGGCACCGATGACGGCGACAGGAAGGTTCTCAATCATGGGTAACTCATACCTCCATTGCTTAGGCTCAGAAGTGGGTGGGCTCGTCGACAAGTGCCGTGGCGATGCTGTCGGCGTCGTCCAGGGCTGCGAGATAGCGCTCGGCATCCAGGGCGGCTGCGCAACCTGTGCCGGCCGCCGTGATGGCTTGGCGGTACCGGTGATCCACAGCATCGCCGCACGCGAACACGCCGGAGAGGTTGGTCATCGTGGTGGGTGAGGCCACCTTGATGTACCCCTCGGCGTCGAGGTCCACTTGTCCCTCCACGAGTTCTGTCCGCGGCAAGTGACCGATGGCTACGAAGATTCCTGTGGCCGCCTGCTCGCGGGTTTCACCGGTCTGTGTGTCCTTAAGCGTCACCCCAGTGACCTTCGTGTCTCCATGGATGGCAGTGATGGCTGAATTCCACGCGAAGGTGATCTTGGGGTTGTCCTTGGCGCGCTGGGCCATGATGCGGGATGCCCGTAGCTCACCCTTCCGGACCACCACCGTGACGGACTTCCCGAAGCGCGTCAGGAAGGTGGCTTCTTCCATGGCGGAGTCGCCGCCGCCTACGACGATGATGTCCTGCTCACGGAAGAAGAAGCCATCGCATGTGGCACACCAGGACACTCCGTGGCCGCTGAGCTTCTTCTCTTCGGGCAGGCCTAACTCTTTATAGGCAGAACCTGTGGCGAGGATGACGGCAGGTGCCTCGTGGGTCTCACCGGCTCCGGTGACTACGCGTTTGAGGTGACCCTTGAGATCAACCTCCGTGACGTCGTCGAACACTATCCGCGCGCCGAACTTTTCCGCCTGTTCCTGGAGACCGTCCATGAGCTCAGGCCCTTGGATACCGCCCGGGAAACCGGGGAAGTTCTCCACTTCCGTGGTGTTCATGAGGGCGCCGCCAGCAGTGACCGAGCCAGCCAGAACCAAGGGGTTCAACCCCGCGCGGGCCGCGTAGATCGCAGCTGTGTAGCCGGCAGGGCCGGAACCTATGATGATCAGTTGTTCGTTGCTCACGGAAATCGCTCCTGGATGCTCGGATTTACTTGGCTGCGGGGATCAGTGATGCGATCAGATTCTCGATGCGGGTCTTGATCTCATCGCGGATGGGACGGACGGCGTCTACGCCTTGCCCGGCAGGGTCCTCGAGAACCCAGTCCTCGTATCGTTTTCCCGGGAAATATGGACATTCGTCGCCGCAGCCCATGGTCACCACGACGTCGGATTCCTTGACGGCCTCGGTAGTGAGGACCTTGGGGATCTCTGATGACATGTCGATGCCCAGCTCAGCCATCGCTTCAACGGCAGCGGGATTGACCTTGTCAGCCGGCTGCGACCCAGCAGAGCGGACCTCGATGGCGCCGTCGGAAAGGGTGGTGAGGAAGGCGGCGGCCATCTGCGAGCGCCCTGCGTTGTGAACGCAGACGAACAGCACCGACGGCTTCCTGGCAGTGGGGGTGGTCATGGATTCTCCTTGAGGGTCAGGCAGCGATAAGGGCAGGAGCAGGAGTGAAACAGCGCGTGCGCGCCCAGAGGGCCACATACACCAGTGCAACAAGGACGGGTACTTCAATCAAGGGCCCGACGACACCAGCGAGTGACTGTCCGGACATCACGCCAAAAGTGCCAATGGACACGGCTATGGCCAACTCAAAGTTGTTGCCGGCCGCAGTGAACGCCAAGGTGGTGGTTTTCGCGTAGCCAAGATCCAGCCAGAACCCTGCCACCATTCCGGCGCTGAACACCACCAGGAAGTAGACCAACAGAGGGATGGCGATCCGGGCGACGTCCATTGGCCGGGAGGTGATGGCCCCACCCTGAAGAGCGAAGAGCAGAGTGATGGTAAACAGCAGACCGTAGAGGGCCCAGGGGCCGATCCTGGGGAGGAACCGGGACTCATACCATTCCCGGCCCTTGGCCTTTTCCCCCACCGTTCGGGTCAGGAATCCTGCCAGCAGCGGGATACCCAGGAAAATAAGCACTGAAGAGGTAATGGCCCAGAAGGAGAAGTCGGCACTGGTGGTGGGCAAACCCAGGAGTGAAGGGAGCCACTGGAGATAGAACCAGCCAAGGGCGCCGAACGCGACAACTTGGAACACAGAATTGATGAACACCAGGACAGCTGCCGATTCGCGGTCTCCGCAGGCGAGGTCGTTCCAGATCATGACCATGGCAATGCAGCGTGCCAAGCCGACAATGATCAGCCCCGTGCGGTACTCCGGCAGGTCAGGCAGGAATATCCACGCCAGGGCAAACATGAAGGCCGGTGCAAGAACCCAATTGATGGCCAAGGAAGCGACCATCAGCTTGCGGTCTGCCAGAACCTTGTGCGTTTGGTCGTACCGGACCTTCGCAAGGACCGGGTACATCATCACCAGCAGGCCCACTGCGATGGGAAGTGACACCTGGCCGACTTCAAGTGCTTCCAAAGCCACATTCAGTCCCGGTATCAGCGCTCCCAAGGCCAGGCCCAACGCCATGGCCGCAACAATCCACACCGGCAGGAGACGATCCAAGGCGGACAGTCTTCCGATGACAGCAGCTTCGCTACCCACAACACTCCCGGTTAGATTGATGAACTTCGATATAGAAATATCAACAGCTATATCGATGATTGTCAATGTATGTGCATAATGGATGCATGAACTCCGGGAGAACTCTCGAGCTGACACCAGTGGACGCAGCAACAGACGCGTGCTGCGAGCCGTCGGGGCAACCCACCATCGATACCTACGAGGCACAACTCCGGGCATCCGTATTCAAGGCCCTCGCAGACCCCAATCGCCTGCGCCTTCTGTCCATCGTCAAGGGCTCGGAGGGCGGTGAGGCGTGCGTCTGCGACCTCACTGAGCCCCTGAGCCTGGGACAGCCAACGGTGTCGCACCACCTGAAGATTCTTGTCGACGCAGGCCTGCTCCATCGCGAAAAGCGGGGCACCTGGGCCTACTATTCCCTGGTTCCCGGCGCTATCGAACGGACCACGGGACTCTTGGAAAGCCTGTGAGCAGCGAGACCACCATCCGGCCGATGTCTCCCTCAGACTGGCCCACGGTCAGGGAGATCTTCAGCGAAGGCATCGCCTCGGGGCATGCCACCTTTGAACCTGCGGCACCGGACTGGGAGCAATTCGACGCCACCCGACTCAAGGATCACAGGCTCGTAGCTGAGATCGCCGGCCGCGTTCTTGGCTGGACCGCCGTTTCTCCCGTTTCATCGCGGGCCGCGTATTCCGGCGTCGTGGAGCATTCCATTTATGTCGCCGGAGAAGCCCGGGGCCTTGGAGTTGGGAAGAGTCTTCTACGGGCACTCATAGCTTCCACCGAGAAGGCAGGCATCTGGACCATCCAAGCCAGCGTTTTCCCGAGAATGCAGCCAGCCTCAGACTTCACGCCGCAGAAGGATTTGCAGTCGTCGGCAGGAGAAGCCGTATCGGCCGCATGCCGAACGGACCACGTAAAGGACACTGGCGGGACACCGTCCTGATCGAACGCCGTTCCTCCACTATCTAACCCCTCCGGAGGCCCTCACGGAGGGTAGCTCCGCTCAGTGTGATGGGTCCAGTGACCTATCCTTGTCCGCGGGGGTGTTGTTGTGCAGAAAAAAGCGGCCAAGTGGGATGCGCGGGTCGCCTATGCCGTAATCATCACGGGTGTCGTGGCATTGTTCGTGTGGGTGGCACACGACAACCTCGCCCCCGCATCTGTTTTCTTCCTCTTGGCCGCGGCCTATGCGGCGCTCCTGTTTGGAGTCGTCTGGCGATCGGTCCGTGCGTCCACGGTGATGCAGTTCGCCATAGGCATGATTTCCTTCTCATTGATCTCTATCGAGGGTGATCTGGGAGCTTTGGCGGCCTGCTCGTGGTTCCTGGGGATCCTCGCTGGCGGAATCGCGGGCGGCCACCCATGGTCCGGAAAGCGCCCCGGATCGGATGGAGGACAGAAGCGTGAGCGCAACGGTGAGGGCTACACAGGGGGCTTGCGACTCGCAGTGATCAACGCCGCCAGCGCTGTGGTCCTGGTTGGACTGGGCGTCACCCACCTCGTCCTCCAAACGCCGACGGCGGTAGTGGGCGCCGTTCTCATTGGCGCCTTGGTTGCGGGGTGGGCATTGTTCCGCTTCCCACCATCCCTTCAGACCAGGAACGTGCTTCTTCTGGTGATACCTGTGGAGTTTTTTCTGCTGCTTATCGTCGGCGGCAACACCGGTCAACGGGCCCTTCCCTTTGTGTGGGCGTATGGCATCCTGGCCGGGATCCTGTTGGGCGGGCGGTACTGGAGTGGCCCGCGGCTCGGCGAACCCCGGCCACCATACAACGTGCAAGCCAAGCGACAGCGGAAACGGAAGCGCAAGTCACGTGCGAAAGCGAAGCAGAAGCCGAATACCTACCGCCCCACGGACGCCTCTTCCTCCTCGCGGGGCCCAACCGAGGCCACTGAAGACTCACGCGCCAGCTTGCCCGGCCACCAGATCTTGCTGCCGATGTCGTAGGCAAGGGCCGGAACCAGGAGCGAGCGGACCAACACGGTGTCCAACAGCACGCCGAACGCCACAATGAACGCCAACTGCACCAGGAACATGATGGGAATGACGCCGAGCGCGGCGAACGTAGCGGCCAGCACCACCCCCGCGGATGTGATGACACCGCCAGTAACGGCCAGCCCCCGCAGGATTCCCGGGCGGGTTCCATGCTTCAAAGACTCTTCACGGACACGGCTCATCAGGAAGATGTTGTAGTCCACGCCCAGTGCAACCAGGAACACGAACCCGAACAACGGCACCGTGGCATCAGCCCCGGAGAATCCGAAGACTCCGTTGAACACCCAAGCCGATACGCCCATCGCGGCTCCGTACGACAGCACCACGGACAGCACCAGCAGCACCGGCGCCACAATGGAACGCAACAGGAGCATCAGGATGAAGAGGATGACGACCAGCACGATCGGGATGATGACCATCAAGTCGCGCTGCGCGGTGGTGTTGGTATCCAGCGCCGTGGCGGTCACCCCACCTACCAAGGCTTCGGAGTCAACCTCCCGCACCGCGGTACGCAGCGATTTCACCGCTTCTTCAGCTTCAACGGAGTCCGCAGCCGAGTTCAGTGTCGCGTTGATGAGGACTCTGCCGTCACGGATTGCGGGCTCCGCAGGAGTGCCGGGCGCGCCGGTGATGGGCACGTTTCCGTCGGCCAACAGGTAGGCGTCGCCCACGCCGTCGGCGGCTTTGACTTTGTCCAGGACCTGCTGCGCCGAACCTTCAGAGGCGACGACGACGGCGGGGCTGCCGCTGCCGGCGTCGAAGTGGCGCGCCAGCGCGTCCTGGCCGTCAACGGCGTCGGACTGGGACAGGATGACATCGGTTTGCGGAACACCGTTGGCCTTCAGTTGCAGGATGCCTGTGGAAGCCACCAGGAGCAGCAGTACCGAAGCCACCCAGACAACGCGCGGGCGCCTGGAGACCAGTCGACCCGTCGCACGCCACAGACCCTTTTGACCCTCAAGCCCGGTGACAATCTCAGGTTCACGTTCGTCGTCGGGCAGGAGCTTGGGACGGAAGGGCCAGAAGGCCGCGCGCCCGAGCAGCGCCATGAGCGCCGGCAGCAAGGTGAGGGCGGCGAAGAGCGAGCAAAGAATGCCCGCCGCCGCAACGGGACCGAGCGCCTTGTTGGAGTTCAGGTCGGAGAAGAGCAGGCAAAGCAGGGCGATGATGACGGTCGCACCCGAAGCGAGAATCGGCTCGAAGGATGCCTTCCACGCCGTAATGACGGCCTGCGTACGGTTGGTGGTGTGTGTCAGCGCTTCACGGAACCGGGCCACAAACAGCAGCGCGTAGTCGGTGGCCGCGCCGATCACCAGGATGGACAGGATGCCCTGGCTCTGGCCGTTCAATTGGATCCAGCCCAGTTTCGCCATGCCGAACACCAGCAGAATCGCCGCACACAGAGCGAAGACCGAGGTGAACAGAACTGCGATAGGCAGGACCACCGAGCGGTAAACCAGCAGCAGGATCACAAACACGGCGCCCAAGGCAACCAGCAGCAGGATGCCGTCGATCCCGCCGAACGCGTTGACGAGGTCCGCGGTCAGACCTGCGGGACCAGTGACGAACGCTTGCATGCCATCGGGCGCACCCGGCTGGACGACGTCGCGCAGCTCCTGCACTTTCTCCCGAAGTTCATCTGAGGAAGCCATCGGAACGATGAACTGGACGGCTTTGCCGTCCTCGGAAGGGATGGGTCCGACGACGGCGCTCCCCAGCTTGAGTGCCTCAATGTCGGCTTTCAGCTGGGCTGCTTCGCCCAGCTGGGCCGGGGTAAAGGCTGCATCGCCCTCAACGATGACCACGGCAGGGATCTCCTCGGAGTCCCGGAACTTGGCTTGCCAGTCTCCGGCCTCGGTGGCTTCGGCGCCTGCGGGGAGGAACGAGGCTTGGTCATTGGACGAAACCTCCTCGAGCCGCCCAAACGTGGGGCCGCCAACACCGGCAATGCCCAGCCACGTGATGACCAGCACTACGGGGATCAGCCAGCGCTGCCAAAACGGTACTTTCCGCGAGTTCATGAGTCCTTCTTCTCTGAGGATGCTTGGGATGCTTTATTCCATCATAGATTATCTCTATGATGGAACTATTCCAATGGGTAACACACCAGATGCCACCATCCCCTGTTTCTGGGAGTAATATCCGGAAGGCAGTCATCACGGGATCAACGCTGGCAGGAGGGCGGACATGTCGGACACAGCAGCCCCGCGCCCTCAGCCGGAGCGCCCCCAACCCGCGCGCCCTCAACCAGACCGCCCCGATTCCGGTCGCCCTGACAACGCTGCTCCCCAAGAGTTGGTGCGGCTCCTTCAGGACTTCACCCTCGAAGCAAACCACTACGTCGACGCCGCCGGCGGACGGAACGACATGCATCGCACCGACCTGAACGCGCTCGCCGTGATCATGCGCCACTCCGCCGCGGGCAAGGTGGTCACTCCCGGCGTCCTGCGGACCGAACTTCGACTCAGCTCCCCCGCGACCACCGCGTTGGTGGACCGGTTGCACGCCAGCGGACACGTAGTGCGCGAGCGTCTCGGGACGGACCGCCGGCAAGTTCAGCTCCAGATGACACCGAAGGCATACAGGGATGGCAGCGCCATGTTCATGCCTTTGGCTCTCAGGATGGGCAAGGCCATGGCGGCGTACAGCCCTGAGGAACTGGCCCTGGTAACCCGGTTCATGACGGACATGGTGGAAGCCACCCTGGCCGCCCGCGAAGAAGCCACCCAACCCGACCCAACGCGCTCCACCTAAATTCATGGTCCAAGTTGTAGCGTTTCCCTATGAACGCGCAGCAGCCTGAAGATGTCTATACCCACGGGCACCACGAGTCGGTTGTCCGGGCCCACGCCTCACGGACGGCCGAGAATTCGGCCGCGTTTGTCATCCCCCATCTCACGCCGGGAAGGTCAGTGCTCGACGTCGGGTGCGGCCCCGGCAGCATCACCTGCGATTTCGCGGGGCTGGTTGCGCCCGGGCAAGTAATCGGCTTGGACCGCTCGCCGGATATCGTCGCCCAGGCCACGGAGCTTGCCAGGGAGCGTGGTGTGGACAATGTGTCCTTCCAGACCGGCAACATTTACGATCTCGACTTCGAGGACGAGTCCTTCGACCTCGTCCACGCCCACCAGGTCCTCCAGCACCTGACTGACCCTGTAGCGGCGTTGCGGGAGATGCGGAGGGTGGCCAAACCGGGTGCGATAGTGGCGGTGCGCGACGCTGATTTCCATGGCATGAGCTGGTACCCGGAGGTCCCGGAACTGGACGACTGGATGGAGCTCTACCAGAAGATCGCACGCCGCAACGGAGCAGAACCCGACGCCGGCCGACGCTTGGTTTCGTGGGCCCAGCAGGCAGGGTTCACCCAGGTGGCTCCCACCAGCAGCAACTGGCTCTACGCCACGGCCCAGCAACGAGCATGGCAGTCCAGGGTGTGGAGTGAACGGGTGCTGCACTCAGCGTTCGCTGAGCAGGCCTTGGAGTACGGCTTCGCCAACGAGGCGGACCTTGCCCGGATCGCCGCGGGCTGGCACCGTTGGGGAGCCACCGATGATGGCTACTTCCTCATTCCCAACGGCGAAATCATAGCCCGGGCCTGACTTTTCAAAGATTTTCCCGAACCATGTAGAAATGTCCGCCGCTGTTCCGACCAATGAGTGAAAGCACCCACACAGGGCGCCCCTCACAAGGAGTTTGAGATGAAATACATGATCATGATGTTCGGGTCGGCAGAGGGCATGATGGAAACCGCAGATCCTGCGTGGATCCAGGAAATGATCGGGTTCATGATCCAGATCGACAAGGACCTCACGGAGTCGGGCGAGATGGTGTTCAACGCGGGCCTCGCCGATGGCAGCACGGCGAAACTGGTCAAGCAGACCCCCGACGGGGTGATCACCACCGACGGACCGTTCGCAGAATCCAAGGAGTCGCTGGTGGGGTACTGGGTGGTTGATGTGGCCAGCGAGGAACGAGCTGTGGAGATCTGTTCAAGCATCGTGAAATATGCGCAGGTGGTTGAGCTTCGCGCCGTCCAGGAAGCGCCTCCGGAGGTCTGACTGGATTCCCCGGAGGGCACACGCATCGAGGACTTGCTGCGCAGCTTGGCGCCGCAGGTCCTCGGCGTGCTGGCACGCAAGCACGGACAGTTCGATGCGTGCGAGGACGCCGTCCAGGAAGCACTGCTTGAAGCCGCCGTTCAGTGGCCAGCGGGTTTGCCGCGTGATCCGAAGGCATGGCTGACTGCAGTCGCTTCGCGGCGTCTGATCGATGCGTGGCGCAGCGAAAGCGCCCGGCGCACGCGCGAGGAACGCGCCGCGGCCCTGGATTTTCAGTCCAGCTCCGTCCCGGAAACCGACGACACCCTCACCCTGATGTTCCTCTGCTGCCACCCCGCGATCTCGGCACCGTCGCAACTCGCCTTGACGCTCCGGGCAGTTGGAGGACTCACGACGGCGGAAATCGCCTCTGCTTTCCTGGTCCCCGAAGCGACCATGGGACAGCGCATCAGCCGTGCAAAACAGGGGATCCAGAAGGCGGGAGCCACGTTCAGCATGCCGCCGGCTTCCGAGCGGAAGGCGAGGCTCGGCGTCGTACTTCACGTCCTGTACTTGATCTTCAACGAAGGTTACGCGGCAAGCTCGGGGCCGTCGCTGCAGCGTGAGGACCTCACTGCGGAAGCGATTCGTTTGGCCCGTTTGTTGGTAGCGGCTGCGCCGGGTGAGTTGGAAGCAAGCGGCCTTCTGGCGTTGATGCTGCTCACGGATTCCCGGCGTTCCGCACGTGCCTTGGCCGACGGGATGCCGGTTCCGCTGGCCGAGCAGGACCGATGTTTGTGGAACCGTGGACAGATCGATGAGGGCATCGCGTTGTTGTCTTCCGTGCTCGGACGTGGCGCCGCCGGACCCTACCAACTCCAGGCCGCTATCGCTGCCGTGCACGCGGAGGCTGCGTCCAGCGACGCGACGGACTGGCCCCAGATTCTTGCCCTGTACACGGTCCTCGAGGCAGTGGCCCCCAGTCCGGTGGTGACCCTGAACCGTGCTGTGTCCGTGGCCATGGTGAAAGGACCGGTTGCCGGGCTTGAGGTGTTGGACGGCCTTGATCCGGCGCTCAGCCGTTCGCATCGGTTGGACGCTGTGCGGGGACACCTGCTGGATATGGCGGGTTTCCCGCTGGAGGCCCGCGCGGCGTACCTCTCTGCCGCCAAGAAGACAGGCAGTCTCCAGGAACGCCGGTACTTGATGGGGAAGGTCGCAGGGCTGGACGCCGCCGGAGGTTGACCCACGACACACCCGCCGTGTCGGCCCAAACCACACGGTTGTGGTTTATGTTACTGGTGTGGCTGCTGTTGCCAATGTGCAAGGGCTCACGTAACCTCAGGACTGCCGGGAGCCTCTGAGGGGCGCAGTCGCGCCACCTTCAGAACCTCGCTCCCCCGTACCGTTTCGAGGTTTCTGTACATGGCTTTATCCCGATCCGCCCGCAGGACGGCGGTGCTGTGCGCCGTCGTCGTACTTTCCGGTGCTGTGGGGACTCCGGCAGGGGCCGTACCCGCCTCAACCATCCCCCTCAGTGTCCGGACGTCTCCAGACGTGCCCTCGCCAGAGGAGATCGCGGCAGCCAAAGCCAGTGAGAGGGCGACGGCGGACCAGGTCACCTCCATTGAGCGGATCCTCGCGGACGCAGCGGGTGCCCAGCAGGCCGCGGCTGCAAATGCCATGCAGGCCAACAACGCGTACAGCGAAGCCCTGGTGGAGCTCCAGCAAAGGACCAAAACCGCGTCGGAGGCCGGCGCCGAAGCCACGGCTGCCCGCGAGCAGCAGGACAAGACGCGCAAACAGGTGGGGCAGATCGCCGGTGACCTGTACCGCAATGGCGGACTGAATCCCGCACTCGTAACGCTGGCCCACGGCAGCGAAAGCCTTCAGCAGGCGGCCACGCTGGAGGCCCTCTCAGCCAGGCGAAACCGCGATCTTATGGCCGCCGTCAGCGCCGCCGCCGCATCCCGGTCCCTGTCTGCAGCCGCGGATGACGCCACCAAAGCCGCAGACGACGCGGCAAAAACAGCCGAGCAGCGCAAAACGCAGGCGGAACAGGCCAATGCGGCGCAGGTCAAAGCTGCGGCCGACGCGAAAGCGCAACGGACCACTCTGGTGGACCAGTTGGCCCAGCTCCGCAACACCACTGTGGCTCTTGAGTCGGCCAGGGTGGATGCACTGGACCGGCAGCGTGAAGAGGCACGGCTCGCGGCACTGACCGCCACTGCTGACGAGGCAGCGCAGAATCAGACTGGCCAAGATCCGGCCACTTCGCCGGGGACTCCCGCACAGACACTTCCCGCGCCAGCTGCTCCGGCTCCGGCTGCCCCGGTCCAAGAACCGGCTGCACCTCCAGTTCCCGCTCCAGCACCTGTCCCGGCGGCGCCCGCTCCAGCACCTTTGCCTGCACCTGCGCCGCCCGCTCCCGCGCCTGCGCCGCCCGCGCCCGCGCCTGCGCCGCCCTCTGTGCCATCGACGGGGTCGTACGAAACAGCGATTTCCATAGCCTTGGGTAAGGTCGGCGCGCCGTTCTACTACCAGTGGGGCGGTACTGGGCCTTACGGTTTTGACTGCTCAGGACTGGTACAGACTGCCTTTGCCGCGGCTGGGATGCGCCTGCCCCGAACTGCCTCACAGCAATATGCGGCAGCGCCGGTCCGCGTCCCGCTCTCGCAGGCCCGCCGAGGCGACCTGCTGGTATGGGGTTCGCCGTCCAACTTCTATCACGTGGCCATCTACTTGGGGAATGGACAGGTGGTGCAGGCCTTGAACCCACAGGAAGGCATCACAGTCTCAAGCATCAGTTCAATGGTGGGCATGGAGCTCTACCCCTACGCGGCCAGATACTAGCCACTGGGCTCACGGCTGCCGGAACCATCCGCCGCCCCATGCCTGAGTTGGTCCACCAAACCCCGGTGGGCTGCGGGATGATGAAGACATGAGCGACCCTGACCCGGACCTCTGGGCCGAATTCGACAATGTCAAACCTGCCCAGCGCGACCATTTGAGTGGCCGTCCAGACCGCGAACCGGCAGGCTTCGGCTTCAGAACGGGTGTGCGCAGTGCGAAAGTCGCCCTCGGATTCGCCGTGTACGCGCTGGTTCTCGGAACCACGCTGGTGATCACAGGAGCCGTAGTCTTCATTGCCCAGAGTCAGTGGCTGCTGCTTGGACTGATGGTGCTCGTTGAAGCAGTCTTCGTCTATGGGTTCATTCAGCTGGCCCGCCAAGCGCACAATCGGCGTTCCCCGCACTGAGGATCCACCGCGGTGTCACAGCCTTGGTTCCACTTTGTCGGGCAACGTCCCAACCAGGCAGCATATAGTCGATTCATGGAACAGCGCATACTTGGCAAGACCGGCCGATCCGTCTCCACCGTTGGCTTGGGGACCTGGCAGCTCGGCGCCGACTGGGGCGACGTCACGGAGGAGGACGCCAACGCAGTCCTGGAGGCTTCCGTCACCGGCGGTGTCAACTTTTTCGACACCGCAGACGTGTACGGCGATGGGCGGAGCGAGCAGTTCATCGGACGCTTCCTCCGCGCCAACCCGGACCTGGACATCACGGTGGCCACCAAGATGGGCCGCCGCGTCGACCAGATCCCCGAAAACTACGTCCTCGATAACTTCCGCGCCTGGACGGATCGCTCACGCCGCAACCTGCAACAGGACACCTTGGAGCTCGTCCAGCTGCACTGCCCTCCCACCGCCGTTTACAGCAACTCCGAGGTCTACGATGCCCTGGACACGTTGGTCAGCGAAGGCGCCATCCGCAATTACGGCGTCAGCGTCGAGCGGACCGATGAGGCCCTCGAAGCCATCAAACGCGGCAACACAGCCACTGTGCAGATCATTCTGAACGCCTTCCGCTTGAAGCCGCTCGACGAGGTGCTGCCCGCGGCGAATGACGCCGGTGTCGGGATCATCGCACGCGTGCCGCTCGCCTCCGGTTTGCTGTCCGGGAAGTACACCGCCGCCACCGAATTCCCTGCCGACGACCACCGGAACTATAACCGCGACGGGTCCTCCTTCGATGTCGGCGAGACCTTCTCCGGCGTCGACTTCGCCACCGGCGTCAAGGCGGCCCAGGAGTTCAGCGCTTTAGTTCCCGACGGCGTCACCACCCCGCAAGCGGCCCTCGCCTGGATCATCGCCCAGGACGGCGTCACCACGGTCATTCCCGGGGCACGATCGGCTTCGCAGGCTGCGGCAAACGCTGCGGCAGGTGAACTCCGGGCAGTGGGGGCCGGGCTCGCGGACGGTGTCCGGGACATCTACGACCACCACTTCCGCGAAGCGATCCACCCGCGCTGGTAGTTGATGGGCCGCCGTCGGGCGCTGGCTGTTACCAGCCGCTGCGCGTCGGCGTATGACCCTTCCGGGCTTCCTCGGGCATGGACATTTCGGCCCGCAAACCGAGGAGCCGGATGGGCCGGTCCGGCTCCATTTTTTCGGTGAGGTCCAAGGCCTGCGCGAGGACTTCATCCCTGTCGAACGTCTCGGGGATCTTCCTCGCGTAGGTCTTGGTAAAGAACGGTGCGTACCGGACTTTCAGGGTCAGCCCGATCACCGGACGACCCTCCGCCGCGACGTCTTCCAGGACGCGGGCGGTCAATTCCTTGATGGCGTTCTCAATTTGCCCGGCTTCGGTCAGGTCTTGCTGGAAGGTGGTCTCGCGGCCGTGGGCCCTGGCGACCCACGGAGTGTCGTCCACTTCGCTGGAACCCTCACCACGTCCCAGCTGGGCGTACCACGGTCCCATCTTGGGCCCGAACTCCGGAACCAGGCCTTGAGGGTCGGCCGCTGCAAGCTCTGCCACCGTGGTGATGCCATGCTTCGCTAACCGCTGGGACACTTTGGGACCGATGCCCCACAATTCCTTGGTGGGTTTTTCGCCCATGACGTCGAGCCAGTTCTCCTTGGTCAGGCTGAAAACTCCAGCGGGTTTGCCAAAATCCGTGGCATTCTTGGCGCGGACCAACGTGTCACCGATGCCCACACTGCAATGCAGCTGGGTTTGGTCGAGGACGGCGGCCTGGATCTGCCGGGCATAGGCGTCCGGGTCTTCAGTTATGACCCCGACAAATGCCTCATCCCAGCCAAGCACTTGCACCGTGGCACCCGGCTGGGCGCGCAGGGTGTTCATCACTACGTCCGAGGCTGCCAGATACGCCTCCTGGTCGACCGGGAGGATGATGGCGTCCGGCACTTTGCGGGCTGCGATCCTCAAGGGCATCCCGGAGCCGACGCCGAACGCCCTCGCTTCGTAGGATGCCGTGGACACCACAGCCCGTTCGGTCGGATCTCCCCGGCCACCGACAATGATGGGCTTGCCAGCGAGCTCGGGCCGCCGGAGTATCTCGACAGCGGCAATGAACTGGTCCAGATCGACGTGCAGTACCCACGGGATTCCGCTCACGGGACCAGTTTGCCTCATTGCCTGGTGGATTGGCTGTACCTTTACCACCCTCTTGGAACTGCGGGAGCACGGGAGACAACCTATTTCGGGTTCATTCGGGTAGGTCAGCCCCCAAAGTAGGAGGTGAAGGCACGGGGCCCTCTGTCCACATAGACGAAATGGTGGGTCCCCGAAGAGTCTGCCCGGCCGTAGCCTCGAAATATGATCATTCAGTCTGGTTTTGACCTAGCACTCCTCGCCCGCCCACACATAGTTCAGGCTCACGGTGTACTTCCCCGAGTAGTTGCCCTAGGCCTCGATTCCGACATGTGTTTGGACATCATCACTATTGTCAGTGATGAATTCAGAGGGACACTAAAACCACACTTTGAGGAGATTCTCGACGCCCTACGGCATCAGGACACCAAGTACTTCGCAATCGCTCATTCTGGTTGCTGGCCTGAAACATACGATGGCCCAGAACCCATCCTTGCAGAGGCAGCAGCTCTTAAAGCACTGGCCTCAGGAGAGCTCGGCTTGGAAATGATCGGGCACTTCGGCATGGACGAAACCGGATACATCCCCGCCGGCCCTGACTCTTATTTCGACGAGTACTACAACCTGCTACCCGAGACCCAACACCATTGGAGCCGTGCGACCCTCGGCAGATGCGGTTGAATACTTCGGCCCGTTATGGAAGGGATTTTAGTGGCTCGAAACTTCGAGTCTTTGCATATCAGCTCAAAGCAAGCAAGACACAATCGGTTCACGTGGAAATTTCCAGTCTCACAACATATTAGAGTGACCTTTGCTCGCGACTCCGCGAGCAATAACTGACCGCCATGGGGGCGGAGAATCATGGGGATTCACGCGTGTCACTGAACTACCGTACCGGCCGCTTGAGAATAGTGCTCGGAATTGTTTTTACGGCCTTCCTGACCTTTGGCTTGATGCCACAAATTCCTGCAGTGGCGGCCACGGACACCGCCCCGCCAGTGCTCGTGACGTCCACGGTCTCCCCTAAGACCTTCAACCTCAGCACCGGCCCCGCCACCGTCAAGGTCACCCTCCGCATCACCGACGCCACCAGCGCGAACGCACCAACACTCTCCGTCAGCCACCGCGCCACCGGCCAGAGCCACGGTTTCGGCAGCATGACCCTGATCTCCGGCACCACCAAAGACGGCACCTGGGAACGCACCATGACCATCCCCCAAGGCTCCGCCCTCGGCCAATGGGAAGTCACCCTCTTCCCCCTCCGCGACAGCCTCGGAAACTCCGGAAACTTCCAAACACTCACAACACTCAGCCTCAGCGGCACCCCCACGGACACCGCCCCGCCAGTGCTCGTGACGTCCACGGTCTCCCCTAAGACCTTCAACCTCAGCACCGGCCCCGCCACCGTCAAGGTCACCCTCCGCATCACCGACGCCACCAGCGCGAACGCACCAACACTCTCCGTCAGCCACCGCGCCACCGGCCAGAGCCACGGTTTCGGCAGCATGACCCTGATCTCCGGCACTACCAAAGACGGCACCTGGGAACGCACCATGACCATCCCCCAAGGCTCCGCCCTCGGCCAATGGGAAGTCACCCTCTTCCCCCTCCGCGACAGCCTCGGAAACTCCGGAAACTTCCAAACACTCACGACACTCAACGTCAACGGGGCGCTGGCGCCTGGGACGCCGACCATTACGGGCATCGCTAAGGCCGGTTCCACCTTGACCGCTGGGTCTGGCATATGGGGACCGGCACCCGTCACACTCAGCTACCAGTGGTACCGCGCAGGCATAGCCATCACCGGAGCCACTGCACCCACCTACAAACTCACCGGCACGGACACCGGGAAAACACTGACCGTGAAAGTGACCGGCACCAAGCCCGACTACATCACAGCGAGCAGGACCTCCGGCGCGACCTCGACCATTGCCCCAGGTACGCTAACCACTGCTGTCCCGACCATTACCGGCACCGCTAAGGCCGGATCTACGCTGACCGCAAGTTCCGGCACTTGGGGACCAGCACCGGTCACCCTCAGCTACCAGTGGTACCGCGCAGGCATAGCCATCACCGGAGCCACTGCACGCACCTACAATCTCACCGGCACGGACACCGGCAAAACACTGACCGTGAGAATCACCGGCACCAAGATCGGCTACACGACAGTCAGCGTCTCCTCAGCCATTACCGGAGTCGTCACGCCCTAGAGGAAACCAGCGTCAGGTGGTCGAGCCACCTGACGACGTTGCTTCCTGACCTGCTTTGGATCCAGTGTTCGCCGGAAATCAACCTATTCCGGGTGTATTCGGCTGTCGCGAGGACCAGACAAGGTCAGGAAGCAACACGACCAAGCCATGCACCTACCGGGCATAAGCTGAGGTGTGCAGTTTTCACTTTGGCTGGCCCTGGTTGGTGCCGGCACCCTCATCAGTTTCACTCCCGGCGCCGGTGCCATCTTCACCATGAGCAACTCGCTTAACTCCGGCTTCCGACGCTCCATCTGGGGCATCCTGGGCCAACAGGTGGCGTTGGTTATCCACATCGTCATCGTGGCGCTGGGGGTGGGCGTGCTGGTTTCCAATTCGCCGGTCATCTTCAACGTCATTCGCTACGCTGGCGCCGCGTACCTGGTATACCTCGGCATCCGGCAGTTCCTGCACAAGCCTGACTTGGACAAGGAAGAGGTCGCGAACAAGAAGAACGAGTCCGCCCTGTCCATGTTCCAGCGCGGTATCTGGGTGAACCTGCTGAACCCGAAGGCAATCGTCTTCTTCCTGGCCTTCATGCCCCAATTCATCCGCCCGGATCAGCCGTTGCTCCAGCAATACGCAGTCCTGACCACTACGGTCATCATCATCGACATCATGGTGATGTGGTTCTTCTTTGCCATGGCAGCACGCTCATTCCAGCGCTTCACCCATGATCAACGTGGCCAAATAATCCTCAACCGCATCTTCGGGTGCCTGTTTGTGCTGGTCGGTATCCTCCTGGCGGTCATCCACTAGCCAAGGCTGCCAGCGCGGGTGCTACCGTCGGACCCATGGAAGCGGACTGGATCGAGCACCGACGCGCAGACGACGGCGAGCACGTCGGCTGGATGAAGCCTGTAGACGACGGATTCGTCGCCATCGATCTCCTGGGACGCCAACGCACGGATGTCGTGGACTGGATGAGCGCAGAAGAGACCCTGGACGATCTCGGCCTACGCTACCTCGCCGAGCCCCACGAACTGCGACTCGACGGCGGCGATTGGTTGCGCGTGCGGATCGCTGAAGTGACTCCGTCTGTGGTGCGGGTGAAGAAGGACGATTGGGGTGACATGACCGCTCCCCAGATCTACTTCACAGTGGCCAACCCCGTATCGGAAGACCAGCTTCGCCCGCTGTCACCTAACCGGCAGACGTAGATCCCCGCACCACCAGGGAGCTCCCGAGCGTCACGTGCGGTTCCTCCAGCGCCAGGCCTTCCATCAGTCCACGCAATTGCTCCCCCGCTTTGCGCCCCAGCGGGGTAGCGGGCAGGTGCACGCTTGTGAGGCTGGGGTTGCTGGTGGCCGAGTACGGCAGGTCGTCGAAGCCAGCCACGGCCAACTCTTCAGGGATCCGGACCCCCGCCACCCGGGCTTCCTGCAGCACGCCATAAGCGTGCGTATCAGTACCGCAGACGACGGCGGTCACCCCCTCGCGCTGCCACGCCGGCCAGGCGTCGGCGAACGCGGCCGCGGCAGCACCGACGTCGATAGGGGTGCTGATGACATGGGCGTCAGCGACCGAAAGCCCGCAGCGGAAAGCCTCCTCCAGGAAAGCCTCCCGACGCAGCTGAAACGTGGTGGTTCCCGTAACGCCGTCCACGTAGGCGGCGCGCTGATGCCCGGAAGCAGCCAGATGCCGTGCCAGTTCGCGCGCGCCCTGGGCAACGTCAAGGTTCACGGATGGCGCGTAGGACTCAAGGCCGGGTGCATCCAACAGGACCAACGGGCCGGCCGCGGACAGATCTTCCAGGAACTCTGCGCTGGGCGCCCCCACCAGCAAACCGGCAGGGCGCAGTGCCAGAAGTTTGCGGACATCGTCAGCCTGAGGGGACTCACCGGCGTCGGTCACGGAAAGCAGCAGCTGGTACTGGGAACCCAAGGATTCCCGCACCCCAGCGATCACGTTGGCGAAGAACGGGTTGGACACATCCGGCGTCACCAGAATGACGATTGAGCTGACACCTCGAGCCAGTGAACTTCCGATGCTGTCCACGACGTACCCAAGCTCGGAAATGGCCGAGCGCACGCGCGAGATGTTGTCTTCGGAGACACGTCCTTGCGTTTTTCCGTTGGCCACCAGGGAGACCGTGGCCGTGGAAACGCCGGCCCGCTCCGCCACCATCGCAGCTGTCACGCGGGGCGCACGGGTGTGGCGCCGATCCAGGGATTCCATGCATCGATCGTAGCGTTGTTACCCCGCCCTGACCTGCGACAAGGCATCAAGCGCTTGACGCATTCCACGTTAAGCGTTTGACGCGGCACGCTAAGCAGTGCCAGAATTCCCCTGAATGCTTAGCGCCCTGCCCCGGGCAAGTTCCAGGCAGGCCCCAATGACGTGGAGAGAAACGTGGATCCCAATACACGCAAGAAGATCATTCTTGACTGCGACCCCGGCCATGACGACGCAGTAGCAATGCTGCTGGCTCACGGCAACCCGGACATCGAATTGCTTGCAGTGACCACGGTGGTGGGCAACCAGACCCTCGAGAAGGTCACCCGGAACGCCCTCTCAGTCGCCACGATTGCCGGCATCACGGGCGTCCCGTTCGCCGCCGGTTGCGACCGTCCCTTGGTCCGCACCATCGAAACCGCTCCCAGCATCCACGGCGACTCCGGCATGGATGGCCCGGAGCAGCCCGAGTCCGCCATCGAACTGGACCCGCGCCACGCCGTCGACCTCATCATTGAGACCGTCATGGCACATGAGCCTGGCACGGTCACCTTGGTCCCCACCGCGGGCCTGACCAACATCGCCATGGCTGCCCGCAAGGAGCCCCGCATCGTGGAGCGCGTGAAGGAAGTTGTCCTCATGGGAGGCGGCTACCACGTGGGCAACTGGAGCGCTGTGGCCGAGTTCAACATCATCATCGACCCCGAGGCCGCACACATCGTCTTCAACGAAAAGTGGCCTGTGGTGATGGTTGGCCTTGACCTGACACATCAGGCACTGGCAACGGACGAGGTCGTTGAGCGCATCGCAGCCATCGGCACCAAGCCAGCCAAGTTCGTCATGGAACTCATGGACTTCTTCCAGAAGACGTACAAGGACGCCCAGGGCTTCGACTTCCCGCCCGTCCACGATCCCTGCGCCGTCGCGTACGTCATCGACCCCACGGTCATGACCACGCGCAAGGTCCCCGTGGATATCGAACTGCAGGGCAAGCTCACCCTCGGCATGACCGTTGCCGACTTCCGTGCCCCGGCTCCGGAGGACTGCCACACATCGGTTGCCGTTGACCTGGACCACAAGAAGTTCTGGGATCTCGTCACCGATGCGATCGTCAGGATTGGCGAACCAGCGCACGACGACGGCGCTGACGCCTGCAATGCGGCCACCGCCACCGAAGTCAGTGCCACGGCAGAGGCCATCCTGGCAGGAGAGGCCAAGTAATGTCTTCGCTCGCCCAAGAAACCAAGTCCTCCCGCGGCAACGTCACGGCCCTCATGGTTGCCCTGCTGGCAGCCTGCGTGGCTTTCCAACTCAACGCCTCCATGCTCAGCCCCGCGCTGGTCACCATGGGCAACGAACTCAACACGGACCAGGCCACCATCGGGTTGTCCCAGACGTGGTTCTTCACCGCGGCCGCCCTCTTCTCCCTCTTCCTGCCCCGCCTGAGCGACATCGTTGGCCGCAAGAAGATCCTTGTAGGCATGATGATCCTTATGGCTGTCGGGTCCGTCATCGCCGCACTCGCACCTGACGTCACATGGCTGTTCGTCGGCCGCATCATCCAAGGTGTCAGCGGACCCACGGTTCCGCTCTGCCTGATCATGCTCCGCTCCGCCGTCACCAACCCCCGCAAGTACGGCACACTCATGGGCCTCATCACGGCAGTCAACGGTGGCGTGGCCGGCGTCGACTCGTTCGTTGGCGGCTACTTCGCGGAGAACTTCGGCTTCCGCAGCATCTTCTGGCTCATGGTTGCCCTCGCCCTGGCAGCCACCGTTCTGATCGCCGTCCTGGCAGGCGAAAGCAAGCCCGCTGCCGGAACCACCATGGACTGGCTCGGCGTGTTCTTCATCGTGATTGCGGTGGGTGCTCTGCTGACCGCCCTGAACGAAGGCGCCAAACTGGCCACCGCCTTCGACGCCGGCACCCTGACCCTCGCGATCTTCCTGACGGTGATTGCCGCCGTCGCGTTCTTTGCGTTCTGGACCGTCGAGAAGCGCGCCAAGCAGCCCATGGTGGAAACCGTGCACCTGCGCCAGCGCTCCACCTGGGCGCCGCTGCTGACCACCACACTGACCATGACGGGCATCTTCGCAGTCATCAACGGCATCGTTCCGGCCTATGTGCAGGCAGCGGATCCGGGCTTCGGCGTGGGTCCCACGGAAATGTCGCTCATCATCCTGACCCCCTACGCCCTCCTGGGTTGGCTGTTCGGCCCGATCAGCGGGCGCCTGGCACCCGTCCTCGGGTACACGAAAGTCCTGCGTATTGGTCTTCTTGGCAGCCTTGTTGCCCTGGCGATCATTGCCTTCTTTGGGCTCGGCAACCTGCCGATGATGATTGTGGGCACGGCCTTGCTGGGCATCATGTACGCCGGTACCGTCAACATCATGCTGAACGGACTCGGCGTGGTCCTCTCGCCCCAAGGCAACCCCGGCTTCCTGCCGGGCATGAACGCCGGAGCGTTCAACCTCGGCGCGGGCTTGAGTTTCCTGGTCCTGCCGGCCGTGCTCGTCGCAACCGCTTCGCTGAATGATGCCAAGGCGTCCTATTTGACCGTCGTCGTGGTGGGCCTGGCCATCACGCTCGCCGCGTTCGCCGCGTCCCTCCTGATCCCGAAGCCAGTTGACGCAGAAGTGACCGAGACCGAAAAGGTGACCGCATGAGCGACGCATCCAAAGCGGGAATCGTCGTCGTCGGCTCCCTCAACGCCGACCTCACCATCTATTGCGACCGGCTCCCCCAACCGGGCGAAACGGTCCATGGCAACGGTTTTGCCGTGAATCCGGGCGGCAAGAGCGCCAACCAGGCAGTCGCTGCGAGCAAGCTGGGCGGCCAGGTCCGCCTGATCGGCGCTGTCGGCGACGATCCCAACGGCACCATGCTGCTGGACTCGGCGGCCAGCGCCGGCGTGGACGTGTCCCGCGTGCGACGCTCAGACAAGGCCACGGGTGTCGCCGTCATTTCGGTCGACGCGGGCGGCGAGAACAGCATCATTATTTCGGCCGGTGCGAACGGCACGCTTGTCCCTTCCGACATCAGCGCGGACGCTTTTCGCGATGCTGCCGTGGTCTGCCTCTGCCTGGAGGTGGGGATCGATACGGTGATTGCCGCCGCCCAAGCAGGGCACGACGCCGGCGCAACCGTGCTGTTGAACCTCTCGCCTTACGCGGAGGTACCGGAGGTCCTTGCGGGGTTGAGCGACGTGCTGCTGGTGAACGCGCACGAAGCTTCGCTGTTCCTTGGTGCAGAAGCCGATGTTCCGGACTCCGATGCCGAAGCTGAAGCGTGGGAGCCGGTCCGGAGCCAGTTCGCTGACCGGGGCCTGCAGCGCGTGCTCGTGACCCTCGGCGCGCAGGGTTCCGTGGTGCTGGATTCGCTGGCCCGCGGTTCCGAGGACCAGATCACCCGGATTGCCCCGACGCGTGTCAACGCAGTGGACACCACGGGAGCGGGCGACGCTTTCACCGGTGCTGTTGCTGCCCGCCTGGCGGCTGGGGAATCCCTGGCCAATGCCGCGTCCTTCGCCTCAGTAGCCGCTGCCCTGGCTGCAACGAGGAAGGGTACGCAGGCCGCGTACCCGGGCATCGCCGACGTCGAGCAGCTGCGGGGCGCCTAGTTCCAGGGTTTCTTCTCAGCGGACTTGCGGGCCGCACGTTGGGCGGCGCGCTCCACTGCTTTGCGGCTCAGGGCGCCGTGGCCCGCAAGCATCCGGGGAACCACCAGGTAGACAGCTGTGGGAACGACGAATGCGGTCAGCACGAGCGCCCGAAGGACCGGGTGCCACGGCTCCATGATCGGCCCAAGCACCAGCATGCCGATGGACACGAGCGGGAAGATCGCCATCCACGTGATGATCGCCCGGGTGTGGACGGATGGCGCGTGCGGGCGGGCTGTGGGGGTTGTTTCCGCGGCGGTTTGGGTCGTCATGGCATTCTCCAACCAGTTAGTTGCAATTGAGCTGGATTCACCATAACTCCACGCGCACACAATTACAACTACTTAGTTGGAAACTGGTAACATGACCCTATGGCGTGGGACACAGAGCGAACCAAGGGGCTGCTGCTTGAAGCAGCAACGTCCGAGTTTTGCGCGCGCGGACTCGCGGGAGCGCGCATCGACCGCATTGCGTCGGAAGCCGGCGTCAACAAAGAGCGGATCTACCAGTACTTCGGCAACAAGAACGCCCTTTTCGACGCCGTGATTGTCGCGGCCCTCAGCTCCCTCATGGACGAGGTACCCATCGAGGGCCGAGGACCGGAAGCCATGGCGGACTACGCCGGAAGGCTGTTCGACCACCACCAAAAAGACGCCACGGCACCAAGACTCCTCTTCTGGGAAGGCCTGGAACGGGGAACCGAAGTTGTGGGACTGCCCAAGCGGATGGCCAACTGCGCATCCAAGGTCAACAGCACCATTGCGGCGCTTCCCGGCATCTCACGGGAAGACGCAGGAGACCTGTTGATCACCATCGTGAGCTTGTGCGACGCCGCACCCGTGCTGCCCGCGCTCGACGGACTGATGGCGGGCGATGGTCCAGGCCGTACGCAAAGGCGACGGGCCGCCGTCGTACGTACCGTTTACCTCGCTGCCGCAGCGCTGGCCGCCGAAGCGCAGGAACCCACCACGGCCCCGGCGACCATCGCCTAGGCGCTACTGCGCGCCGGACTCCTCGAACTGGGAGCGTGCGGCGAGGGACTTCTGCGCCTGGATCTGCCTGGCCAACATCAGTTGCGCCTCGTCGCGGATCAGCGTGGGATCAGTTGCCGGCGGGACAAGCCCTGCCGCCGCAATTTGTGCCCGCGCGTCGCCGTCAACCGTGAAGCCCCACTTGAGGAAGAAGTCGCTCAAGTCAGCCTGGGCGGCCTTGCTTGCCCACACCACGAAGTTGCGCAAACGGTAAGCCTCATCCCAGTAGTCTCCCTTCGGAGGGCGCTGCTCGCGGATGATCTTGTGCAGGGTCGGCCAGAAATTCTTGAAGCCGAGGCGGAGTTGCTCGAACATGACGAGGCGTTCCATGCCGTCGAATGTGGTCCCGTACACCACGCCTTCACTGCCGATCATCGGCACGGCAGACTCCCACGGCGTCAGGCCCGTGGCTGCATCCGGCACGTGAAGTCGGGGCTGCTGCCCATACTTCCTGGCGAAACTCGCATTGACGGCCAAGGAGTAGATGTTCACCGTGACTTCCGTGAGCGACGTCGGCTTGTAGGTCACCTGCTGATGCTGATGGCCGAGCTCGTGATAGATACCCCAACCCCGCATCCGCAGCCCCTCCACCGTCAGGAGCCGGTCCTGAATGGGTGGCGGAAAGGACGTGTGTCCGTGGGTTGCGTACGCCCCCACATTGGCGATTGCCGAGGGGTATCCCACCAGGTGGTAGGCATGGGCCTGCCGGGCATGAAGTGGACAGGAGCCGTCATAACCGCTGGTCGCATCCTCGATGGAGATCAGGTCCTCGAACGTGAACATCAAGTCTGAGTGGTTCTCGGAACGGTATCTCAGCGCGGAGGCGCGCTCCACCGTCACCGTGGCGTGGGCGCTGACGAGCTCCACGAACGGAGTGGGTCGCTCATCGAGTTGGCGCTGGAATTCGAGTTCACTAGTGCGGCCGTAGACGAAGTAGGGCATCGGCTGCGCAACGGCATCAAGCGTGGCGCTGACATAGCCGCCGGCTCCGATCACCTTGTAATAGATCACGCCACCCCCAGCGTCGGTGATGACGTTCTTCCCCTTCTTGAGCGGGTATTCACGGGACTTTTTGAACTCGGGCCGGGCATCGGCGTCGGGCGCCCCTACGACCAGCACCGCGTCCGCGGCCGTCATCGCCTTGATGGTCACCGTCAAGGCCGTATTGGCTGGCAGGTAGAAACCTGTGGACTGAAGGTTGGTGGTGCACAAGGAGATCTGAAGCCTGTCCTCCTCCGAGCCGTGGGAATCCGGCATCGCTGTGACGATTTGGCTGCGCGATTGGCTGGTTCGTGTGTCGGCGGAGGCGGCGCCCGCAGTCCACGGCACCATGACGCTTCCAGCGACCACCGCGATGGCGCCCAATGCACCGCGCCTGCTGATGGCATGACGCCCCAGGGAAAGCACCCCGGGTTCTTCCGCTCTTCGTGAATCGTGGAGACGGCTGTGACTTTCACTCATGGATCATCCTTTAGTCCGGGCCAATCACTGTGACCAGCCTCACGGTTTAAAATGAAAGCGCTTACTATCAATTAACGCAATAGTTCGGCGGAATAATCTTGCTGGCGCTATGTAGATCGACACTAATAGAAAGCGCTTACTACTTACATTGGGCGCTATGTGACAGATTCGACACAAAAAATGACTTTCTTGTGGAGTGGGCCCTAGCCAAGGAGGGGTGCCATCAACCATGCTTGCTCCATGTACTCAACGACGAGCCCATACCGCATCATCACGGTCTGCACTGGAAACATCTGCCGCTCGCCCATGGCAGCGCTCATGCTCACCGAAGCCTTCGAAGCGGAAGGGCTCGGGAAGCTGGTTGAGGTGGACTCTGCGGGCACCACCGGGTACGAGGTGGGGCATCCGATCGATCCCCGCGCGGCCCGCGTCCTCACGGCCCAGCACATCGCTTCGGAGGACCACGTAGCCCGCAAATGGCGGCATGGATGGTTCGCCGAACGCGACCTGATCCTGGCGCTCGATGTAGACCATTTCGGTTGGTTGCAGCAAGGGGCGCCGGACCATGAGTCGCTGGAGAGAGTACGCATGCTCCGCAGCTTCGATCCCCACATGGCGGGCCGGAGCTCCCTGGACCTGGGCATTGAGGATCCCTGGTATGGCGGCCACACGGACTTCGACAACACCTGGACACTCATCAAGGCATCGATTCCCGGAATCGTGGAGTACGTGAAGTCGGCGATCGCCGCTGCCCCGCAGAACACCGAAGCCGACGAGCCCCAGCAGGTAACCTCTATGTCATGACCCCTGCACCCGTGATCATCGCTGTTGACGGACGATCCGGCGCAGGAAAAACCACGTTGGCCGTTGAACTTGCCGCCCGGTTGCGGCAGCACCACAAGGTTTCGCTGTTCCATCTGGAAGACATCTATCCCGGCTGGAACGGCCTCCGCACGGGCATCGAGCGTTACGTCGCCACGGTCCTGACTCCTTTGAGCTCCGGTCGGGCCGCCGAATGGACCAGTTGGGATTGGGAAAGGCACTACGACGGCGGACTGAATGTCACGCTTCCCGCCGAGATCGTGATTGTTGAGGGTGTGGGCGCAGCCGCGGACGCTGCCCGTTCCATGCTGGACGCGGTGGTGTGGGTCGAAGCCCCCGGTGACGACCGCCGTCGTCGTGCTTTGGCGCGGGACGGAAGCACTTACGAACCGTACTGGGACGCCTGGGCAGCCCAGGAAGAGGACTGGCTTTCCACCGACTCCGTGGTCAGCTCCGCTGACGTTCGCGTGCAAAACCTTGCCGACGGGAGCGCCCCGGACAACGTCCTGCAGGCACTCATGTATCTGCCATCGCTCGCCGCCATCCTCGCCCCCGAGCTCAGCGCGCGACGCGGACTGCAGCTGCGGTCCGAGCGCCTGGAAGCGACCCCGGACGCGGCGCTGCTTTTTGAGACCCTTTACGAACGATCCGGCAACGCTGCCTGGCTCGATTCCTCCAACGCCTCAGCCGTCGCCGGCAGGTCCCAGGCCGCCGCCCGCAGCCGTTTCAGCATCCTGGCGGACGACGGCGGGACGTACGGCCAGTCGGTGCGCCACCGGTCCGGGGTTACCCAGGTTACGGCGGGCACCACCACGGTAACCACCTCCGGTCCGTTCTTCCGATGGCTCGATTCCGTGTGGGGCCGCCGCGCAGTCCGGGCACCCCGGGGCTACGACTGCCAATTCACCCTCGGGTGGCTCGGCTACCTGGGGTACGAACTCAAACGGGAAACGGGCGGCAACGATGTCATCCCAGACACCCCGGATGCGGCCCTGCTCTTCGCCGGACGCGCGGTGGTGCTTGACCATCGGGAACAGACAGTCTGGCTGCTCGCCTTGGATGCGCCCGACGCCGATGAGTGGTTCCGTACGGCACGCGCCGCCGTCGTGGCTGCTGCCGGCGTCGTTCCGGGCGCTGGCGTCGTTCCGGGCGCTGGCTCTGCCCCAGTCCCCACCGCCGGGCCCGTCCCCGCCTTCGTCAGCCGGGACTCCGCGACGGATTACAAGCGCAAAATCGCGGAGTCCCAGCACGAAATCAGCGAAGGCAACTCCTACGAAATCTGCCTGACCACCACCCTTGAAGCCCCCGCCCGGGACCTGGATCCGTGGAGAAGCTACCTCAACCTTCGGCGCCGGAACCCGGCACCGTTCGCCAGTTACCTGCGATTCGGCGAACTGGTGGTCGCGAGCACGTCGCCGGAACGCTTCCTTCGCATCCTGTCCGACGGCGGCATGCGCGCCGAGCCGATCAAGGGCACCAGGCGCCGGTCCCCTGATGCGGCCGAAGACGCCGCTTTACGGCACGATCTGGAGACTTCGACGAAGGATCGCGCCGAGAACATCATGATCGTGGACCTGCTGCGCAATGACCTCAGCCACTTCGCCATCCCAGGCTCTGTGACGGTCAGCCGCCTGTGCGCGATCGAAAGCTACGCCACCGTGCACCAAATGGTGAGCACCATTGACGCGCACTTGAAGCCGGGCGCACCACGGGCCGAGGCCTTGGCTGCGGCCTTCCCGGCCGGCTCCATGACCGGCGCACCGAAGATCAGCACCATGGACATCCTGGACCAGCTCGAAGCGGGGCCACGTGGCATCTATTCAGGCGCCATTGGCTACTTTTCGCTGAACGCCGCCACGGACCTCGCCGTCGTCATCCGCACCCTGGTCGTCAATCCCGACGGCGACGGCGGCCGAACGCTCTCCCTCGGCGTGGGCGGGGCCATCACCGCGGATTCAGTGGCCGACGACGAATATGAGGAAATCCGGACCAAGGCGTTCGGCGTTCTGTCCACGCTGGGCGCTGAGTTCCCGGGCTAGGTTCTGTCCCCGGTCCACGGTGGAGGACTACTGGAGCGTCGCCGTCAATCTGGCCACGTTGTCCACATACTTGGCCAACGGGGGCCTATCCATCCAGTCATCCAGCATAAGCTCACGGGACACCTCGCGATACGTGGATTCCACGGCCCGCATGAGGTTTACCGTTTCGGCGCCGAGAAGCATCACCGAAACCTCCATGTTCAGGGAGAAGGAGCGCATGTCCATGTTGCTGGAACCAAGAACGGCCACTTCGTCGTCGATAGTGAAGTGCTTGGCGTGGAGGACGTACGGCGCCCGGTACAGGTAGATTCGGACGCCGGCCTCCAGCAGGGCTTCGTAGTAGGAGCGCTGGGCGTGGTGGACCAGGAACTGGTCGCCCTTTTCGGAGACGAAGAGTTCCACGTCAACACCTCGCTGGGCTGCGGTGGTGATGGCATAAAGCAGGGAATCGTCGGGAACGAAGTACGGGCTGCAGATGGAGATCCGGTGCTGCGCCGAGTAGATCAGGGTATTGAACAACCGCAAATTGTTCTCGGTTGCGAACCCTGGACCGCTCGGCACTACCTGGGCCGTGACACTGCCGGGAGCAGGCAGTGCAGGCAGGCGCAGTTGGTCTTCCAGGGATTCGTCCGTTTCACTGAGCCAGTCCGTGGCGAACACGACGTTCAGGGTGGCCACAATCGGCCCCTCAAGCCGTGACATGAGCTCAACCCATTTACGGCCCACCTTGTGGTGCTTGGGGTTGTTGTAGGAGGGCTCAATCAGGTTCTGCGAGCCGGTGAAGGCAACCTCACCGTCGATCACCATAATCTTGCGGTGGTTCCTGAGGTCCGGGCGGCGCCATTGACCGTGAATCGGCAGCAGCGGCAGCATCCGCTTCCATTGGATCTTGCCTGCCTTGAGCCTGCGGATCAGGCGGCGGTATCCCTTGACGCGCAGTGTTCCAATGTGGTCGAAGAGCAGCCTGACGGTCACACCGCGGTCAGCCGCCTTCTCCAGCTCTGTCAGCAAATCGTCCGTCACGGAATCGCTGCTCATGATGTAGAACTCGGCGTTGACGTAGCTCTTGGCGCCCTTGACGGCCTCGGCCATGGCTTTGATCGACTCTTCGTAGCCGGGGATCAACTCAACCTTGTTGCCGTCGACCATGGGCAGCGACCCTAGCCTGTGGTTAAGCTCACCCGCCGACTTGACCCATTCCGGTCCGGAATAGACGCTCACGGGATCCGCAAGATCGGAGGTTACCGCGCGAACCCGGCGATTGACCTCTTCCTGCTGCTCGCGCCTGCGACGGGACAACTTGAAGTTGCCAAAGAGGAGGAACAGGACAAACCCGACAGATGGGATGAGGAACACAGCCAGAAGCCACGCCATGGCGGTGGTAGGACGGCGGTTGCCGGGAATGATGCCCAGCAGGACGATGCGCATGATGACTTCCGCAATGGCCCAGGCGCCCAGCAACCAGGTCCACTCCTGGCCGAACGGAAAAGGAAAGAGCACGCGATAACCCCCGGGGTTCCATGAACAACAGTGACCACAGCCTATCCGGCAAAGTCATCAGCAGCGGCCCAGCACTAAGCTTGGACCATGACTTCACCTGCCCCCACGGTCCTCGTTTTCCTGGACCCCGCCTTCGAAAACGGACGTATTGCCGATTCCAGCCAGCCCCAGCTCATGGCAACGGACCTGGGTGCCACACGCGGTGACGGCGTTTTCGAATCGCTCCTCGCAGTCCAAGGCCGTCCCCGCAAAGTCCAGGCACACCTGAACCGGTTGGGCAGTTCTGCGGCGGCCCTTGACCTGGTTCTTCCAGGACAGGACGTGTGGCGCCGTGCCATCGAGACGGCAATCAACGAGTTCCGCGACGTCCACCCGGCTGCCACGCCGGAAGAGGACGAGGTAGTCGTCAAGCTGATCGTGACCCGGGGCGTCGAAGGCGCGGCCAGCCCTACCTGCTGGGTACAGGCTTCGCCCTCCCCCGCTGGCAGCCGCCGACAGCGCGAGACGGGTATCGACGTCGTACTTTTGGATCGTGGTTTCGATACCGAAGCCGGCGAGCGAGCGCCGTGGCTGCTGTTGGGCGCGAAGACGCTTTCCTACGCGGTCAACATGGCTGCACTGCGCTACGCGCACAAACAGGGCGCCGATGACGCGATCTTCACCTCCACCGATGGGCGGGTCCTGGAAGGCCCGACGTCCACGGTGTTGCTGGCACACCTTGAAACGGTCGACGACGGCGACGGTTCCGTCAGGACAGTCCGACGCCTCATCACACCGCAGTTGGATAGTGGCATTCTCCCGGGCACATCGCAGGGCGCCTTGTTTGCCGCAGCGAAGGCTGCCGGGTGGGAACTGGGTTATGGCCCCTTGGAGCCCCAGGACTTGTTCGATGCCGACGCCGTCTGGCTCATCTCCAGCATTCGGCTGATCGCCCCCGTGAATCACATCAACGGCAAGGAAGTTGGCGCACCTGATGTGCGCAAGCAACTCACCGCCGAGCTGAACGAACTGTTCGCGGGGATTGAATAACCCGCTCTTGTCAGTGAAGTTCACCAAGGGAGTTCACTCATGGAGCTCCGCATGGAACCTAACAGATGACAAGTAGAGTAATCGCTCGCGTGACTCAATGATTAGGAAAGCTTGGCCTCGGCCAAGGCCGCCCTGCGCGTCCAATCGCATTCCTTATCCTCCTTGAAATGGTCATTCGTCATGTGATGAATCTTGTTCTCGTGTTAGTTGGATCACGTCCGGCTGGCACTACGTCAAACTTTGCTGGCTAACTTCCCGGAGGGAATATGGGACTCAGCTCCCCCACAGAAGCCGACGCATCGGCAACCGAGGCGCAGTCCCGGACTGGCTCCTCAACCACAGGACTGCGCCGGTCCATGGAGGCCCGGCACCTGGTCATGATTGCCATGGGCGGCGTCATCGGCTCGGGCCTGTTCGTTAGTTCCGGATACACCATCGCCACTGCCGGCCCCTTGGGCGCGGTACTGGCGTTCCTCATCGGCGCCGTGGTGGTCTACTTGGTGATGGCCTGCCTCGGGGAACTCGCTGTCGCGTTTCCCGTTTCGGGCGCTTTCCATATCTATGCCAGCCGGACCATCGGTCCCGCCACGGGATTCGCCACTGCCTGGCTGTACTGGCTCTGCTGGGCGGTGGCGTTGGGTTCAGAATTCACAGCGGCCGGCCTCCTCATGCAGCGTTGGTTCCCAGGCGTCGACGTCTGGATCTGGTGCTTCATCTTCGCCTCGGTCCTGTTCACCCTGAACGCCATTTCATCGCGCGTCTTTGGTGAATCGGAGTTCTGGTTCGCGCTCATCAAGGTCGCCGCCGTCGTCGGCCTGATCATTCTCGGTGGCGCCGCACTGGCGGGCTTCCATCCGCTCGCCGCGGGCGACTACCCCTCGTTCGGCGAGAACTTCACCACGCCGGACGGGCTGTTCCCGAACGGCTTCACCGGTGTGTTCGTCACCTGCCTTGCGGTCTTCTACGCTTTCTCGGGTTCCGAATTGATCGGGGTGGCCGCGGGCGAAACGGCCAACCCGGGCGCAAACATCCCCAAAGCCATGCGAACCACCGTCATCCGGCTCATGATCTTCTTCGTCGGGGCAATCACGGTCATCGCGGCCACCATCCCTTATGAAAAAGTCAGCGTGGATGAGAGTCCGTTCGTCACGGTCTTCTCGATGCTCGGCATCCCATTTGCCGCGGACATCATGAACTTCGTGATCATCACGGCACTGCTCTCCGCCGGTAACTGCGGGCTCTTCTCCTGCGCCCGCATGCTGTTCTCGCTGGCTGACGAGGGCCACGCACCGAAGGCGTTCAAGAAGCTCACCAAGCGGGGCATACCCATGGTTGCCCTCTGCGTGAGCATGCTGGGCGGCCTGGCCTCATTGATCAGCAGCGTTGTGGCGCCGGCGACGGTCTACCTTGTGCTCGTTTCGGTGGCCGGCTTCGCGACTGTCGGCGTCTGGATGTCGATTGTGGCTTCGCACTTCATTTACCGGCGGACTTTCATCAAGAACGGCGGCGATCTCAGCACGCTCCCTTACAAGGCGCCGCTGTTCCCGCTGGTCCCGATCCTGGCGTTCGCCCTGTGCGTGGTGTCGTTGGTCGGCATCGCGTTCGATCCCAACCAAGTGGCGGCGCTTCTGTTCGGCGTTCCCTTCGTGGGGGCTTGCTACGCCGTCTTCTACTTCAAATACGGACGACGGCGGTCGCTCAAGAAAGTGGTCGACGCCTAGGCCCGGGTGGCTCCCTGACCTTCTTTGAAAACCGATCAGCCCCCAGGCAACCTCCCCGGGTTGTTTGGGGGCTGATCTGGTCTGAAAGAGGGTCAGGACGCTTCGGTATGCGGCCCTACTTCTTGGCGGCGCGTACCGGGTGCTCGCTCAGGATCGACAGTCGGTTGAAGGCGTTGATCCCGATGGCAGCCATGCAGAGCACGCTGATCTGCTCGTCGCTGTAGTGCTGCCGTGCCTGCGCGAAGAGCTCGGGGCTGGGCCGTGAGGAGCTCATACGGGTAATCTGCTCGGCAATCTCCATGGCCACCACTTCTGCGGGCTCGAACAGCTGCACCTCCTTGTACACAGCAACCAAGGACAACCGTTGTTCGGTTTCGCCGTATTTCAGGGCCCGACGATGGTGAAGGTCCAGGCAGAAGGCGCAGCCGTTGATCTGCGAGGACAAGTAATTGATGAGTTCGAGCGTCCGGCGGGGGATGCCAAGCCGGTCGGCTTCCTCCACGAGCTGCTGGGAATAGTGGCTCAGCGTTGCGTAGAGATCCGGCTGCTGCTTGTCCAAATAGCCAGCAAGGCGTGGCTGCGTTTCCTGTTCGGGCATGGTTGGAGCTTAACGCAAAGGAGCCGGACACCCTCAAGTGGGAGAGCGTCCGGCTCAAGCCCGCAAGAGGTGAGAGAGCGTCCGGCCCAAGCCCGCAAGAGGTGAGAGAGCGTCAGCCCGGGGCGTCGGCGGCGAGCCGGATGCCGTGCTCCGCCAGCCACACCGGGTTGAAAGCCTTGCTCAGGTAGTTGGTTCCGGCGTCGGGGGCTATGGCCACCACCACTGAACCGTAAGGCGCCGCCCGTGCCACCCGAAGGGCAGCGGCCACGGCGAGCCCCGACGAAGGACCCAACGCGAGCCCTTCCTCGTCGAGGAGCCGGTGAACGGTGGTGTAGACCTCGTCGTTGGGGATGCGGAGGAACCGGTCCACGATGCCGCGATCAAAAGCCTTGGGCCACTCGGGTTCGGGCCAAGAGTTCCCCACGCCGTCCACCAGGATCTCGCCGGGATGTCCGCCACTGTAGGCAGAGCCATAGGGGTCGGCCCCGACGACCTCCAGATGACCACCGGGCCTCAAGGCCGCTACCTGTTCCTTCAGGTACCGCCCGTTCCCGCTGATGGTCCCGCCGGTCCCGATGCCGGCAACGAAGTGCGTCACCAAGCCCCCTGTCTGCTCCCAGATTTCCGGTCCTGTGGTTTCGTAGTGGGCCAGGGGATTCGCCGGGTTGTCGAACTGCATCGGCCGCCACGCACCCGGCGTCTCCGCCGTAATCCGGGCAGCTACGGCACGGGCGTTCTCCGGCGATTCCGACGGCGCGTTCCAGTCCGTCAGGACCACGCGGGCGCCGTAATTGTGGAGGGCGGCGAGCTTCTCCTGCGAAATGGTGTCACCGGTAACCACCACCACGGGGTGTCCGGTCAAGTGGCCAATGAGCGCCAACCCTATCCCCGTGTTGCCCGAGGTACTTTCCACGATGGTGGCCCCGGGCTTCAGCTCCCCGGACCTCTCTGCCGCCCGAACCATGCTGAGTGCGGTGCGGTCCTTGATGGATCCACCGGGGTTCTCGGACTCGAGCTTGACGTGGATGGCGCTGCCCAGGCCGCGGCCCAATGCTTCGAGCTTCACCAAGGGCGTGTTTCCCACTTTGTCCAGGACCGAAGCATCCAGCCCGTCAGGCACCGGGGCCGCCGCGTGCACCCCTTGGTGACGAATCGTCGGATTCACCATGACCCCGTCCCTTCCTCTGTCTCCGGGAAAAGCTGGCTGACGACGTCGCGCAGTGCAGCCCGGGCCCGTTCCACCAGGTCCGGCGCCGAAGGCCTGTCGGCCAGCACGTCGGCGAGCCGGCCCACGACGACGCCTGTCCCCCTCCCGAGGGGCTGCGCAGCTCCCGCTTCGAGCAGCAGGTACGAGGCCGTCAGAGCCTCGATCGTGACGAGCTTCTCCAGGACATCCAGCGACTTCTCGAGTTGCTGCAGAGCCAAAGGGGCAAGTGTTGAGTGGTCCTCGACGTCGGCCGAAAGAGTGGGGGCGCCCAGGGTGGCCGGGGCTGCCAGGAACTTGAGCTCGGCCAGGAGCCCCGCAGCGGAGTACCACAGCAGCCCGGGCAGCTCCTCCTGGGCCAGACCGGGGGCAAGACCGGGACCGGCGCCGACACCGCTCCCTGTTTCAGCTGCCGCCTGTAAATGCCGGGCCCGGATAGCCCGCTGCGGAGGATATAACTTGGCGATGCGCCGTTCACTGGCAATCCCCACATGGGCCAAGGCCAGCCGCAAGCTCTCAAAAGCAAGGGCGAGCTGCATCGGTTGGAAGTTTCCGCCCGACACCATCTGGCCGGAGTCGACATCCACCAGCGGGTTGTCGCCTCGGCCATTGAGCTCCACCTCCAGGGCAACACCGAGCTGCGCCACGAGGGACCGGAAGGCCCCGTGGGTCTGCGGCGCTGCACGGAAGGACAAGGCATCCTGCACGGACACCTCAGGACGGGCACCCTCCAACCACCCACCGCTGAGCAGGCGGCGGACAGCATCAGCCGAATCACCCTGGCCGTCCACCGCCTTGGCCGCCTGGATTGCCGGCGAAAACGGACTGAGGTTACCGCCGCCGTCGTACCTTGCGATGCTCTCCAGCGAGAGGGAAAGCGCGACGTCGGCCAGTCGGGCCAGATGCTGCAACCGGACCAGCGCGAGGGTCCCGGCGCCGACGGAGTATGCATTGGCGCTGACAAGGGCGAGCGCCTCACCGGGCGCGAGGACCAGGGGTTGGAGCCCCGCATCGGCGAGCGCTTTGGCACCCGGCACCAGGGTGCCGTTCGCGTCGATAGCTTCGCCCTCACCGATGGCGACGGCGGCGACGGCGGCCAGCTGGGTGAGGTCTGACGACCCTACGGAACCTTCGCGAGGGATGGCGGGGAGGACACCGCGGTTGAGGAGTTCGGCATAGAAGCCCGCTGTTTCCGGCCGCACTCCCGAGCCGCCCCGGCTGAATCCGATCAGGCGTGCGAGGATCACTGCCCGGGCCGCGGCGCGGTCCAGATATTCGCCCACCCCGCTGTTGTGGTACCTGACCACCTGGACCTGATAGGCCAGGAGCGACTTCTCCTCCACATCCGTGTCCCGACCGGACCCGAGAAGGGTGTTGAGTCCATAGACCCGTTGTCCGGACGCCGCCGTGCGCTCCAGTATTTCCCGGGAACGTCCGATCAAAGACAACGCATCTGGGTTGAGTTTCACGTGGAACGTGAGGTCTTTGGCAGCCAAGGCAACACTTCTCGCAGTCACCGGTGCCGTCCCGAGGAGAAAGGTCCGTGTTTCGGAAGAGACCATCAGAAGTCCAAGAGATTCTGCCGGAACCCACCGTTGCCGTAACTCTTCCTCAACAGGCCGCGGCGACGCAGCTCCGGGGTGAGCTTGTCCAGCACCCCGTGCACCGTCACCGGATCCACGAAGCCGGAGAAGAGGAAGCCGTCTCCACCCACTGCAGAACCGGTCTCCTCCAGGTAGTCGGCGATTTCGTCCGCTGTTCCGATGATCGAGTCGCCGGCACCGCCGCTGCGGGCCTGCAGGATCTGGCGCAGCGTGGACCCTGGGGGCGCGGCCTTGGCAAAGTGTTCCAGCGTTCCCTGGTTGCTGTTGGTGCTCAGCTCGGGAAGGGGCTCGTCCAGGTCGAACTTCTTGAAGTCGATCACGGAAAGGTAGGAGATGGAGTTGAGTTGGCTGTCGATGTCCCGTTGGGTGAGCTCCCGGCGTTGCGCCCGCAATTCCTCTGCCTCGGCGGTAGAGCCAACCACAGTGGGCTTGAGCACGAACAGGACCTTGACGTCGTCGGGGTTCCTGCCGGCTTTGGCAGCCTCGGCGCGGATCGAGTCCCGGTAGGACTTCATGCCGTCGACGCCCCGGGCCAAGGCAATGGCAACATCGGCATGGCCTCCTGCAAACGCCTTGCCCCGAGGCGAAGCCCCAGCTTGAACCAGCACCGGCTCCTCCGGCAAAGGCGCCGTGTTCAACGGGCCCCGCACCTTGAAGAAGTCGCCTTGGTGGTTGATCGGGTGCACTTTGGTGTGATCGGCGAACACGCCGGCGTCAACGTCCTCAATCACGGCGCCTGGTTCCCAGCTGCGCCACAGCCGCCGGACGACGTCGACGAATTCCTCAGCTTTCTCATACCGCAGATCGTGTTCAATCTGCTGGTCCAGCCCATAATTCTGCGCGGCAAGGTCGCTCCCTGAGGTGACCACGTTCCACCCCAATTGCCCCTCGGAGAAGTGCTGCAAAGTGGCCAGGAGCCGGGCAGCTGTGAAGGGCGGGTAGAAGGAGGCGCTGACCGTCGGCACGATCCCCAAGTGTTCGGTGGCAGAGAGAAGGTAGGGAACCAGCGCCAGCGGATCGTGTTTGGGCGCGAACGAAGCATGGGCCAGGGATACCTCGGCCGAACCACCATAGGTGTCCGGCACCGTGAGGGAATCCTCGATGATGAACAGGTCCAACCCGGATCGCTCAAAAGCCCGGACGGCTTCCTGGTAAAGGGCGGGTTTCTTCCAGTCGTAGCCCAGTCCGTAGCCCGGCGTCCCCCATCCCTGAACACCGAATCCGTGGCCCACAAACCATCCAAAATGCAGCATGGGCTTGAGTGTAGAACTGCTCTGTCCGTTCACCACGACCTGATTTCATGCGAAGTTACAGGGGGTCGTACTGGGTCAATTATGCTCCCGGGACGTCACATTTGAACGTCCCCCGGACCGGTCCGGATTTCCACATACGGCGTTCGCCGTGTTCCGCAAAGAGCAGGGGTCGGGAATGATCGCAGTATGAGTGCAGCAACCACCCGTCCTTCAGCCAAGGACCGGCTATCCGGCGTCTGGGCCCTCAAGGGCTACCAGCGTGAATGGTTGCGGCACGACATCATCGCCGGTGCCGCACTGTTCGCCCTCCTGGTGCCGGCGGGGATGGCCTACGCGCAGGCCGCCGGGCTTCCTCCCGTCACCGGGCTCTACGCGACTGTCATCCCGCTTCTCGTGTATGCCGTCGTCGGGCCTTCCCGCATCCTGGTCCTCGGCCCCGACTCGGCTCTCGCCCCGCTGATCGGAGCGGCGGTCATCCCCCTGGCGGCGGGCGGCAGCGACAAGATCGTGGCCCTGGCAGGGCTCCTGGCGTTGCTGGTTGGCGCCATTATGCTGGCCGGTTCCGCACTGAGGCTGGGTGCGATCACCGGCCTGTTGTCCAAACCGATCCGGCTCGGGTACCTGAACGGGATCGCGCTGCTGGTGGCGCTGTCGCAATTGCCGGCGTTCCTGGGAATAGAGGCCGACGGCGATATCTGGCAAAAGCTCGCTAAGGTCACCACCGGGGTAATCACTGGTGGGGTCAACCTCTCCGCGCTGCTGGTGGGAGTGGGTTCGCTGGCGCTCATCTGGATCCCGAGGTTCCTGAAGTGGAAGGTGCCTGGCGTTTTGTTGGCGGTGGTTGGCTCCTGCGTGGTGACGGCGCTCTTCGACCTTGACGACGACCTGAAGGTCACGGGGGTTCTCCCCCAGGGCCTGCCCATGCCCGCACTCGACGGCATCGGCTGGGTGGACGCCCTGACTCTGCTCCCGGCCGCGGCGGGCATTGCCCTCATGGCCTTCGCAGATACTGGCGTCCTCTCCCAAACCCTGGCCGCCAAGGAAGGCAAGCGGGTGTCCGGCAACAGGGAGATGGCAGCGCTCGGGGCGGCAAACGCTGCCACAGGATTGCTCGGTGGATTCCCCATCTCCGGAAGCGCCTCCCGGACACCGGTGGCAGTAGACGCCGGAGCCAAGTCGCAACTGACCGGTGTCGTGGGAGCAGCCTTGGTGCTGGCGTTCATGCTGCTGGCTCCGGGAGTGACCGGATACCTGCCCTCGGCGACCCTGGCCGCCGTCGTCATTGCCGCAGCAATCGCCCTGGCAGATCCGGCCGGCGTCAAAAGACTCCTGGGCATGAGCCGAAGCGAGTCCGTAGTGATGCTGGTGGCATTCCTGGGGGTCCTGACAGTGGGTGTCCTCCAAGGAATAGTGGTAGCCATTGCCTTGGCCCTCCTGGATTTCGTCCGTCGGGCGTGGGATCCGTATCGCACCGAACTCGGCACAGAAGAAGGCGTCCCCGGCTACCACGACCTCGAACGGCACCCCGAAGGCAAACGCATCCCCGGGCTGTTGATCCTCCGCTTCGATGCACCCCTGTTCTTCGGCAACGGGCACGTTCTGGCCAGCTTCGTGAGGGAACAACTGGATGAGGCCCCCGACGAAGCCGCGGATCCCGTAGGCCACGTCATCCTTGCCGCAGAACCCATCACCGGGATCGACACCACGGCCTTGGACGATCTGGTCACCCTGGACGAATGGCTGGCCAGCAAAGGAGTGGACTTGGTGTTCGCCGAGCTCAAAGGGCCGGTGAAGGACACGTTGCTCCGTCTTGGCACGGCGGCCCGTTTCACGCCGGACCATTTCTTCCCGACCGTCGGGGCTGCGGTGCGGGCCCTGAAGGACCACTAGCCGATGCAGCCGCCGATTACGCAACATGACGACGCTGCAACCGCCTGCAAGTGCAGCCCGATGCCCGTGGATGTTACGTTTTTCTTGAGTAATGAGTACCAGCGCAAAGCCCTGACTTGCTGGTCGGCAACCCTCTCTCCGGCGGGGTGCCTCAGGTGACTACTCGGCGTATCGACACTTCGAACTGCAAGCGTGACTGAGGAGCACCAGCAATGCCTGAACCCACTGAAGAAAAACTCTCATACCGCCTGATTACAGGCCCGGATAACCGTGAATTCTGCGAGCGTATCCACAACTCCCTCGCCGAGGGCTATGTGCTCCATGGCAGCCCGGCCGCGACCTTCAACGGCACGGACGTCATCGTTGCCCAGGCCATCGTGCTCCCCGCCGCGATCGCCAACGCTGATGCCGCCGTCGCCAATGCCGTAGACCAGCTGGAAAACGACGACGACCAGGAAGCATTCGAGGGCCACGCATGAGCTACGCAGGCGACCTGACCCCGCAGGACGCGTGGGCCAAGCTCGAAAAGGGCGCCATTTTGGTGGATGTCCGCACCGAAGCCGAATGGGCCCACATCGGCATCCCCGACACCAAAGCCACCGAGAACGATCCCCTGTTCATCCAGTGGAACCTCGCCGGTGGCATCCCGAACTCCCGCTTCATCGACGATCTGCAGCAGCAGGCACCCGAGGATGACGCCGTGGAGCTCGTCTTCATCTGCCGTTCCGGACAGCGTTCCATCTCGGCCGCCGTCGCTGCTACGCAAGCCGGTTTCACCGCCTACAACGTCCTTGAGGGCTTTGAGGGCGAACCGGACCGCTACGGTGAGCGCACCGTCAACGGCTGGAAGAACCGTGGCCTGCCAACGAATCTGGGGACCGAGTAAGTGACTTTTAATCCCGATGCCGCCGGCTGGAGCCCCGACACCCAGGCCGTCCGCGGCGGCCTTGACCGCACCAACTTCCAGGAAACCTCCGAGCCCGTTTTCCTGAACTCCGGATTCGTGTACGAGTCGGCCGCTGCTGCCGAGCGTGCCTTCACCGGAGAAGACGAACGCTTTGTCTACTCCCGCTATGGCAACCCGTCCGTGGCTACTTTCCAGGAACGGCTCCGGCTGCTCGAAGGCGCCGAAGCGTGCTTTGCGACGGCGTCCGGCATGTCCGCGGTGTTCACAGCCCTGGGTGCCCTGCTGGCTGCCGGTGACCGCGTGGTTGCCGCCCGGTCGCTGTTCGGCTCCTGCTTCGTCATCCTCAACGAGATCCTGCCGCGCTGGGGCGTGGAAACGGTATTCGTGGACGGGCCGAATCTGGAGCAGTGGCGTGAGGCCCTTTCCGTGCCTACTACCGCGGTGTTCTTTGAGTCTCCGTCCAACCCCATGCAGGAGATCGTCGACATCGCTGCCGTCAGCGAACTGGCGCATGCCGCCGGGGCGACTGTCGTCGTCGACAATGTCTTTGCCACTCCCCTGCTGCAGCGCTGCGGTGAGCTGGGTGCGGACGTCATCGTCTACTCCGGCACCAAGCACATCGACGGCCAGGGACGTGTCCTTGGCGGCGCGATCCTGGGCACCAAGGAATTCATCGAGGGTCCGGTCAAGCAGCTCATGCGGCACACAGGCCCCTCGCTGTCCGCGTTCAACGCCTGGGTGCTGACCAAGGGCCTGGAGACCATCGGGCTGCGGGTGAACCACAGTTCTGCGTCCGCACTGAAGATCGCCGAGTGGCTGGAGCAGCAGCCTGCCATCAGCTGGGTCAAGTACCCGCTGCTGAAGTCCCACCCACAGTACGAGCTCGCCGCGAAGCAGATGAAAGCCGGCGGCACTGTGCTGACGTTCGAGCTGTCCCCGTCCACTGGACGTTCTGCCAAGGAGGCCGCGTTCGCATTGCTCGACGGCCTCCGCGTCATCGACATCTCCAACAACCTGGGTGACTCCAAGTCGCTCATCACCCATCCGGCCACCACCACCCACCGGGCCATGGGCCCCGAGGGACGTGCGGCGATCGGACTCAGCGACGGCGTGGTCCGTCTGTCTGTGGGACTGGAAGACGTGGACGACCTCATCCTGGATCTGGAGAAGGCCCTCAAACAGGTCTAACCTTGCTGCCATGAGCGGGAACCACCCCTACCGCCGTGCCGGAGCGACCATCGTTGCCGGCACGGTGGTGTGGTTCGTCGGCATCTCCCCGGTCTCCCGTGTCTACATCACCCCCGACAATGCCGAACGCCTGCGCATGCTGACAGCGGGCCAACGCGGCTGGATCGCGGGGCAACATCTGACCGCTGTGGGAACCGTCGCCGTGCCGGTGGGATTCGCAGCGTTCGCCCGCGCGCTCCCCGGCAAGGACGCCTCGCGGAGGACGGCGGGAAAGTGGGCTCTCGCAGCCGCCGGAGCGTTGCTCGCCGGCGCCCCGCTGTTCGTCTCAAGCCTCGCCCGGCGTGCTGCCGACCTTGAGGGTTTCGCCTACCGCAGGGGCTCAAACGCCCCGTTCCTGGCGTACTCCGGACTCCATGTTGTGGCGCTGGCTGCCCTCGGCGGGAGTCTTTTGTCCCTGCCCACACAACGCTGGATCGGGCTCACTGCTGCAGCCAGTGCGCCCCTTTACGGCGCCATCCTGGTAGCGAAAAAGGACATCCCGCCGTTCGTCTTCTACGCGGTGGAGGGGCTCGTCGGCGCGTACCTGATGATGTGGGAAGACCCGGACGCTAAGGCCTCCTGACCCGCGTCAGCATCGGCGCCGGTTCCCTGTGCGCGTCGGCGGTCGCACCACGCACCGTCATTTTCGCTGCATGGCCCACGACGGCGGCCAAGGCGTCGCTGGTGGGTGGACTGTCCGGCTGGCTCTGCCCGCTGCGTTGCCTTTCGTTGTAGCGGGCAGCGGTTTCGCGTTGTTCGCGGGCACCGTTGCCCCTTCCCAAAAGGTCCGAAATCCCTGCTTTGACCAGCTCCAACTCGCCTTGGTCATCCAGCACCGGGCTCAGGTAGTCCACCAAGGCCCACACGACCTCCGCGGCCGGCAAGGGGCGGAAGTCACCAAAATCCAGGAGATCTCCACGCAACCCCGAGTTGCTCGCCTGCCAACTCGCCATCCGCAGGAGTGCCGTGGGCACTGCGGTGGGCTCAACGCCGTCGAGCATTTCCAAGGAAGCCGTCTCCACCAAGGCGCGGACCAGCACCGCGATCAATGCGGCGTCGTCCGCCCGGAGGCAAACGTCAGCCACGCGGACCTCCACCGTAGGGTGGTCCCTGGAAATGCGGGCATCGAAGTAGATCATGCCTTCGTCCAGGATCACGCCCGTCTCCAGGAGCCGCTTCACCATGCGCCGGTAGGCCGTGAGCGAACCGAAAACGGCCGACGGGCCCGAGGTGGGCCAGCGGTTCCAAGCCTGGGTCCGGTAACTGTCGAAGCCGGTGGGAAGCCCGCGCCAGTAGGGCGAATTGGCGGTGAGGGCCGTCAGAACCGCGAGTTTGTCGCGGATATGGTCCAGCACCACCACACCCTCCTCCGGTGACTCAACCGACGTGTGCACGTGGAAACCGCACGTCAGCTGCTCCGTCGCGATGATTCCGAAGCGATCCAGCATCGCGGCATAACGGGGATCGGGTGTGGTGTGCGTGGCCGAAGCCAGCGGAGAAGTAGCGATCGCCGCAACCCGCGCTCCGTGCTGGCGGGCCGCTTCGTTGGCCATGGCCCGGCCCCGGCGGATCTGCTGCAGGAGGTCACCATGGCTATGGCAAGGACGGGTCTGGGTCTCGATCTGCTCCAGCTTGAGCTCATGACTGAGCCCCGTTCCAGTGGCAGGCTCGCTGTGGCCCGCCAGCAGCGCATCCGCGAGGGCCAGGGGTTCACCCGTCACAGGATCGACGATGAGCAGCTCTTCCTCTACCCCGAAAGTCCGCATGCTCCATTCTGCGTCAGGAGACCGGGTGAGGACAGGGTGACTAGTCCTGGAAGTACTCGATCTTCGCGCCGATGGTGTTCAGTCGCTCGGCCAGGTCCTCGTAGCCGCGCTCAATCACGTAGATGTTGCGCAACTCAGAGGTCCCACGGGCCGCAAGCATCGCCAGCAGCAGGCAGGCAGCAGGGCGCAGGGCCGGTGGGCAGCCGATTTCCGCGGCACGCCATTTGGTGGGTCCGTTGACGTAGATCCGGTGCGGATCCAGCAACTGTACCTGGGCGCCCAGCTTGTTGAGCTCCGTCAAATAGATGGCGCGGTTTTCGTAGACCCAGTCGTGGATCATGGTTTGGCCTTCGGCGTTACCTGCAATCACTGCGAAGAACGGCAGGTTGTCGATGTTGAGGCCCGGGAAAGGCATGGGGTGGATCTTGTCCTGCGGTGCGCGGAGCTCGGACGGCTTGGTGGTGACGTCCACCAGGCGGGTCCGGCCGTTGCGTGCCATGTACTCGCCGGAGATTTCCAGGTTCTGACCCATCTGCTCCAAGGTAGCGAGCTCGATTTCCATGAATTCGATGGGAACCCGGCGGATGGTGACCTCGGAGTTGGTGACGATCCCGGCGGTGATCAGGCTCATGGCCTCAATGGGGTCCTCGGACGGGAAGTACTCGATCTCCACATCAATGGCGGGGCGGCCAGTAATCTTCAACGTGGTGGTGCCGACGCCCTCAATCTCTACTCCCAGTCCCTGCAAGTAGAAGCAGAGGTCCTGGACCATGTAGTTGGGGCTGGCGTTGCGGATTACCGTGGTGCCTTCGCGGTGCGCGGCAGCCATGATGGCGTTCTCGGTGACGGTGTCGCCTCGTTCTGTCAGGACGAAGGAGCGGTCATGGTCATCGGCCGGAGGAGCCGTCACTGAGTAGAAGCCGGACTTGGCCTCGACCTCAAGGCCGAACTGGCGCAGCGCCTGCATGTGGGGTTCCACTGTGCGTGTTCCGAGGTCGCACCCGCCGGCATAGGGCAGCAAATACTCGTTGGTCTCGTCCAGGAGCGGCCCGAGCAGCATGATCACGCTGCGGGTACGGCGGGCAGCATCCACGTCCATCGATCCGAGGTCCAGCACATCGGGCCTGCGGATGCGGAGATCGCTTCCGTTGAGCCAGGTGCATTCAACGCCGATGGACGTCAGCACTTCAACGATCCTGTTGACTTCCTCGATGCGGGCCAAACGGCGCAGCGTGGTGGTTCCACGGTTGATGAGGCTTGCGCACAAAAGGGCGACGCCGGCGTTCTTACTGCTGTTGACGTCCACGTCGCCGGACAGAGTCCGGCCGCCCTCCACGCGGAGGTGCGTCATCTGCGGCTTGCCAACCTTGACGATGGAACGACCGAAAATAGCTTCGAGGCGTTCGATCATGCGCAGGCTCAGGTTCTGTTTCCCCTGCTCCATGCGGGCGATTGCGCTTTGGCTGGTTCCAAGCTCGGTTGCCAGCTGCCCCTGCGTCCACCCTTTTTCGCCACGGGCGTTGCGGAGCAGAAGGCCTACATGTTCGGCGGTAGGTTGCGTCATATCCAAGAAATATCACAGGTGAGCTAGAAATCCAGAACAAATTGCCGTTTCAGCGTCAAGCGTCACACCATACCCGCACTGTGAGATATACAGCACGACGATGGGCCGCATCCCGGGTGAACGCTTTCCCTTAGTCGTCCCAAGGGTAGAGGTCCCCATTGCGGTCCGGGGGACGATGCCAAACCATGAAGGGGAAAGCTCAGGGGGAAACATGCCTTTCTACGGCGCCGACGTCGACCAACTCAATGCGCTCTCCAAGGCCCTGGCCAACGGTGCGTCACTGCTGACCAGCCGGGTCCGCGAACTCGATTCCCTGATCGGCCGGGATTTGGCCGGCCACGGTGGCACCTGGCAGGGCCAGGATGCCAAAAGATTCGCCGCGGATTGGCAAGGCCACCTGCGCCCGCTGCTTGAACGAACCCTGCACGGCCTGGAAGAGGCCTCCAAGTCTGTCCTCGCCAATGCCGACGAGCAATCCTCCGCGTCAACCGAAGGCGGCACCGGCACCAGCAGCGCCACCGGCGGCAACAGCGCCGCCACCAAGACCGCAGCGAGCCCCAGCCCGGGCCAGCCCACGCCCGAAGAAATCCTGGAGCAATACCAGGTCAGCGACGCCGAGACCACCAATTGGCCTGGTGACTGGGACCCCCTGCGCTTCGTCGTCGACCAAAGGGAGGTCACCAAGAAGGAAGCGGAACTCCTCAACGGCCTGGGCCCCTTCGAGATGAACGCCTTCAAGGACATCCACGATGACGCCTTCAGCATCGCCGACGAGCGCTTCCCCAGCGCCGACCGCAACGACGATCAGAACGACGCCTTCCGTCATGCGTATTGGAACGCCCTCATGGTCAAAGAGTTCGGCGCGGACTGGGCTGAGGACTATGCCACGGCCCACGAACAGCTCCCCGGGAACCCGGCACCCCGTGAAGCCATGGATTTGTACAACAATGAAGTGGGCCGCAACGTGGCCATCTCCAACCCGGATGCCAGCGCTGAGGAGCTTGCGGATTTGATCGAGGAAGCCGTGAACCACGGCGATACCGTGGTGGTGGGGCCGGACTTGCTGCCCCACCCGTCCAACGAAGTCCCCATGGACCAAACCGGCGACGCCAATAACGCTCCGCCCATCGACGGCGAGGACCCTGAGTTCAACGACGAGTCGAGGACCACCTCGTGATGGCCCACCGCCAACTACAGGCACGACGGCGGCCGCAAACTTCCGCCGGCCGCGTCGCCCTCGCCGGCCTGCTCTCTTTCATCCTGGCCTGCGCCCTGGCCGCCTGTTCCCTAGGAGGATCCGTGATGCCCGAATCGAATGAGAAGCTCAACAACCAGGTGCTTGAGTCCGTGAAGAACGGCACGGCGTTGAAGTTGGCCGATGCTACAGATTTCGAGTGGGACCAGGCAGGCTTCGTGACGGAGGGAACGCCGGCCAAGGAGATCGAGGCTGCCTTCGGTGAACCCCTCACCAAGGAGAGCCGCTACACCGCGTCACCGGCGCTGTTCGTCTTCTTGAAAGAGGGGAAGGTGGCCAAAGCGATCCGCATCGTCCCGGATGCCTTCTTCGGCGCTGACGCGAAGAAGAAGTACGGCAAGGACGTGGTCCTCACTCCGCCGGAGGGGCAGAAGGGTTTCCTCGCCTGGCGTGAATAGAGCCGGAAGAACCTCAGGCCCGCCAGTACCCCAGCGCATCAATCCTGTGCTTGTCCACGCCCAGTTCTTTGCGCAGGTGCTTGACGATGGCGCGGGTGCTGGACGCTTCGCAGGCGATCCAGAAGAAGTCTTCGCCCAGAGAAACCGTCCCTGCGGTCAGCGCACCGCAGGCTTCCTCGACCAGCGCGGCACCGTCGCGTTTACGCGGAACCCAGGTGACGACGTCGGACGCTGTGGTCCGCAACTCCAGCGAGGGGTCGGCGTCGTGCTGGTATTCGAGCCAAGCCGTCACGGGCGCCGCCCCCGCGGCCGTCACTTCCCGCTCGTCCAGCAGCGAGTTGATGGCCGGGATGGAGGCGGGATCGCCCACTACCCAGATCCGGCGCGGAGCGGGCTGCGGGAACGTGAAGGAACTGCCTTGGACCGTGGCATCGATGGTCTCGCCGGCCTGGACGGTGCGGGCCCAGTCGGCGGCAACCCCGCTGTGCATTGCGAAGTCCATGCTGAACGTTCCCGCCGCCGGGTCTGCGTTGACCAGGGTGTAGGCCCGCTGGTGGGCCTTGCCGGCGTCGTCGAACCACAGCCGGATCCACATGGTGGGATGCAGCCCGCTGCGCTCCAGCAATCCACCGTCGCGCACGTGCACGCGAAAGAAGTCGGGAGTGATCTCCTCCCGCCCGGTGACTTCCAAAGTGAAGTCCTTGGCGCCCATGACTTTCAGGACGACGCCTTCCCAATTGCGCTTCAAGCAACACTCCTTCACGAACGGCCACGATTTGTGAACGGGGCCAAAGCCATTTATCTTGAGCTTAAGTAAGCCTAACCTAAGCTCGAAAGCGGCCAGAGATTATGACGCCTGCCCCGACGCACCCTTCCGCCCCGGCAGGCGGCCCCGGAACCTACCGGGATCACTGGGGAATCCCGCATCTGTGGGCGGACTCACCCGACCAGCTCGCCTTCCTCCAGGGCATGAATGCGGCCACTGACCGCTCCTGGCAGATCGAACTGGAGCGGTGGCGTTCCGAGGGACGCACCGCTGAAGTCCTGGGTGCCGACGTTGTGGTCTGGGACACGTTCGCCCGGCAGTCACGGTTGGATGACACCGCCCGCCGCTGCTTCGATAAGCTCGACCCCGCAACGCAACGATGGTGCGGACAGTATGCGGCAGGGGTCAACCAGGCGCTGGATGACGGGCTTCGCGGCGGCCCCGAGTTCGACCAATCCAGCAGCTCGCCCGAGCCCTGGAATCCGTGGACGCCGCTTGGTGTTTTCCTGGTCCACCACATCCTCTTCTCCACCTTCCCCAACAAGCTGTTCAGGGCCCACGTCGCCCGGACGCTTGGCGACGATGCTGTCAGCCTGTTCAGCATCGAAGCTCCTGTCTGGTCCGGCAGCAACGCCTGGGCAGCACACGGCTCGACGACGGCAAGCGGTCTCCCGCTGATCGCAGGCGACCCCCACCGCCTCATGGAACTCCCCGGGGTGTATCAACAGATACGGCTGGCCTGCCCGGAGTTTGACGCGCTGGGATTCGCCTTCCCCGGCGTCCCCGGACTCCCGCACTTCGCCCACACCGGCCACACCGCCTGGGCCATCACCAACGCGATGGCCGACTACCAGGACCTTTTCGAGGAAGAACTGCGACGGGTCACCGATATCGACGGGGAACGCATCGAGGCGCGCGGAGCGGCAGGTTGGGAAACCGTCGTCGTACGTTCCGAAACCATCACGGTCCGCGGTGGCGAGCCTGTTGACGTGGAGATCATCGAGACGGCGCGCGGACCCATCATCTCGGAAACGCCCGACGGCGGCGCCCTGAGTTTGCGCTTCCCGGCCCGCGTTGAGGGGCGGCTGGGTTTCGAGGCCCTCCTGCCGTTGTTGCGGAGCCGGAGCGTGTCGGACGTCGAAGCGGCCTTCGATGCCTGGGTGGAGCCAGTCAACAGCGTGGTCGCTGCGGACGATTCCGGTGCCGTGCGGCATTTCGTTGCGGGACTGGTTCCGCAACGCAATCCCGCCAACCGGCGTTTGCCCGCTCCGGCCTTCTCCGCCCGCCATGAATGGGACGGCCAGTACGTGATCCTGCCCCGCACGGAAGTTGAGCATTTTGCCGTGAGCGCAAACGACCGTGCAGCTGGAGGTGGCGACGCCGTGGCCATGGAATTCGCGCCTGCGCATCGTGCCCTGCGCATCCGCGCCTTGTTGGAGCTTGCCCCGCCCGGGACGCTGTCCGTGGATGATATGCAGTCCATCCAGACCGATACCGCGTTGGGTCCGTGGCCGTTGTTCCAGTCAATGCTCAGCAGTTTGGACACCGACGATTTGTCCGCCGAAGCCAAGGAACTGCGGACGCTGATGCTGGCGTGGGAAGGCAGGATGGACGCCGACAGCCACCCTGCTGCCGTTTTCGCGGCGTGGCGGGGCGCTGTGGTCCAGCGCCTGGCCCGGCACCACGCCCTCGCCCCGCTGCATGAGCCCACGGGTTACAGTCCCCTGTTCGGGCCCTGGCTGTCGATCGCATCCCGCGTTGGTTTCGCACTGGAGACCCTGCTTTTACACGGTTCCGAGCTCGGCATCAGTGTTGCGACGGAAGCTGCCACAGCCTTGGAGGACGTTGCCTTGGAAGAGTCCATGCTGAACGGCGCGGCCTGGGGCGACCGGCACAAACTCCTGGCCGTCCATGTCCTCCCTGGGGACCTCGCCTCGGCCGCACCAGCCGCCGACCTCAGCGGAGACACCGGATGCGTACTTTGCACGGAAAGCCTCCCCGGTGTGGATGATCGAAGCTTCCGCGGACCTGTGGCCCGTTATGTTTGGGACCTGTCCGACCGGCGCCGGAGCCGATGGATCGTCCCGTTCGGAGCCTCCGGCACACCGGACCACCAGCACTTCGCCGACCAACTCCCGCTCTGGACCGCCGGGCAACTCGCCCCGGTGGTCACTGACTGGGCGGATCTGGCCCAAGACACCCGGTAACCACTCCCGTTCCCGCATTCCTCCGCATCCCACCGCATCCCACCGAAGGAAACCATGACCACCACCACCCAGGACTTCTCCGTCCGCACCACCGTCTACTCCGAAGTCCTCGAAGGATGGGGCTCGCTGCGACTTGTCCCCCTGGTTCCCAGTGAGGACATCGACCTCATCTTCGAATGGGTAACCCAGCCCCGCGCCAAATTCTGGGGAATGACCGAGCACACCCGTGACCATGTCCAGGAAATCTACGAATTCCTTGACTCGTTGGAGACCCACCACGCGTTCCTGGCCATCCTTGACGGCGAGCCGCTGGCCCTCTTCCAGACGTACGAGCCACTGCACGATCCCGTCGGCGAGGCCTACCCAGCCCGCGAGGCAGACATTGGCATGCATTTGCTTTTGGCCCCGGCTACGCGGCCCATCCCGCATTTCACTCCGAGGCTCGGCACAGCACTGATCAAGTACATGTTCAGCCTGCCCGGCAAGGACCGGATCGTGGTGGAGCCGGACTCACGCAACGCCAAGGCCCTGCGCCGTTTGGAAGCAACCTGCTTCGAGTTGGGACCCATCATTCAGCTTGCCGAGAAGGAAGCCCAGCTCGGGTTCCTGACCCGGGCAGGCTTTGACGAGATCCAGGAACAGCAGGCCCGCTAGCGCCAGACGAAGCTCCACGTTCCTGCGCCCACGGCCATGAGCACCGCGCCCGCAGCGATCACCACTCCGCCAAGGACCACCCAGACGTCCAGAAGCGAATAGGTGGACTCCCGCGCCCACGTCCGTTGACCGCCGCCGAAGCCGCGCGCTTCCATGGTGACTGCCAGCCGCGAAGCCCTCCGCACCGCCTGGACCAGCAGCCCGAAGCTCTGGCCGAGGGTGGCCTTCAAGCGCTGGAACGGGCTGCCGTGGGAACCGACGCCGCGGGCACGGCGGGCCATGCCGATGGTCTGCCATTCCTCGGCCATCAAGCCGACCAACCTCATGGCAGCCAGGGAACCCAGGACAAAGCGATGCGGCAACCTTGCTTTCTGCGCCAAGGCATCAGCCAAATCCGTGGGGTCCGTGCAGGTCATCAAGAGGATGGCCGGAACGGCAATCGCCAGACCGCGCATCATGAAACCCAGCCCCAGTTCAAGGGAACCTTCGCTGATGGACCAGAGTCCGACGTCGAGCAGTACAGCTCCGCTGTCCGCCGCCACGATCGCCGTGCTCCAGCCCCCGAGCGCCGCCGCGATGATGAGCGGCCACGCGCGCTGCCACAAAAGTCGCAGAGTAAGCCCGGCCAACGGAAACAATGCCAGCTCCGCCACCAGCGCCGTAGACGCCGAAACCCAGTCGATGGACAGGGCCAGCACCAGGGAAATCAGGAAAACCGACACGAATTTGGCCAACGGGTTGGCGCGGGTCAGAAGGGCTTGGTTTCCTCGGATGGACAGGGAGTCCCTCATGCTGCACCCGCTTCCTGATGGGCCGCTTCGCCCGTGGCCATAGGGCCCAGCCGCAGTTCGGTTCCGCCGAGTACCGTGCTGAACTCCTGGTCGTGGGTTACGGAGACCACCGCGGTACCGGCATCCAGCAACTCCGAAAGGAACGACGCCAGTTCCGCCCAGGTGTTGGCGTCCTGCCCGAACGTGGGCTCGTCCAGGACCAGCACCCTGGGATGTGCAGCCAGCACCGTGGCCACCGAGAGCCGGCGCTTTTCACCGCCGGACAGTGTGTAGGGGTTGGCCTCCACCAGATGCGTGAGCCGCAGCCGTTCGAGGAGTTCGTCCACCCGTTCCTCGCCGTGGCCCAGATGCCTGGGCCCAAACATCAACTCATCCAGGACCTTGCCGGTGACAAACTGGTGCTCCGGTTCCTGGAATACGGTCCCGATGCGTGAAATGAGCTGGTCCGCTTTCCACGCGAACGGGTCGATGCCCGCCCCTTCGGAAAGCTCGACGGCGGCACTCACCTTGCCGTCCACCGGCGCCAGAAGACCGGCCAACGTGAGCGCGAAGGTCGATTTGCCGGCACCGTTCGGCCCTGTGATGGTCAGCGCCTGGCCCGACCTGACCTGCGCACTGATACTGGTTTGGACGGGCACCGGCGGGATGGATTTGAAGCCCTTGCGCCGCGGTTTCTCCCGGGACACTGCCAGGTCCTGGGCTGCGAGGAGGAGCTGGGCGGATCCGGCCTGGCGACGCCGTGCCCGGGTTGCAGGGACGTATCCCGGCACCCAGACACCTGCGTCAATCAACAGGCTGCGGGCCTCCGCGAGCACCTGATCCGGCGGGCCGTCCAGAAGGACCGAGCCGGGCCCCAGGACCACGATCCTGTCCACCACGTCCTTCCACACCGACACGCGGTGTTCCACGACCACCAGCGTGGCTCCGGTCTTATCCAGGCACCGCCGAACAGCATCGCGGACCTCCAGCACTCCGTCCGGGTCCAGGTTGGCCGTTGGTTCGTCCAGCAGGAGCAGGCCGGGTTGCATTGCCAGGATGCCAGCAAGCGCAAGGCGCTGCTTCTGCCCACCGGAGAGTGCCGCCGTCGGGTGATCCAACGCCACACCGCCGCCGGCAGCGGTACGCAACCCAACGTCGTCGAGCGCTTCATGGACGCGGGCCCAGATCTCCCCGCGCGGCACGGCAAGGTTCTCCGCACCGAAAGCGACGTCGTCACCAACCCGCGACAGGACCACCTGCGTCTCGGGGTCTTGCTGCATGAGGCCGGCGCGGCCACGCTGTTCCCGCGGAGCAACGCCGTCGATCAGGAGGGAACCAGACTCGTCCGAGTCGTCTTCCTCGTCACCCAGCACCCCCGCGAGGGCGTGCAGGAGCGTCGACTTGCCGGCACCGGAAGGACCCAGCAGCAGAACCCGCTCGCCCGGTTCAATCCGGAGGTCCAGGCCGTGAATGGCAGGAGCCGATCGTCCGGCATGCCGCCAGCCCCAGCCCTCGGCGGAGATGGCGGCGGGCCGCACCGGGCTGCTGTTCTTGCTGCCGCTCTGCGTGGCCGGCATCAGCTGAAGGCTGGCTCCGACGCGGCCTTTCGCGACGCGAAGGAGCTCAGGACACCGGTCTTGGCCAGGCCGCGGGTGGCGACCCAGGACAGTGCCCCGGCGATGATTGCACCGGAGATGGTGGTGAAAGTGATGTAGGCCAGCTTGTCGATGGCCTCGTAGGCGATGTTCCAGCCCCACGGCAGGAAGGAGTCGTTCAGGCCGCAGAAGAGGCCCGCACCGGCGCCGGCGAGGAGCGCCGTGGGCAGGTTGAACTTCTTGTACCGGAAGGCGGCGAAGATGAGCTCGGCACCCAGGCCCTGAAGGATCCCGGAGATCAGCACGGTGGTTCCGTACTGGGAACCCATGATGAGTTCGCCGGTGGCTGCGACGGCTTCGCAGAACAGGGCGGCGCCGGGCTTGCGGATAATGAGCATGCCCAATACCGCGGGGATCATCCAGCCACCGGCGATCAGTCCGGTGAGCGGCGGGTAGGTCGCGTTCATGGGGATGGACACCAGTGCGGCGCCCTGGGACCAGGCCCAGAAGATCACGCCGCCGGCAATGGCGATCAGGGCCGCCACAACGATGTCTACAACACGCCAGTTATAACTGGTCTTCTTCACGTTTACCGTGGTCATTTTTCTGCCTCCTGAGGTTACAGGAGGGGAAAGTGCTCCCCGGATTCGCCACCCGGCCTGCGCCGCCTGGATCCGGACACTCTGAGAAGCTCGACTCCCTTGCGCCGGTACTAACCGGATCAGGTTCGAGGGTCTGCGGCTGTCCGCACTCTCAGCGCCCTCGCGTCTCCTGCATCTCTGCAAGGTCCGACGGCGGCGCTCCCCTGTCGTTATCAAATCTGCCCTGATGGGCTGGTTCAGTTTACACCTGCCCGCGGGGCGGGCGCTGGTCCATGGTTGGCATGCGGTCACAATCGGGTGCGGCACTGGGCTTGGTGGCGCGCGCAGGTGCGTTGCGAGGCCCGCTCTACACGTTTTCCGACGCGCTTTCCATGCACACCAGGCCTCACAACGGGACCTGAGAGAATGAACCAGCAGACTTCACCGCGGCAAAGGGGCACATTCATGACGGACCACACCAAGCAGGATCCCCCTGCCGACGCCACCGCTGCGTCACAGCCGCGGCTCGCTGCCAGCGTCATCCTGCTCCGCGATGCCCCCGGTGGGCTCGAAGCCTTCGTCCAGCACAGGGTCAGCACCATGGACTTCGCGGCCGGCATGGTGGTCTTCCCGGGTGGCCGGGTGGACGCTGCTGACACGTCAGGCTGGGACTACCCGGCAGAACTGCTTCAGCAGCACGCGGACGCCTGGCGTTTGAGCTCCATTGGCGCGAACGGCAATGCTTCCGCCGGCACAGTCCTCACAGCAGCAATCCGCGAAGTCCAGGAGGAGGCCGGGCTCAGCATCAACGCTGCGGATCTCCGCCCTTGGGCCAACTGGATCACGCCCACGGACATGCCCAAGCGCTTCGATACGTATTTCTACCTCGCCAAGCCTGCCCCGGGGGCTGAGCCGCAGCATCAGACAACGGAGGCCTGGCAGTCGCTGTGGATGCCCGTGCACGCAATCCTGGAATCTGAAGCCGCCGGTGCACTGAAGATGATGCCGCCCACGTATTACCTGCTCAAGGAGATTGCAGAGTTTGAAACAGTGGACGCTCTGTGGTCGGCAGAACACCCCGTCGTTCCGGTGCTTGCCCCCGTGGGATCGCTGGCGGCATTCCTCAAAGAGCGGGAAAGCCGCCGCTGACACAGGAGTCGGCCCCGGGACGGCTAGGCTGGGGGCATGAACCTCTTCTTCAAGCTGATCGGTGCCGGAGTAAGCCTCGGAGCGGGCTTCGTAGGCACCAAACTCGTCAACAAAGGGTGGGAAAAGGCCACGGGCAACAAACCACCCCTGGGCAACGACGACATGGAAACGAGCCTGCGTTCAGCTCTGACCTTTGCGCTGATCTCAGCCTTCGTCAGCACGCTGATCCAGGTGCTGGCCAGCCGTGGCACACAGCGTGCCATTGCACGTTTCGCCAAGTCGCAGGACATCGTCTGAGCATCACCCCCGGACAACGGACGCGGGGTCGCCTTCCCTCCACAACAGTGGACCGGAAGCGACCCCGTATTCGTTCCAACGTCAGTTCCTAGCGGTCGTTCCCGGGCTCCTGCCCGGCAGCCGCCCGTTGGACAACCGCTTCGAGTTCGTCCTTGGTGAGCATCTCGCGGTGGCCGTGCTTGGTCCGGTAAGCGGAACGGCCCACCATGTGCGCGGAAACGGGAGCGGTCAGCAGCTGGAAAATCCACGCCACCAGCAAGACCGGCCACACCCACCAGGTGCGCATCTGCAGGCCGATCGCAGCGAGCATGAGGAACAACCCCAGGACCTGGGGTTTGGTGGCTGCGTGCATGCGGCTCATGAGGTCCGGGAAGCGCAGCAGGCCGATCGCTGCCCCCAAGGACATCAAGGCACCCACCACCAGGAACACAGCGGTGACAGCATCGATCACGGCATCCAGGCCGGTCGCATCAGGACTCATTGCTCTGTTCCCTCCGTTCAGCCACGAACCGCGCCACGGTCACGGAGCCGATGAACCCGATCACGGCGAGGGCTACCAGCAGCATCAGGTTGTTGAGGTGCCGGTTCATCGCCATGTCGATCGCCAGCGCAGCACCCAGGATTGCCAGCAAGACGTCTGAGGCCAGCACGCGGTCCAGCAGGGACGGGCCTATGGCGATTCGGACGATCGCACCTGCGGCAGCCAGGCTGAGAATTACTGCCGTGGCCACGAGAATGATTTCCTTCACCGTGTTGCCCCTTCCATTCCCGGATGTTGTTCGGTTCTGAGGGCTTCGACTTCTTCGGGCGTGCCCATGATCCGGATCAGCCGGGCTTCGATGGTTTGGACTTCCGTGCGAATCTTGTCGATGTCCGCTTCCTGGTAAATATTGAGCGCGTGCAGGTAGAGCGTGGATGTCGACCGGTCCACTTCCACTACCAGCGAGCCGGGGATCAGGGAGATGACATGTCCGGTCGCCGTCACCATCAAGTCGGAGTGGCTCCGCAGCGGAACGGCGACGACGGCGCTGCGCACCTTGGGCCCCTTGACCACAGCCAGGAACAACACCAGGAAGCTCGCTGCCACCACTTTGGCGAGGAACATCAGGGCGAAGGGAACAGCGCGCAAGATGTTGAACCTGCCGCTCAGCTCCACGGGCGGGAGGTAGAACAGTTTGGCTACGAGCACCGCGATCAAGGCGCCGAACAGCAGGTTTCCCGGACTGAAGTCGCGCCATAAGGCACCCCAAACGATCACCAACCAGATGAGCAGGGGGAGCTCGGTGCGGAACGAAATCGGTTTACGGCTCATTTGGCACCACCCGTCTGCACTTCTTCCGATGGTGCAAGCGGTGGGACCTCCACTGAATCACCCAGGACAGAATGGATATAGGCCGAGCGGTCCAGCATGATCCCTGCGGAGCCATCGGCAACCTGGAAGAGCGGACCGGCGAAGACCGTCAGCGCGACGCCGAAAACCACGAGTCCCGCCGTCGAGCCAACCATGGTCCGGGGCAGCACACCCACATTTCCCGGGGTTTGAAGCACGGGGTCCGGGTACTCAGCGTCTTCGGGCTTGCGCCAGAAGGCCCTGTTCCAGACACGGGCGATGGCCAGCAGCGTCAACAAGCTGGTGACTACGCCACCCACCACCAGTGTGATGGCCAGGGGCGTCCCCAGTTCCACTCCGGCCTGCAGGAGGCCCAGCTTTCCCAGGAAGCCGGAGAATGGTGGAATGCCGGCCAGGTTCATGGCCGGAACGAAGAACAACAAGGCCAGCAGCGGCGAGAGCTTGGCCAAACCACCCAGCCGGTCAATGGACGAGCTGCCGCCCCTGCGTTCTATGAGACCTGTGACCAGGAACAGGCTGGTCTGCACGGTGATGTGGTGCGCAACGTAGAAGACTGCGGCGCCCAGCCCGGCAACGGAACTCATCGCCAGTCCGAACACCATGTACCCGATGTGGCTCACCAAGGTGAACGACAACAAACGTTTAATATCGCTTTGCGCCAAGGCACCCAGGATGCCCACCACCATGGTGAGCAGCGCCACCACCATGAGCGGAACGTTCAGGGTGTCCCCCGGGAACAAGAGCGTTTCCGTGCGGACCATGGCATAGACACCCACTTTGGTCAGCAACCCGGCGAACACGGCCGTGACCGGTGCCGGCGCCGTGGGATAGGAGTCAGGAAGCCAGAAGGACAGGGGGAACACAGCGGCTTTGATGCCGAAGGCCACCAACAACATCACGTGCAACAGGTTTTGCGTGCCTTGGTCCAGTTCGGCCAGTTTGATGGCCAGGTCGGCCATGGTGATGGTCCCCGTAGCCCCGTAGATCATGGCGATGGCGATGAGGAACAGCACGGACGACACCACGGACACCACGACGTAGGTGACACCGGCACGGATGCGCGGTCCTGTGCCGCCCAGGGTCATGAGGACGTAGCTTGCCGTCAGCAGGATCTCGAAGCCGACGTAGAGGTTGAAGAGGTCGCCGGTGAGGAACGCGTTGGACACGCCCGCCACCAGGATCAAGTACGTAGGGTGGAAGATCGAAACGGGTGCTTCCTGGTCGCCATCGGCCATCCCCTGGCCGGTGGCGTAGATCAGCACGGCGAGGCTCACCACGCTGGACACCACCAGCATGAGTGAAGAGAACTGGTCCACCACCAGGACCACGCCCCATGGCGGCAGCCATCCACCCAGGGTGACGGACGTTGTGCCGCCGTCCCATACCGACACCAGGAGCAGGCATTCGAGCAGCAAGGTTGCGCTCAGGATGCCGATGCTCACGACGCGTTGGGCAGTGTGGTGGCGGATCAACAGGAACGCCAGCGCGGCACCCAGAATCGGCAGGAGGACAGCTAGCGGCGACAGGTTTGCGAGGTTCACGCACTGCCTCCTTCCTGGGTTTTTGCAGTGTTCGGCGTCTCGGTGGCTTCCGGGTGGCCATGGTCCGGGGTGCTGGCGGGGGTGACGGCGAACTCCGAGGTCTCCAAGGGCACAATGGCGTCATCCTCGGCGTCGAAGCTGGGCGTCTTGGCCACGCGGCGGTCTTCAAGGTCGTCCTGGATCTCGTCCTGCCGCGCAAGGACCCAGGTCCGGTAAATGATGCCCAGCATGAAGGCCGTCACCGCGAAGGAAATGACGATCGACGTCAGGATCAGTGCTTGGGGCAGAGGATCGTTGTAGGCGTCAGGGCTGGTTTCCTTGCTGAACAACGGCGCCAATCCCGCATATCCCCCGGTGCTCAGGATGAGGATGTTGGTGGCATTGGCCAGCAACATCAGGCCCAACAGCACACGGGTCAGGCTGCGCTCCAGGATCAGGTAGATGCCGCAGGCGTACAGGACACCCATAACGATCAGCAGGGTCAGGTTGATGCTCATGCGTTACCCTTCCCGGACGCAGCGGATTCAGCGGCTTCTTCGGCAAGGTCGGCGTGTCCGGCAGCATCTTCCTCGGCCAGGGGCGCACCTTTGCCTTCAAAGTGCTCGTCGATTTCGGCGCCAAGGCTGCGGAGGACGTCGAGCGCCAATCCCACCACGACGATGTAGACGCCGATGTCGAAAATGGTGGACGTGACGAATTTGATGTCGCCAAAGACGGGCAGCCAGAACTCGATGATCGCGCTCTGGAAGACCTGGCCGCCCAGGAACAGCGGCACGACTCCGGAGGCTGCCGCCGTCGCAAGTCCCGTCCCCAAAAGGGTTCCGGCACTGACTGTCGCTGCCTCGCTCAATTCGAACCGGCCGCCTGCCAGGTAACGGATGGTCAGTGCGAGTCCTGCGGTGAGGCCGCCCGCGAAACCACCGCCCGGGAGGTTGTGTCCGGCAAGCAGGAGATAGATGGAGAAGACGATCATCGAGTGGAAAATGAGCCTGGTGACCACTTCAAAGATGATGGAGCGCCGCTCTGGCGCCAGGGTCCGTCCGGCCACCAGCCAGGCGTCCCGGGACACGTCGGTGAACTTCTTGGCCACCGCCAGCGTCGCACCGTCGCGGGAGTCGCGTTCGACGCCGGTGCGGCGCCCCACGCTGCCTTCCGGCACGGCCTCTGATGTCTTGATCCGGTCACCGCGGCTGCGGACGAAGATCAGGCTGGCGACACCGGTGGCGGCGATTGCCAGCACCGAGATTTCACCAAAAGTGTCCCAGGCGCGGATGTCCACCAACGTCACGTTGACCACGTTCAGGCCGCCACCGCCCTCGTAGGCCAGACGGGGGAAGTCCAGGGAAATCGGTGTGGCCACACGGGCCCCCATGGCGTAGATGGCCACGAAAATCATGGTGATTCCGAAGGCCGCCCCGATGATCACGCGGATCACCCGCAGCCTGCCACCTGTCCGGTCCCTCAGTTCAGCGGGCAGGCTGCGCATGGCGAGGACGAACGCCACCAGGACAATGGTTTCGACCAGCATCTGCGTCAAGGCAAGGTCTGGAGCGCCCTGCAAGGCAAACATGAGAGCAATGCCGTAGCCCGTCACGGATACCATGAGCACCGCGAGGAAACGCTTGTTGGCCCGCACAGCGGCCAAGGCACCCACCACGATTCCCGCTCCCGCAACCATTTGCAGCGGAGAGTTGGGGTCGATGAAGTAAATGCCTTCGGGCAAGGGCTTGTTGGCCGCGATCAATGCCGCCAGGGGCACCGCGAAGGCGGCAGTCAGGATGACCGTGAGGTAGAAGTACAGCGAACCACGCTGCGTGCGGCCGGTCACCCAGACGGCGATGTCGTCCAAGGCGCCAATCGTGTTTTGGTAGGCGCGGTCTCCGTCGACCCAATCGGGAACCAGTCCTTGGAGGCGGGAAACGACGTTGCGTCCGTAGAACATCGCGGCACCGGCTGCGAACGTTATCGCAGTCAAGCCCAAGGCCGGGGTAACGCCGTGCCACAAAGCCAAGTGCCCGGCGTCGACGGCGTCCGGACGGTCAGCGAACAGCGCCGCGTATGGCTGGATCCATGTGTCGACGGGAGCCGGCCACACGCCGTAGGCGATGGTGAGGAGGCTCAAAATTGCCGGCGCGGCCAGGAACGCGGGCTTGATGGGCTTGAACGGCGCAGCTTCCACGCCCGGCTTGGTGGCGAACGCGCCCCACATGAAGCGTGCACTGTAGGCGAAGGTGAGGATCGATCCGATCACCAGGCCCACCAGAATCCAGACACCCCAGGCCGGAGCATCGTGGCCCGTGCCGTAGTGGACGAACGCTTCGAACACCGATTCCTTGGCAACGAAGCCCGCCAGCGGTGGCACGCCGGCCATGGACGCTGCTGCGATCGCTGCAACTACTCCCAGGGCGCGCGACGAGCGGAAGACACCGGAGAGCTTGCGGATATCGCGTGTTCCGGACTGGTGGTCGATGATGCCCACCACCAGGAACAGCGCTGCCTTGAACAAGCCGTGGGCAAGGAGCAGCCCGAGCCCGGCAAGCGCGGCGTCGGCCCGTCCCAAGCCCACCACCATGGTGAGGAACCCGAGCTGGCTGACCGTTCCGTAAGCAAGGATGAGCTTGATGTCGGTCTGGCGAAGGGCCCGGTACCCACCCACCAGCATGGTGGCCAATCCGAGTCCCATGACCACCGGCAGCCAGAACTCCGATTCGGAAAAGCCAGGTGCCAGGCGGGCCACGATGTAGATACCGGCCTTCACCATCGCGGCAGCGTGCAGGTACGCGCTCACGGGCGTGGGGGCGGCCATCGCGCCGGGCAGCCAGAAATGGAAGGGAACAAGCGCCGATTTGGTGACCGCACCGGCCAGGATCAGTACGACGGCGGCAGCCACCGCACCTGCCATGGGTCCGGCCATGAGGGTTGCGGCTTGGTCCAGAATCGCCGAGATGCGGTAGGTTCCGGCCGCTTGGCCCATGATGATGAGCCCGACGAGCATCGCGAGGCCACCAGCGGTGGTGACCATCAGTGCCTGCAGCGCCGAGCGGCGTGCGGCCAAACGGGTGCGCGCATAGCCGATCAGCAGGTAGGACAGGATGGTGGTGAGTTCCCAGAAGATGAACAGCATCAGGAGGTCGTCGGAGGTCACCAACCCGAACATTGCTCCGGCGAAGGCCAGCAACTGGGCCCCGAAGCCGCCGAGGTCTGCGTCCTTGTTCTTGAAGTACCGCGCGCAATAGACCAGCACCAGAGAGCCCACCCCGAGGATCAGGAGGGACATCACCCACGCCAACGGATCCATGCGGAAGGCCAGCTCCAGCTTCAAGCTGGGGATCCAGGGAAGGACTTCTTCTATGCCACCACCGGAATATACGGGCTGGTACTGGAAGAGGAGCCAGATGAAGGCCGCCGCAGGGACTGCTGCCAGTGCGTAGAACGCGTTCCTGCCGAGTTTCCGGAAGATCAAGGGCGCCACAGTTGCCGCTGCAAAGGTGATGGCGAGAACTGTGATCACTGTTTTCTCCGCAAAGTCAGGAACGAATTGTCAAAAGTTGGAGCAGGCGGTCATACGTTGGGTTCGGTTTACCTAGTTTATCAAGGGGGAAGGACAGTTTTTCGCCAAGGATGCGGGCAGGAGGTTACGTTTCAATCCCCTGTTCTCCACATGGCGGTCTGTCATCCGCGCACCGTTCTCCCCGCCGCTATAGCATCAAGCTATGAACGCGGCCGCAGTTCCCGAAGCCTCCCACCCGACATCCGAGCTCGCCTCCGGACCCGTCGCCTCCAAGAAGGGCCAGATCCTCGCTTGGGCGTCCTGGGATTGGGGTTCGGCTGCCTTCAATGCGGTCATGACCACGTTCGTTTTCACCGTGTACCTGACCTCCAATGCTTTCGGCGGAGAAGACGCCGCCTCCGCCGCACTCGGTGCCGCCCTGGCCATCGCGGGCCTGGCCATTGCGCTGCTTGCTCCAGTCACCGGACAACGCTCCGACGCCGGCGGCCGCCGCAAGCTGTGGCTCGGAGTCAACACTGCCGCCACCGCCGTGCTGACGGCACTGTGCTTCTTTGTGTACCCCCAACCGGAGTTCCTCTTGTTGGGCGTCTGCCTCATCGCCCTGGGCAACGTCTTCTTTGAATTCGCGGGCGTCAACTACAACGCCATGTTGGCGCAGATCTCCACGCCCAAGAACATTGGCAAGGTCAGCGGCTTCGGCTGGGCGATGGGCTACCTGGGCGGAATCGTGGCCCTGCTGCTCGTTCTGCAACTGTTCGTCCAGCCGTCTTTCGACTGGTTTGGCGCCTCCACGCAGGACTCCCTCAATATCCGGCTCGTGGCTGTCTTCTCTGCACTGTGGTTCTTCATCTTTGCCCTCCCCGTGATGTTCGCGGTCCCTGAAGTGCCGGCGAAAAAGGCCACCGCTTCCTTGGGATTCCTGGCCTCCTACAAACTGCTGCTCCGGCGCATCGGCGCCATCTACCGGACCAGCCCGCACACCATCTACTTCCTGCTCTCCAGCGCCATCTTCCGCGATGGCCTCGCAGCCGTGTTTACCTTCGGCGGCGTCATCGCTGCGGGGACCTTCGGTTTCGAACTCAAGGAAGTCATCTTCTTCGCCATCTTCGGCAACGTCGTCGCAGCTGTCGGAGCCATTATCGGCGGATTCCTGGACGACAGGATCGGCCCGAAGTCCGTCATCGTCCTGTCTCTGCTCGGCCTCCTCATCGCGGGAACGTTCATCCTGGTGCTGGGCAACGGTGACTACACCTTCCTCGGCAGTGCGTGGCCCGGAAGCAACACCTTCTGGGTCTTCGGCCTGTTGCTCTGCCTGTTCGTAGGTCCGGCGCAGTCCTCCTCCCGCGCCTACCTGGCCAGGCTTGCACCGGACGGGGAAGCCGGCGAACTGTTCGGTTTGTATGCCACCACGGGGCGGGCAGTCAGCTTCCTTGCCCCCACCCTTTTCACCCTCTGCATCGCCATCGCCTCTCCACTCGTCGCCGAGGGCGAGGCACAGCGCTGGGGCATCCTGGGAATCATGGTGGTGCTCCTCGCGGGCCTCCTGGTGATCCTGCCGGTCAAGCCCCCAGCGAAAGTGGAAATAGCCGTAGTACCAGAGCGTTAACTACATAGGACCGGTTGAGGGCGAACAACGTACCGGACCGGTTCAACAGAGTTTAGGGTGGAGCTATGAACGTGGATGAGACCGAACTCCCGGGCCTTGGGGTCCGCAAGGATTTCGTTACGGCTTCGGGCCGTCGTATCGGTGTAGTGGAACTGAGGGAGGGCGAAACCGAGCTCTTCGTCTCAACATGGGATGACCCTGACACCTGCCAGGCATCCATTCCGTTGACGGCCGATGAGGCGTCCACTTTGGGGAATCTCCTGGGCGGCCAGCACATTGCCATGAGCCTGGCAGAAGCGCACCGCGAAGTACCGGGCATCGTCACCCGGCAGTTCTCCATTACGCCCGACTCCCCGTTCGTGAATCAGCCCATGGGCAAGGCGCAGATCCGCACACGCAGCGGCGTCTCGATCGTGGCGATCATGCGCGAAGGTGAGGTCGTCCCCTCGCCTGCACCCGACGTCGTTCTTCACTCCGGTGATTTGCTGGTTGCGGTCGGTACGCAGGAAGGTCTTGACTCGGCAGCCGACATCCTTCGCAACGGCTGAACGGGATGGACCCGCTCGCACTAGCCCTCGTTGAACTGGGGGCCGTCGTCTTCTGCCTCGGCCTCCTGGCTCGGTTAGCGGGCCGAATCGGCATGTCCCCCATCCCTCTGTACTTGGTGGGCGGCTTGGCGTTCGGCGCCGGCGGGTTCGTCAAGCTGGACGGCATGCACGAGTTCGCCCACCTCTCCGGCGAAATCGGTGTGATCCTTCTGCTGCTTATGCTCGGACTGGAATATACGGCCTCGGAACTGGTCACTGGCCTGCGGCGATCCTGGCAAGCCGGTGTCATGGATTTTGTCTTCAATTTCCTCCCAGGGGCAGGCTTGGCCGTCCTTCTTGGCTGGGGACTCGTCGGCGCCATCGTCATGGGCGGCGTTACGTACATCTCCTCGTCGGGCATAGCGGCCAAGGTCATCACCGACCTTGGCCGGATCGGTAACCGCGAGACTCCGGTAGTCCTCTCCATCCTCGTTTTCGAAGACCTGGCCATGGCCATCTACCTGCCCATCCTCACCGCCATTCTTGCGGGCGTCGGATTCCTCGGCGGCCTGCAGACCGTGGGCATCGCCCTTGCGGTCGTCACTGTGGTTCTGGTCATCGCCCTCAAGCACGGGCACCGGGTTTCCCAAGCGGTTCACAGCGAGAATTCCGAAGTGTTCCTGCTGAACGTCCTTGGGCTTGCTCTTTTGGTGGCCGGTATAGCATCAGCCCTTCAGGTGTCTGCTGCCGTGGGTGCGTTCATGCTGGGCATCGCCATTTCAGGCGCCACGGCCCACAACGCCACGCGGATCCTTGAGCCACTGCGGGATCTTTTCGCGGCAATCTTCTTTGTTGCGTTTGGACTCAATACCGACCCCACGTCGATTCCGCCCGTCCTGGGTTGGGCCCTCGTGTTGGCCGTCGTCACCGCCGCAACCAAGATGCTGACGGGGTTCTGGGCCGCCCAACGCGCAGGCATCGCCGTACCCGGCCGTTTCCGTGCCGGTGCCGCCCTGATTGCCCGTGGTGAATTTTCGATTGTCATCGCAGGGCTGGCTGTTGCCTCGGGCGCTGTTCCCGACGAGCTCGCCGCCCTCGCAACGGCCTACGTGCTCATCATGGCCATCCTGGGTCCGCTGGCCGCGCGCTTCGTGGAACCCGTAGTCAAGGCCATCCGCAGAACGCCGGGCGCCCCGCCCCGCACCGCCGAGCGCACCCCCGCCTAGACCCCCAGCCTCCTGCATCGCCGAGAGGCAAACCCCTCGGCGCAGCGCACTAAGGGAACGCTAGATGGACGTCCGGTGGAAGTTCTGGTGGCTGCGGCTGGCAGTGGGGCCGCGCTGACCTTGGTATCGGTTGCCGTATTCGCCGGAACCGTAGGGGTGTTCGGCCGAGGACGTCAGCCGGAAGAAGCACAGCTGCCCGATCTTCATGCCGGGCCAGAGCTTGATGGGCAGGGTGGCTACGTTGGAAAGTTCCAAGGTCACGTGCCCCGAGAAGCCCGGGTCGATAAAGCCGGCCGTAGAGTGCGTCAGCAAGCCGAGCCGACCCAGGGAGGACTTACCCTCAAGGCGTGCAGCGATGTCATCGGCGAGGCTCACGGTCTCGTAGGTGGAGCCCAGGACGAACTCACCGGGGTGCAGGATGAAGGGTTCGTCCCCTTCCACCTCCACCAGCCGGGTCAGCTCCGGCTGTTCCTCGGCAGGATCGATGTGGGCGTATTTGTGGTTGTCGAACAGCCGGAAAAACCGGTCAATCCTGACATCCACGGAAGACGGCTGCACCATCGCGGGGTCGTACGGCTCAAGAACAATCCGTTGGGAGTCTATTTCGGCACGTATGTCGCGGTCAGAGATCAGCACAGCATCAAAAATACCCCATGCGTCCTACACCCGGTGCATTGTCCGGGCGGCCCCGTGGGACTATAGTTCCCGGACATGTAGAACCGCGCCCGTACCTGGGGGCAACGAGCATTCGCGGGGTAATGGTGAAAAAACTGGCAGTGCCGGCTTCTATTGTGCTGGCCGGAGCGCTCGCCCTCTGTGTGGCAGCCTCCAGCCAGATCCTGCCGGCAACAGAAACCGCCCCCGGCGGCAACACCACTCCCTCCGCCAGCGTCGAGTCAGGGCTGACCGCACCTGAGTCAAGTACGACGCCGGACGCCGCACCTTCCGCGGATACCCCCGCGGCCGGCGACGTCGTGGACCCCACGACTGCGCCCACTCCGGACACTGAAACAGAAAGCCCGATGCCGGGTAGACCCATCGCGGTAGATCCGGTGATCGAGACACCGCCTCCGGTGCCGAACATCGGGCCTTCCTGGGGCCCGGATGGTCCGTCCACGGAAGGCACGTCCCCGGAAAACCCGGACAACCCGGGGGCCACGGAACCCGCCGTCCCCGATCCCGTGGAGCCGGCGCCACCACAGTCCTCGACGTCGGCGGCTCCGGCCCCGTCAGCACCTGCCATTGGCCCGATCCCGTCAGGTACGCCGTCGCAGACAGCCGGCCCAACGCCGTCCGCATCACCAACAGCCACCCCCAAGCCGTCGGTGACCCCGACCCAGACGGCTGGCCCCACGGCGTCGCCGTCCCCAACGGCCACCGCGACCCCGACAGCGTCCGCATCACCAGCGGTCACGCCGACACCAGCACCACCCCAGACGGCCTCCGCCGCACCCACGGCGCCAACCCCCTCCCCCACACCAAGCACCCCGTTCCCGGGCAAGGCCCCCAGCGGCGACACGGACCCCGACAACGGCGCACTGGCACTCCTGCCGGACAGCAACACCGCCGCGATCCTGACGGTGTTCAACGCGATCAACAGTTATCGCGCGTCCCTTGGCCTGGCCCCCGTGAAGTACCACGCGACGGTGGCGGGCCTGGCCCAGGAGTGGTCGAACAACATCGCGACGCGTGAAGTCATCCAGCACCGGGCCAACTTCTGGACCGACCCGCGGGCGCTCAATCCGAACAATGGAGCCGGTGAGGTCATCGCTGTCCGTTGGGACCGTGACGCCGCCCAGCTGGTGGAATGGTGGAAGGGTTCCCCGGGGCATGATGCCCTGCTGCGTGATCCCCGGTTCAACGTCATGGGCATCGGCATCACCTACACAGACGGAAATTGGCAGACCACCCCGAACCGGTACACGCTCTGGGGTGTGGTGAATTTCTTTGGTTACACCACACTCCCTGCCGGAACCACCACGGCGCCCGGGGGCACGGTCACTCCTCCCACGGATCCCGTGGGAGCCTGCCAGCCGGGCGATAAGTACCAGCCACCTACCGTTAACCTCAGCAGCGCCTCAATACGGAGTGCCGCTGACCTGGTCTCCGTCAAAGCGGATGGAACGGTGTATTCCTACCCCTCTTTGGGGAATGCAAAGTATGGTGCGGCCCGCAAGATCGGTGTCGGTTTCACCGGGCTGAAGGAGCTGTTCGTTTCCGATTGGGATCGGGATGGTGTCTTTGACCTCATCGCCCAACGCACCGACGGAGCGCTTCTGGTGTACCCCGGCAGGCAGACAGGTGGCTTCGGTTCGCCGGGGGTCCTTGGCCACGGCTGGCAGTCCTTGAACATCGCGGTAGGTAACTGGTGCGCCAACAACCGCCTGCCTCAAATTGTGGCCATGGACGCGTCCGGCGGACTCTGGCTCTACAAGAATGCAGGGCTGACGTACATTCGCTCCCAGGCGGCGATCGGCACCGGCAACAAAGCCGTCCGGCTCAGCATGGTCGACTACAACGCGGACGGTTTCCAGGATCTCCTCACTGTTGAACCCAACGGTTCCCTGCGGTTGTACCGCGGCACCGGGCTGGCTTCGCCCAAGCAGGAAGCCAGGCCCGTCGTGGGTGCGGCGTGGACGGACTACTCCGGACTGCGCTCCTTGAAGGGCGTCACGGGGGCGGGCACTACCGGCATCGCAGGCCTGGGCACCAATGGGGTTCTGGAGTATTGGGACCTCACCTCGGGAAGGCTGACGACGCCGATAGCGGTGGGCGGCGGTTGGACCGGCTTCAAGCTGGCCCAGTAGGCAGAGCCCACCAGACCGAGCCCAAGAGCCCACCAGCCCAGCCCAGGAGCCCAGAGACCCGGCACGCTCACACCACGGAGCGCGATTCCATGACGGTCTTCAGCTGCTCCAACTGGGCAACTTCGCCTTCCATGGCTTTCTGGATGGTGCTGTTCATCAGCTTCTGCAAGCCCTTGGGATGGTATTCAAGGGCGAACCTGAGCCGGGTGGTTTGGCCTTCGGTGCTGAGGTAGTAGCCGCCGGTGGGCCGTGCTGGTCCGGCGACGACCATGAAGCGTACTTCTGCCCCGGGCCGGGCTTCGGTGATCTGGAAGTCGGCGGCGATGGGGCGGCCGCCGGGGCCGTTGATGGTCTGCTGGTAGAGCGCGCCTTTTTGGCCGCGGATGCCGGAGCGCAGTGAGATGCTGCGGATTCCGGATCGCCACAGGGAGTTGTTCATCCCGTCCATGAGGAATCCGTAGACGGTCATGGCGTCCCGGCTGATCACCACTTCGTAGTCTGCAAATGCCATGGAAACCTCTTTCGGCGTACGGTTCGAATGTCGTAGCCCGGTTCCCCATACGCTGCAGCTAACACCTTCAGAATAGTCAGCGCTGACCGCCCGGTGACATATAAGGGCCGAGCCTTGACCGAATGGTTATCTGGAGCTTCATAAAGTGACGACTGACAGGGTCACACACCACGCGGTAGAGTTCCCGAGGCTGGCAAAACCGATGTGGGGGGCATGATGCGGGGTCTGGAACAACAATCTTTTGCAAGGAACGCGCGACGACGCGTGGCCGCGTGCGCGGTTTTCCTCGCCATGGCGGTGGCCGGCGGAGTTGTCACGGCGGTGCAGGCCACGGCTGCAGCACCCACCGCGACAACAGTTGCGGCCACGAAGACAGCGGTTCCCACAACGGTGAATCCTTTGCCAAGCGTGGACCCCGTCGGGGACCCGGCCAACTTTTCGGTCCTGGTCAACAAGTCGCGGCCACTGAACCCGGTGAGCTACGCGCCGTCGGACCTTATCAACGCGCGCGGCTCGGGCCAGTACATGCGGGCGGAAGCCGCCGCATGGCTCAATGGTTTGTTCCAGGGCGCGGCTGACGCCGGCACGGGCGGCTTGGCGATCGTGAGTGGATACCGTTCCTATGCAACCCAAAACCAGGTGTATTGGGGCTATGTCAATGCTTACGGCCAGGCCTACGCGGACACCATTTCAGCCCGTCCCGGCTACAGCGAGCACCAGACCGGCCTGGCCATGGACATCGGCAACGCCGCCGGCAACTGCGGGCTCAGCACCTGCTTCGGTGACACCGCAGCGGGCAAGTGGGTGGCAGCGAATGCCCACAAATATGGCTTCATCGTCCGTTACCCCAACGGCTACACGGGCACCACCGGGTACAGCTATGAGCCGTGGCACCTCCGCTACGTTGGCGTCGCCCTGGCCACTGACATGAACCGCCGCGGTTTCCCCACCCTGGAGCACTACTTCGCAGGCAACACGGCCGCCGCAGCCAGCATCAAGTTCGGCGCGGACCTGGTGGCTGCCGATTCTTCGGGACGCCTGTTGCGCTACCCTGCGACGGCGGCAGGCGGCTATGCCGGTGCAGTCCAGATCGGTTCGGGCTGGACAGGGCTGAAGCAGGCTTTCGTGGTGGACTGGGACATTGATGGCGTGTACGACATTCTGGCGCAGTGGAACAACGGCGTCCTCGGCGTGTACAGGGGGCTTCCGGGTGGCGGGTTCGCCAACCAGGTTGTTGTGGGCAACGGTGGCTGGGAGCGCATGACCATCACCGTGGGTAAGTGGACGCACGCGCATGGCCGGCCCGGCGTCGTCGGATACTTCCCGGACGGTGTCCTGCGCTACTACCCGAACACCTTTGGTGGCGCGCTGAGCGCTCCGCAGATTATTGGCAAGGGCTGGAATGGCATGGAGCTCACCATCGCCGATTGGGAAGGCGACGGCGCCAACGACATCCTGGCGAGGACGGGTTCGGGTGCCCTCATTAATTACCGCGGCGACGGCTGGGCGGGCTTCTACGGACCGGCCACTACCGTGGGCACCGGCTGGCAGTACATGCGCGTCCTGGCGCCGAGCTTTGGGCTGACGGGCGCCGGTACCCGCGGCATCACGGCACAAACCGCCGACGGCAACCTTTACAACTACGGCCTGGGCCGCGGTCAGTGGACGACATACCGTCAGGTAGGCTCAGGATGGAACGGCCTGAAGCTGTTCAAGTAGCCGGCCGACGCGCCTGTCATGAGCACCCCCGCAACTGCGCTAAGCTAGGACTCGCTCGGGGCGAAATTTCCCGGGCAACGCGGGCGTAGCTCAATGGTAGAGCGCTAGCTTCCCAAGCTCGATACGCGGGTTCGATTCCCGTCGCCCGCTCAAGGAAAACCCCGGATCCCACGATCCGGGGTTTCTTTGCGTCCAGGCAGGAAACGCTCGACGGCGGTACCCACCAAAGGGGGTTCTGGAACCCGTCGACCGGGAGGCTTCCCGAGCCTACACTCGTACGTACATCCACTATCCGGGAGGTCCCCCATGACTCTCACCGACGCTGGTGAGGCGGGTCCGCTCGCCGTCATCAACCGCCTGCTGGAAGCCACGAACAAACACGATCTCGAGAGCCTGGCGGCGTGCTTCGCGCCGGGCTATGTCAACGAAACACCGGCCCATCCCACCCGGGGTTTTACGGGTCGGGACACCATCCGCAGCAACTGGGAGCAACTCTTCACGGGTGTCCCCGACATCAAGGCGCACCTGCTTTCGCACAGCGTCAACGGCAGCACGATATGGACTGAACTGCAGTTGAAGGGGGCATGGCGCGACGGCACCCCGCACGAAATGACCGGAGTCATTATCTTCGGTGTGGACGAGGGCACCATCAGCAGCGCCCGGTTCTACCTGGAGCCCGTGGAGAAGGTGGTGACCGTGGACGACACCGCAGATCGCGTGACCCACCGGGTCACCCATGGTCGTCCCGCAGCCGAGCCAGCCCAGTGACCCCAGCCACAGCGTGTTCCGCAGAGGTGTATCGTCAGGAGTCAGGAGTCATGTCGACTCCGCTCTAAGGGAGCCATCATGGGCGACAAATCACCGCGCCAAACTGCATCGAAAAAGTCCAGTAAGTCCATCAAGGAAAAGCGGGCGGACAAGCGGGCTTCCGAGTCCTCCGCCACCGAGGCTGCGAAGCCTTCTACCGGCAACAAGAAGTGACCGCGCCAACCGGCCAGCTGAGCATAGGCGTCCTTGCTACCTCGCTGAAACCCAACGAGCGGCGCCTGCCGATCCACCCACAGCATTTGGAGCGCATCGCTCCGGAAGTCCGCCGGCAACTACGCTTTGAGTTCGGCTACGGCGAACGGTTCGGCGTCCCGGACAGCAAACTTGAATCGTTGGTGGGCGGGCTCGGCACACGGCAGGAGTTGATCGCCACCAGCGACGTCATCCTGCTGCCCAAGCCGCAGGCCCAGGACCTGGCCGAACTCCGGGACGGCCAAACCCTCTGGGGCTGGCCGCACTGCGTGCAGGACCGTGCCATCACCCAACTGGCCATCGATAAGAAGCTCACGCTCATCGCCTTCGAGGCAATGAACCATTGGGCCGGCGATGGTGGCTTTGGCCTGCACGTTTTCCATAAGAACAACGAACTCGCCGGGTACTGCTCCGTGCTGCATGCCCTGGCACTCACGGGGTCCACGGGCGACTATGGCCGCCGGCTGAGCGCCGTGGTGATCGGTTTCGGGGCAACTGCCCGCGGTGCTGTCACGGCGCTCAATGCCCATGGCGTCCATGACGTCCAGGTCCTGACCAACCGCGGCGTGGCCGCCGTCGGGTCCCCGATCCATTCGGTAAGGATCGTGCAGTTCGACCACGACAATGAGGCCCCGTTCCTCAGCGAGGTCATCACGAACAACGGGCGCAAACCGCTGGCACCTTTCCTGGCTGCGGCGGACATCGTGGTCAATTGCACCCTGCAGGACCCGAATGCGCCGCTGACGTACTTGCGGACCGAGGACCTGGCGGAATTCCAGCCGGACAGCTTGATCGTGGATGTTTCCTGCGACGAAGGCATGGGCTTCAGCTGGGCGCGGACCACGACGTTCGACGAGCCCATGTTCCGCGTGGGTGGACACGTCAATTACTACGCGGTGGATCACAGTCCGTCCTACCTGTGGAACTCGGCCAGCTGGGAAATCAGCGAGGCTTTGTTGCCCTTCCTGGACACGGTGGTGGCGGGACCGGACGCATGGGATGCCAACGAGACCATCAGCCGCGCCATCGAAATCCGTGACGGCGTCATCCGCAACCTGGACGTCCTGGAGTTCCAGGGCCGCTCGGCGGAGTACCCGCACCTCGCAACGGCATAGCACCACACAGAAGGCAGCGCCGGCGGTTCGCCACCGGCGCTGCCTTCTCTGTTAAGCCCCGGCTAAGCCGTCTGGGGCTCCTGCACAATCCGCAGCACCCGGCGCCGGTCGCGCAGGTCTACCTTCAGGTGCAGGGACGACTTCCGGGCCAGGACGACGGCGACTACCGCAGCCGCAATGGCCGGGACACCGCCGGAGATGAGGACGGCGAGGTGCGGACCGAGGTGCTCGGCGAGCCACCCCATCATGGGGCCGCCGATGGCCTGGCCACCGATCAGCACCACGAGGTAGAGGCTCATGACGCGGCCGCGGATGCTCATGTTGGAACTGGTTTGAACCATTTGGTTGGCCGCGGTGAGGAACATGAGGCACCAGAATCCGGCGAGGACCATGGTGACGCTGAACCACACCATGGAGGGCATCAGGGAGGATACGCAGAGCATCAGCCCGTACAACCCCGCCGACGTCACCACCGACCTCAACCGAAGCTGACGACGGCGGGTTGAGGCCACTGCTCCCGTCAGTGCACCGAGCGCCACCATGGCGTTCAGCAGGCCGTAGCCTCCAGCGCCGGCGTCGTACACATGGTCCGCAAAGGCGGCCAGCAGCACCGGCAGGCTCATCGCGAAAACTGCCACGAACCCGGCCATCAACCACGGCCAGTAGATGGTGGGCTTGCTGAGTGCGTAGTTGAGCCCCTCGCGCAGCATGCCCTTCTTGCGGGGTGTCGGCTGACTGAGGTGCAGCTGGTCCTTGCGGAGGATCAGCAGCATGGCAACGGTGGAGCAGCATGCCACGGCGTTGGCGGCGAAGGCCCAGCCTGCACCGACGGCGGTCAGCAGGACACCGGCCAGGGCAGGCCCGATCAGACCGCCGAGCTGGAACGTCGTGGAGTTCACGCTGATGGCGTTCCGCAGGTATTTGGGGCCAACAAGTTCGTTGACGAACACTTGCCGGGCCGGCTGGTCGAGGACCGTGACGAAGCCCAAAACCAGGGCGATCACGTACACGTGCCAGACTTCAACGCGCTGGCTCAAGGAGAGCACTGCGAGAAGGGCCGCGAGTACGGCGGCCGCCGACTGGCAGATGATGAGGATCTTGCGCTTGGGAAAACGGTCGGCAATCATGCCGCCCCACGGCCCCAGGAAAAGCGACGGCATGAACTGCAGCGCCACCGTTATTCCGACGGCGGTGACGGAACCGGAGAGCTGCAGCACCATCCAGTCCTGGGCGATGCGCTGCATCCAGATGGCGATGACGGCGATGAAGTGGCCGATCGCGAAGATCCTGAAGTTGGGGACCTTCAGGGAGATGAAAGTGTGACGCCAGGGCAGCTTTTCGCTGACGACGGCGAGTGGCTGGGTGACGGTGTCCGACTGCTTTGTGTCCGGCAAGGGACCAGCGGACAGGGAATCGATGACGGGCTGGCTGACGTTTGCCGCTGAAGGCGGTGGGGGTGCCAAAAGTAGTCCTCGGATCGAGAGTTTCGGTGGGATGCGTTTAACGCTATGGTTGCCAGCAGCAATTATGGAAGCGTATTGCGCCTATAACTAGCATTGCGGAATGCAATGAGCTGCTTGCAGCACGAGGGGAAACGGCGCAGTACTCCGGCCCGGCGTTGACCTGCGCTTAGAGGAGTTCCGTGTTCGAACCTGTCCAGCTCCGTTCTTTTTTGGCCGTCGCGGAAACGCTGAGTTTCACCAAGGCAGCCGAGCGGCTGGGGCTCGCACAGCCCACGGTCAGCCAGCACGTCCGTAAGCTCGAGGCCGCCGCCAAGCGGGTGCTGGTGGCCCGCGATACCCGCGAGGTCAGGCTCACCGACAACGGCGACGCCATGGCCGGTTTTGCCCGCAGTATCCTGGCCGCGCACGACTCCGCCGCCCGCTACTTCTCCGGCTCGGCGATGCGCGGGCGACTCCGTTTTGGCACCGCAGACGACCTTGCCATCACCGGCCTCCCCCGGATTCTGCGCGAGTTCCGCCAGTTGTACCCGCAGATCAACCTGGAGCTCACCGTCAGCCAAAGCGATCAGCTGTACAAGAGGCTCAACGCCGGACAACTGGACTTGGTGTTCGTGAAATGGGTGGCCGGAGCCAAGGAAGGCACCGTGGTCCGGCACGACAACTTCGCATGGGTGGGCGTGGAACAGACCGTGTTGGAACCCGGCGCGCCAGTGCCGCTCATCGCCTATCCGGCACCCAGCCTCAGCCGGAAACTGGCCATCGATGCCCTCGAAGCAGAGGGCCGGACGTGGCGGATCACGTGCAGCACCAAGCAGATCAGCGGGGTGCTCGCGGCCGTGCGGGCCGGCATCGGAGTGGCCGTCATGCCGGCGTCGTTGGTACCTGAAGATTTGAAGGTCATCACCCAACGGTTTGGACTGCCGCCGGTAGGCGACGTCGACTTCACCCTGATCCGAAACCCGCTGGCCAACGCCGAGGTGATCGACGCCCTGACCCAAGCCATCATGGGCCGGGCCCTGAGCAAGTCGAATTAGTGGCTGGGCCGGTCGTCGTGGTGACGGTCCGCAGTTCGCTCGCCGAATGATTCATGCCGAGCTCACCAAGCCTTCCCCAACGTTCCGCAAGACCTGGCTGGAAAGCTACGACGAGTGGGGAACCCTTGACCAGGACAGCTCCCCGGCGTTCCTCGCAGCACGCTACGATGTGAACCTCCGCGAGGACAGCGGCTTCACACGCTGGGTTCAACTGCTGCACCGCATGCCGCTGACGGACTTCCAACCTCCCGAAGGCCTGGCCACCCAGACCACCACCCGGGTGGTTGACGGCATGACCTGCCTGGGTTCCGCCCGGCGGAGACATTTGCTCCAGACCTGGGCATCACCGAGCCGATCCGCCGCTACTGCATCACTCTGTCACTAACAGCATTCATACCTGTTCACCAGGCGATACACCCTTACCGGGTAAGCGCATTCCCGGTATCCTGTGAAGCATGATCGACCTCACCACGCTGGCTGACCTCACGCCTGGCATTTGTTCCGTCACTCTCCGCTCGCTCGGGATCGACGACGTCGTCCGGATTTCCTCGGACGCAGGCCTGGCCGGCATCGAGTGGGGCACCGATGTCCACGTCAGCGATGCCGAATCAGCGGCGCATGCCAGGAAAGCTTCGGAGGCGGCAGGGCTCACCGTCCTGTCCCTTGGCTCGTACTACCGGTGCGGGTCCTTCGGAGATTTCGCCAGGATCCTGGACCTCGCTACAGGGCTGGGTGCGCCCCGCATCAGGGTGTGGGCCGGCGAACTTGGCTCGGCCGACGCAAGCCAGGAGCACTGGGACGCGGTAGTGACGGACACGCAGCGCATCGCCGACCTCGCTGCGGAACGCGGGGTCGCCATTGCTTTCGAGTACCACGGCAACACCCTGACCGACTCGCCGGCAACCACCCTCGACTTACTGGACCGGGTGAACCACGCCAACGTCGGCACTTACTGGCAGCCCGCCGTCGGACTTTCTGACCGGCAGGCACTGGACTCGCTCCACCAGGTCCTTCCGCACGTCGCGGGCGTGCACTGTTTCTCATGGGGACCGGAGGCCGAGCGTTTTCCGCTGCGGAACCGAAAGCTCCTGTGGCAAACCGTCACCGATGTTTTGCGGGGCAATGGCAAGGACCTGGACATCATGCTGGAGTTTGTCGAGGACGACCTGCCGGATAACGTCCTCAACGACGCCGCCTTCCTGCACACCATCACCCTGGGCGAAGACTAAGAAGGCTGGACAGTCCAGCCCATGCGGCCGAGCCAGGCTGCGCAAAGGACCGGCCATTGGTCTGCACCGGGCGTTTCCGCGGCCAGGCCAATGCCATGGATGCCGTGCGGAAAAACGTGGAGTTCCGTCGAAACCCCGGCCCTGGTGAGTGCTTCCGCATAGGCAAAGCTGTGGCTGACGGGGACGGATTCATCGTCCGCAGTGTGCCAGAGGAAAGCTGGCGGCGTGGCAGGCGTGGCGTGGAGTTCCGTTGACAGTTCGCGCAGGACCTCCGGCGCGGCACCCACTCCGGCAAGGTTGTCCACGGACCCCTGATGAACCGAATCCACGAAGGAAATCACCGGATAGCAGAGGATACTGAGGTCGGGCACAGCACCGGAGACGTCCAACGCAGGATTGCCCGTAGTTACCCGCACCGACAAGGTGGCAGCGAGATGCCCGCCGGCCGAAAAGCCCAGGACGCCGACGCGCGAGGGGTCAACCTTCAGGCCATGGTCGCCGCCGCGGATCCACAGCATTGCCTGCTTGGCGTCCTCCAGCGGCGCCGGGTGCTGGTGTGGCGCCACCGAGTACCGCAGCACGAATGCGTGGATTCCCAACGAAGCGAGCCACTCGGCCACCGGTTCGGCCTCATGGTCTGCCTGCTTCGCGTAGCCTCCACCGGGCAGCACCAGGACCGCGGGTGCGGCCACGTCCGCCTGTCCAGCCGCACCAAAAGGTACGACGGCGGGAACCACCGTGAGCGCCCGGAGCGCCTGAGGGTCCGGCTGAGTCATACCTGCGATTCCACCGGGGTTTCGGTACTGCGGCGGAGCTTGACCGCGCCACTCACGGGAGGGGTGTCCGGGTCTCCGGCCGCGAGCCGTCCAATGTCCTCAAGCGGCAGGTGCACCGTGGACAGTGCTGGACGGAAATCGCGCAGGGTTTCAATGTCATCGAAGCCGGCGATGGTAGCGTCGCGGGGAATCCACACACCCTCGGGGCGAAGGGCGGCTGTGACGCCTATGGCCATGACATCGTTGACGGCGAAGATGCACAGGCGTTCCGTGGACGACTTGATCCGTTCCGCGAGAGCGAGTCCGGCCTCATATCCTCCGGCGCGGTTAAAGCCGGTGCGGATGACCTCGGCTTCGGGCCTGCCAGCGTCAGCCAGCCCGCGTTGGAAACCGCGGACCCGGTCGTCCGAGGTGTAGAGCCCTTCGGGGCCGGCAACGATCAGGAACGCGCCCTGGTGCGTGCCGGCCAACTCCGCAGCGAGACCAGCGGCGAGCTCCTCATTGGGGACCTGCACTACGTGGTAACCCTCAGCGGTGGATGCGCCAACCACCGGGTGGCCAACAACCCCCACGTGCCCGCCGTTGCGGCAGTAGCGGTCCAGCTCGGCTGCCAGCTCGGCATTTCCTTGTTTGTCTTCGGTCCGCACGGAACGCGACCCGGCAATCACGATCGAGTCAGCGCGACGCGCGGCGAAGGCTGCCACCGCTTCTTTTTCATCTGCCGGAGCCCCGGAGGTGCTCGCCAGGAGCACCATGCGGTTCTGCTGGCGGGCAGCTTCCTGGACACCGCGGGCGATCGCGGAGAAGTAAGGATCGGCGATGTCGTGGACAATCAGCCCGATCAAGCCTGAACTCGACTTCGCGAGGGCCTGCGCCTGCGCGTTGGGGACGTAGCCGAGCTTGTCCGCGGCTTCGCGGACCCGTTCGGCGATGTCTTCCGCGGGTTTCCGGGATGAGCCGTTGAGGACCCTGGATGCCGTGGCCAGGGAGACCCCGGCCAAACGGGCAACTTCACTGAGTGTGCTGGCGGCCACGGGGCCCTCCTTGTCTGCAAGCGTCGGGACTGGCGCTAGGGAAATTATGTCAGTCTTCGGCGAGTTTTGGGAAAGCGCTTGCCAACCCGGCGCGCCATGGTGCATGATCGATGTCAACGGGAATGCGCTTTCCCACAAGTTGCAAGCACCGGCTTCCGCACCGCGACCGGCACACAAGGCACTGGAGAAAACATGGGCTACGAAACAAAGACGATCCGCATCGCCATGAACGGCATCACCGGCCGCATGGGCTACCGCCAGCACCTGCTGCGGTCCATCCTTCCCATCCGCGATGCCGGCGGCTTCACCCTCGAAGACGGCACCAAGGTCCAGGTCGAACCGATCCTCGTGGGCCGCAACGAGGCAAAGATCCGCGAATTGGCCGAGCTCCACAAGGTTTCCGAATGGACCACCGACCTGGATGCCGTCATCGCCGATCCCACCGTGGACATCATCTTCGACGCTTCCATGACCAGCCTCCGCGCCGCCACCCTGAAGAAGGCCATGCGCGCCGGCAAGCACATCTTCACCGAGAAGCCCACGGCCGAAACCCTCGAAGAGGCCATCGAGCTCGCACAGATCGGCAAGGAAGCCGGCGTCACCGCGGGCGTTGTGCACGACAAGCTGTACCTCCCCGGCCTGGTCAAGCTCCGCCGCCTGGTGGACGAAGGCTTCTTCGGCCGAATCCTCTCCATTCGTGGCGAGTTCGGCTACTGGGTCTTCGAAGGCGACGTGCAGGCTGCACAGCGCCCGTCCTGGAACTACCGCAAGGAAGACGGCGGCGGAATGACCACGGACATGTTCTGCCACTGGAACTACGTCCTTGAAGGCATCATCGGCAAGGTCAAGAGCGTCAACGCCAAGACCGCCACGCACATCCCCGCCCGTTGGGACGAGGCCGGCAAGGAATACAAGGCCACCGCAGACGACGCCTCCTACGGCATCTTCGAGCTCGAAACCCCGGGCGGCGACGACGTCATCGGCCAGATCAACTCCTCCTGGGCCGTCCGTGTCTACCGCGACGAACTGGTTGAGTTCCAGGTCGACGGTACGCACGGTTCCGCCGTCGCCGGTTTGAACAAGTGCGTTGCGCAGCAGCGTGCCCACACCCCCAAGCCCGTCTGGAACCCGGACCTGCCCGTCACGGAATCCTTCCGCAGCCAGTGGCAGGAAGTCCCTGCCAACACTGAACTGGACAACGGCTTCAAGTTGCAGTGGGAAGAATTCCTGCGCGACGTCGTCGCCGGCCGTGAACACCGCTTCGGCCTGCTCTCCGCAGCCCGCGGAGTGCAGTTGGCCGAGCTTGGCCTACAGTCCTCGGCCGAGCGCCGCACCATCGACATCCCGGAGATCACCCTCTAATGACGTCACTGATTCTTCCCACCGACGACGGCGGCACCCGCGAGTACCGCCTTCAGGCAGCCACATCGTGGGCCAAGCCGACAGCCCCGCTGACTGCCCGCCGCGCCTACGCTGCAGCGCACGTCATCCCCGAGGTCGCCGCGGACAACACCCCCGGCGCGCCGGCCCAGCTCGACTGGGATGCCACCCTGGCGTACCGGCACGAGCTGTGGTCCTATGGCTTGGGCGTTGCCGACGCCATGGATACCGCCCAACGCGGTATGGGCTTGGACTGGGCAGCAACCCAGCAGCTCATCAAGCGCACCGGCGCCGAGGCCGCTTCCGTCGTGGCAGCGGGCAACGCCGCCATCACGGGCAAGTCGGTCCGCGACCTTGTTTCCTGCGGCGCCGGCACCGACCAGCTGGACATCGCTGCACTCCCCGAGGGGGCCGCAGGTATCCAGGCCGTCATCGACGCCTACCGCGAGCAGATCGCCGTCGTCAGTGAGGCCGGCCCCAAGGTCATCCTCATGGCCTCCCGTGCCCTGGCCAAGGTCGCCAATGGTGCCGACGACTACCTGCACGTCTACTCGACCCTGCTGCAGGAAGTTGACCAGCCCGTCATCCTGCACTGGCTCGGCACCATGTTCGACCCCGCACTGGCCGGGTACTGGGGCTCCGACGACGTCTCCATCGCCACCGAAACGTTCCTCAGCCTGATCCGCGAGCACTCGGACAAGGTTGACGGCGTCAAGGTTTCGCTGCTGGATGCTTCCCACGAGGTCGCCCTCCGCGCCAACCTGCCGGAAAGCGTCCGCCTCTACACCGGCGACGACTTCAACTACCCGGAACTGATCGACGGCGACGAAACCCACCACTCGGATGCCCTTCTGGGCATCTTCGCTGCCATCTACCCGGCCGCTTCGGTCGCGTTGCAGAAGTACGACGCCGGCCAAGGTGCTGAAGGGCGCGCCATCCTGGACTCCACCCGTGAGCTCGGAAAGCACATCTTCAGCGCACCCACGTTCTACTACAAAACCGGCATCGCCTTTATGTCCTGGCTCAACGGCAAGCAGCCCGGCTTCCAGATGGTCGGTGGCCTGCACTCGGGCCGTTCGGTGCTGCATTTGGCGAAGACGTTCGAACTGGCGGACCAGGCCGGTCTGTTGAAGGATCCTTCGCTGGCAGCCTTCCGGATGTCGGACTTCCTGCGGATCAACGGGGTGGGCGCATGAGCTCCGATTTCTCGCGTCTCTCACTGAACAGCGCCACCACCAAAAAGTGGACCTTGGCTGAGGCCGTTGACGGCTGCGCCCGCGCAGGCATCCCCGCGATCGGGCCGTGGCGTGACCGCGTTGCGGAGGCGGGACTGGACAAGGCAGCCAAGCTCATCAAGGACGCCGGACTCCGCGTTTCCTCGTTGTGCCGCGGGGGATTCCTCACCGCGGCCGACGCTGAAGGACAGGCTGCTGCCCTGGCCGACAACTTCGAGGCCGTCCGTGAAGCCGTTGCGCTGGACACCCAGGAGCTTTTCCTGGTGGTCGGCGGGCTCGCTCCCGGCGAGAAGGACGTGGTGGCTGCCCGCCAGCGCGTCGCCGACCGGCTTGAGGAACTCGTGCCCTTCGCCTCGGAGAACGGCGTCCGGTTGGTGCTGGAACCGCTGCACCCGATGTACGCCGCTGATCGTGCGCTGATCTCAACCCTTGGTCAGGCGCTGGATCTCGCAGCGCCTTATGACGCAAAGGCTGTTGGCGTCGCCGTCGACACCTTCCACGTGTGGTGGGATCCGGAACTGAAGGCGCAGATCGAACGTGCCGGCCGCGAAAACCGCATCGCCTCCTATCAAGTGTGCGACTTCAACCTGCCGATCGCTGCGGACGCGCTGTTGTCCCGCGGCATGATGGGCGACGGCGTCATCGACTTCGCGACCATCGGCACCTGGGTCAGGGACGCCGGATACAAGGGCGACATCGAGGTTGAAATCTTTAACCAGGAAATCTGGGATGCCGATGGGGACAGCGTCCTGGAAACCATGAAGCAGCGCTACGCGGAGCTCGTCCTCCCGTTCGCGTAACCACGTGATCCTCCCGCGGATGCCCTAAGCGCCGCGGGAGGATCGCTCCAAAGCCAGCGGGCTCCTGCCAAGGTCACGTCAGGGGCCCGCTTTTTGCTGCCCTGGTTTGTGTTGGCTGTAAGTCGTAGAAGGAGCCGGTGAGATAAGTGGTACACGGCTGAAACATGGCGTCGATGAGAAGAAACAATGGCCACCTACGCTGGTTTTACCTGGACAAAGAGGTCCACGAAACCACCGAAGGGACACCACTATGACGCTCTTGAAGACCCTGACATTTTTCCTTGACGCCAGCGGCAGCCACAGCGGCCCCTCCGGCGATCCAAAGGCTGGGAGCTCCACTGCTTCCGCCACCGGGCGCCTGACCTCCAGCGCTTGGGAGGGCTGGTGGGACGACGCCGACCAGGGCTTCCCCCCCGAAGCCTGAGCCCTCAATCCGTGACGGGTCCATCCCAAGACCACGGGGGAATCCGCAGCCCCGCCGGGACATCGTCCGCTGAACGTTCGTAGCGCGCCATGGTGTTGGTGGTGGCCCAGGCAAAGTAGTCGTGCAGCACCTGCCGGAGCGGATCATCCACCACCCCCACGTCTGTCAGCGCATGGTCAAAGCACTCGATCGCCCGCAGGTTCATCTCTTCGTGGGGACCGTTACCGCTGTGGATCCTGACGACTGAGGACTCGTCACCGTACGTGCCCGAGTAGAGCGGCGGTCCACCCAACGCCTCGCCCCAGTAGGAGGCGAGGCGCAGGCTGTGATCGGGGTGGACACCATGGCGGAACGCATGCCCCACCACCTCATCGTCAACAACCCTGACGTGCCAGGCGTGGGCCAGTGCCAGGAAAAAGTCCGCACCACCAGCGGCCTCAAATACCGTCTGCATGGTGACACGATGGCACGGGTGGGGCGGGACGGGAAGTGGGTCCGCGGAGCGTCAGGCTTCAGGAGGCCCGGGCGGCGAGCTCAACACGGGCCTTCGGCAGGCCGATGAAGGTGACCGATCCGCCGTCGAGCCCGAGCAGTTCCAGGCTGATGTTCGGCGAGTCTTCAAGGGATTGCACTGAGTCCACTCGAAAAAGCTCACCGCTGATACGGACGCTGTCTCCGGTCTTGATGGTCTTGAGCTTCTTGTTCACGCCGCTACTTCTTCTTGGACTCGTCACCGTGGGTTTCACGGATTTCCTCGCCGTCCCGGATAACTTCTTCTTCCTTCTCCTGCATCTTGTCGCTCTTCTTGGTGTCGCGGGGCGGCAACTGGATGCTTTCTTCGGCTTCGATGCCACCCTGAAGCTGCCGGCCGCGCTCCATCTCGGCGTCGAATTCCGCTCCGAACAGCAGGGACATGTTGAGGATCCAGAGCCACAGCAACATGATGATCACACCGGCCAGGGCACCGTACGTCTTGTTGTAGTTGCTGAAGTTGGCAACGTAGAAGCCGAAGCCAAGCGATGCCAGGGCGAAAATCACCAGGGCAATCAGGGAGCCCATGCTCATCCAACGGAACTTGGGCTGCTTGACGTTGGGCGTGAAGTAATAGAGCACGGCGATGATGGCCACCACGATGATGATGAGGACAGGCCACTTGGCAATGTTCCAGACAGTCAGGAACGTCTCCGACAGGCCGATGGCACCGCCTATGGCTTCCGCCACGGGGCCGCTCAAGACCAGCATGGCGGCCGCGAGCGCAGCACCGACAACCGCCACCACGGTGACAGCGAGCATGGTGCCACGCAGCTTGATGAAGCCGCGTCCTTCGTCCACTTCGTAGACCCGGTTCATGGCCCGGCTGAACGCGGTAACGTAGCCGGAGGCTGACCAGAGCGCCACGACGATGCCGAAGACCAGCGCGAAGCCGGCCGCATTGGATTGGGTCAGTTCCTCGATGGGCTGCCGCAGGGTGTCCACGCCCGGGCCGGGGGCGAACTGCTGGACGATATCCAGCAGTGCGGAGGTGGTCTTCCCTGCATCCCCGAAGATTCCCAAGAGGGAGACCAACGCCAGGAGCGCAGGGAAGAGGGCAAGGACACCGTAATAGGTGAGACCGGCTGCGGCGTCCGGGCACTGGTCCTTGGTGAACTCCCGCAAAGTCCGCTTGGCAATGTACATCCACGTGGGTTTCACGAGGTCGTTGGGACTATCCGGCTTACGCGAATCTTCCGGCGAAGGAGCGGTCTGCGCCTTGGCCGTGCTGGTGTGGGCTGAGTCTTGTGTAGTCATGGGGCACTCGTCCGTGGGGTTGGTTTTCGCGAACAACTGACCCATCAATAGTAAGCATGCTGATGAATGATGCGGAAGAACCCGCGCCGAATTACCGCCGACGATCTGGCGGGATCAGGCCAGCTTGCTTGCCAGGAGGAACTCGAACGGCGACTCAATGACCGACCTGATGACCTGCCCGGCTGCTCCCAGCAGCGTTCCGGAGTGTTCCAAGCCGGACACGGTCAGGCTGTCCGGATCCAGCAACCCCGGGGCATAGCGCTCCAGGCTTGAAAGCAATGCCGGCCTCAGCCACTCCGCGAGCACAGCGAAGTGACCGCCGAGGACAACTGCGTCGATATCCATCAACCGCGCAGAGGAGGCGAGCGCGACGCCCAGGTACCGCCCGGCGTCGTGAACTGCTTTCAGTGCGTGCGGATCCTCGGCGGCCAGGGCGGCCAGCAGCTGCTCCGTGCGTTCTCCCAGTGAACCGTCCGGGATGTTGGCCGCCTCAAAGATGGCCTCCTGCCCGGCAAAGGTCTCCAGGCACCCCGCCCCACCGCAGGAACATGCGGGCCCCTCGGGGTGCACCACAATATGACCCAGCTCGCCCGCCGAACCACCGGGTCCCCGATAGAGGTCCGACCCGATGATCACGCCGCCGCCAACACCCACTTCGCCAGAGACGTAGAGGAAGTCTGCCGGACCGCCGCCGTACCAAAGCTCGCCCAGCGCGGCGCTGTTGGCCTCGTTGGAGAGGCGGACGCCAAGCGGTGCTCCCTCAAGCAGGGAACGCGGGTCCAACTGCTCGTTCTCCCAGTGAAGGTTGGGGGCGGAAAGGACCACATGTCGTTGCTCATCCACGAGGCCCGGGACCGCCAGGCCGCCCCCCAGGATCGCGATCTGCCCGGAAGCCGCCGCGGCCTTTGCTTCAGCCACCAGGGCCGCCAACCGCTCCATGACTTTCGCGGGCGCCATCCCCCGGTTCCGCGACTCCACCGTGGAGTGGAACCGAAGATTTCCGCCCAGGTCCACCAGCCCGACGGCAAGGTAGTCGACGTTGATCTCCATGCCCACCACGCCGCGGCGGGAGCTGAGTTCCAGCCCCTGGCCGGGCCTCCCCCGTTCGCCATCCCGATAGAGGCCCACCTCGGAAACGAGGCCCGACTCCACCAGGTCCGCCACCAAGCTGGAGACAGCCGCCTTGGTGAGTCCGGTGCCGGCCGCAACTTGCGCGCGGCTGGGCTTTGCGTCGCCGGTCCGCGCAATCGAGTCCAACACCAGCGAAAGATTTCGACGGCGGACATCGCCGACGCGGCCGGGCGCTGTTGTCTCGTTCACTGGCGTGGGACTCCCTGCGGTTCGAAAAATTGTTTGCTGGCTTCCATTGACCATGATCCATCATCCCCCATATAGTTCAGATTGAAAACTAATTGGAGTGCTTCTCCTCGGCCTCCTCCCCCTGTGCTTTGCAAAGGAGCAAAATGACCCCGCAGCCCACACCCCAGGACCGCTTCACCTTTGGCCTCTGGACTGTCGGTTGGACCGGCGCCGATCCCTTTGGTGTAGCGACCCGACCCGCCTTGGACCCGGTGGAAGCAGTACACAAGCTCAGTGAGCTTGGCGCCTACGGCATCACGTTCCACGACAACGACCTGATTCCGTTTGATGCCTCCGCCTCCGAGCGGGACCTCATCCTCAAGAACTTCAAGGCGGCTTTGGCTGAGACCGGCCTGAAGACGCCGATGGTCACCACCAACCTGTTCAGCCACCCTGTTTTCAAGGACGGCGGGTTCACCTCGAACGACCGCTCGATCCGCCGCTTCGCCCTGAGCAAGATCCTGCGCAACATCGATCTCGCCGCCGAGCTTGGTGCGGAAACGTTCGTCATGTGGGGCGGCCGCGAAGGCAGCGAATATGACGGATCCAAGGACCTCTCCGCGGCCTTGGACCGGATGAAGGAAGGCGTGGACACTGCGGCCGGCTACATCAAGGAGAAGGGTTACGGCCTCCGGATTGCGCTGGAACCCAAGCCGAACGAACCGCGCGGTGACATCTTCCTCCCCACCGTCGGTCACGGCCTGGCGTTCATCGCCCAGCTGGAACACGGCGACATTGTGGGCCTGAACCCGGAGACGGGCCACGAGCAGATGGCCGGGCTCAACTTCACCCACGGCATTGCCCAGGCACTGTGGGCAGGCAAGCTCTTCCACATCGACCTCAACGGCCAGCGCGGTATCAAGTACGACCAGGACCTCGTCTTCGGCCATGGCGACCTGACCAGCGCCTTCTTCACCGTGGACCTCCTGGAGAACGGATTCCCCAACGGCGGGCCCAAGTACGACGGCCCCCGGCACTTCGACTACAAGCCATCCCGCACGGACGGTTACGACGGCGTCTGGGAATCGGCCAAGTCCAACATGTCCATGTACCTATTGCTGAAGGAACGCGCCCTTGCCTTCCGGGCAGATCCTGCGGTCCAGGAAGCCCTCGCCACCTCGGGTGTCTTCGAGCTGGGTGAGCCCACCTTGAACGCCGGCGAGACCACCGCTGACCTGCTGGCTGACGCCAGCGCGTTCGAAACGTTCGACGCCGATAAGGCCGCCGAGCGCTCATTCGCCTTCGTACGGCTTAACCAGCTGGCCATCGAGCACTTGCTCGGCTCCCGCTAAGCCACACCCACCCACCACAGTCCCGTCGCCGGGCTCCGCAAGGTCTCCTTGCAGAGCCCGGCGACGGTTCGCCGAAGGAACAAAACGCATGCCTCTCGTAGCCGGGATCGACAGCTCCACCCAGTCGTGCAAAGTGGTCATCCGTGACTCCGTCACCGGCGCCTTGGTGCGTCAAGGCCGGGCGTCCCATCCCGAGGGCACGGAGGTCCACCCTGATCACTGGTGGACTGCCCTCCAGGAAGCTGTCGCAGCGGCGGGTGGATTGGACGACGTCGACGCCGTGGCCATCGGCGGCCAGCAGCACGGGATGGTGTGCCTGGACGATTCCGGAAACGTTGTACGTCCCGCGCTCCTGTGGAACGACACCCGCTCCGCGCCCGACGCCGAAGAGTTGGTCCTCGACGCCGGTCATGGCGATGCCACTGCCGGCGCAGAATACTGGGCATCCAGCACCGGAACCGTGCCGGTGGCATCGCTGACTGCCACAAAGCTCCGCTGGCTGGCCCGGAATGAGCCGGAGAACGCGCGACGCACTGCCGCAGTGTGCCTGCCGCACGATTGGCTGTCCTGGCGGCTTGCCGGCCATGGCCCTGGAAGCGGACCTGCCTCGTTGGAGCTCCTCCGCACTGACCGCTCGGACGCTTCAGGGACGGGCTACTTCTCGGCCAGCAGGGGTGAGTACCTACCGAAAGTGCTCGAAAACACGCTCGGCCACGTACCGGTCCTGCCTGTTGTTGTGGGACCCCTGGAGGCTGCCGGCAAGACGCCGGGCGGTGCCTTGATCGGCCCCGGCGCTGGTGACAACGCGGCCGCGGGCCTGGGCGTCAGCGCCGCCGTCGGGGATGTTGTCATTTCCATAGGTACCTCGGGGACCGTCTTCGCGGTTTCCGAGGTTCCGGCACAGGATGCCAGCGGGCTGGTGGCGGGTTTTGCCGATGCCACCGGCAATTTCCTTCCACTGGCCTGCACGCTCAACGCAACACGGATTTTTGATGCTACGGCCGCGTTGCTCGGCGTTACCCTCTCCGAGCTTGGCAGGCTTGCACTCTCGGCCCCCGAGGGAGCCGAAGGCCTCACCCTCGTCCCCTATTTTGAGGGCGAACGTACACCCAATCTGCCTGATGCCACAGGCTCGCTCCACGGCATCACGGTCTCCAACTACACGCCGGCCAATCTGGCTCGGGCCGCCGTGGAAGGCGTGCTGTGCTCCCTTGCCGACGGACTGGCGGCGCTGCAGGCCCAAGGGGTCTCGGCCAAGCGCATCATCCTGGTAGGCGGCGGCGCCCAATCGGAGGCCGTCCAACAGGTTGCGGCCTCAGCCTTCGGACTGCCGGTCTTCGTACCCGAACCCGGAGAGTATGTTGCCGATGGGGCCGCCCGCCAGGCAGCAGGCGTCCTCATGGGCCAGTTGCCGGTTTGGCCTTTGGATGGAGTGGACGTGACACCCCCGGACACCAGCGGTACGGCTCCCTTCCTGTCGAGGTACCGCCGTGACGCCGCCAAGGTGGCTAAGGGCTGATCCTGACTGTCGGTGCTCTATCGTGACAGGGTGAGCCCAGATCAATCTGCACCAGCCCGGCCTCCTGTCATGGAAGACGTTGCCCGTGTGGCAGGCGTTTCCCACCAGACCGTTTCCCGGGTCCTGAACAACCACCCCAACGTGAGTTCCAAGACCCGCGAGCGCGTTGAGCAAGCCATCACGGAGCTGGGTTACCGCCGAAACACCGCCGCTCGCAGCCTGGTGACCCGGCGGTCCCAAACCATCGGGGTCCTCGGCAGTGAAATGGCGCAGTACGGACCGTCCCACACACTCCTTGGTGTTCAGCAGGCGGCACGGGACGCGGGCTACTTCGTCAGCGTGGCCGCCTTGCGGGAAGTGACACCGGAAACCATCAAGGACGCCATGGCACACTTCATGGACCAGGGCGTGGACGGCATCGTCGTGACAGTGCCGCATCCGGGGACTTTTGACGTGCTCCGTGATATCACTGCGCAGGTGCCCTTGGTAGCTGTGGGCTCGGTCGGCGACGAACATCTCAGCGGCGCCACTGTCGATCAGCGGCAAGGGGCGCGGCTCGCCGTCGAGCATCTCCTGGAACTGGGGCACCAGCGCATCGGCCACCTGTCAGGGCCGGCCGACTGGATTGACGCGGCTGCCCGTATTGACGGCTGGCGCGAGGCATTGGCCGACGCCGGAATCCATCCGGGAGCGTTGATCGAAGGTGATTGGAGTGCTGAGTGCGGCTATCGCGAAGGCCTGAAAATTGCCGCCGACCGTTCCGTGACCGCACTGTTCGTGGCCAATGACCAGATGGCCCTCGGTGTCCTGCGCGCATTCCATGAACTCGGCGTTCGGGTTCCGGAGGACATCAGCGTAGTGGGCTTTGACGACCAACCGGAGGCCGCCTACTTCATTCCGCCCTTGACGACCGTGGCGCAGGACTTTGAGGAACTTGGCCAGCGCTGCATCGGGTTGCTTTTGGATCGGCTGGATGGCGGCACGACCGTCGAGGCTGCCACCGTCATGCCGCGCCTGGTGGTCCGCTCCACTACGGCTACCGTCGCCTCCTAAGCTCCCTCCGGCCAAGTAGCAAGGGGGCGGTTGTGAGTACCCTCTACGGACTTCACTGCAGGCTGCCTGGGCGCGCCCGCTAAGAACCCGGGCCAAGAGCATCCGTTCGAGACGGCCCGCTCTTGACATCAAAGTTGTGAGCGCTAACAATTGCATCAGACCTTCTTCACTTTTCCACCCCGACCCCCGGCAATGAGGCCTTGGCCAGCCGGATGGAGACCTCATGAATACCTCTGAAAACCTCCCGCTGGACGAACAGTTCGTCATCGGCGTGGACTATGGCACTTTGTCCGGACGCGCCGTCGTCGTTCGTGTTTCGGACGGGGCTGAACTTGGCAGCGGCGTGTTCGAATACCCGCATGCCGTCGTCTCGGACCGTCTCCCGGGTTCGGGCCGGCGACTGCCCGCCGACTGGGCGCTGCAAGTACCCAACGACTACCGCGACGTGCTGCGCAATGCTGTACCGGCCGCCGTCGCCGATGCCGGCATCAAGCCGGAAAATGTAGTGGGCATTGCCACCGACTTCACGGCCTGCACCATGGTTCCGACGACGGCAGACGGCACGCCGCTGAACGAACTGGAACGCTTCGCTGACCGGCCGCACGCCTTCGTGAAGCTGTGGCGCCACCACGCTGCCCAGCCGCAGGCCGACCGCATCAACAAGCTCGCCGAAGAACGCGGCGAGTCCTGGCTTCCCCGCTACGGTGGCCTGATCTCGTCGGAGTGGGAGTTTGCCAAGGGGCTGCAGCTCCTTGAAGAGGATCCCGAAGTCTACGGCGCCATGGACCACTGGGTTGAGGCAGCGGACTGGATCGTCTGGCAACTCTGCGGCAGCTACGTCCGCAACGCCTGCACCGCCGGTTACAAGGGCATCTACCAGGATGGAAAGTACCCGTCCGAGGACTTCCTGGCAGCGTTGAACCCCGGATTCAAGGGGTTCGTGTCCGAAAAGCTGGAACACACCATCGGCCGTTTGGGCGACGCTGCAGGTTATCTGACCGAAGAAGCGGCAGCCTGGACCGGGCTTCCGGCCGGGATCGCCGTGGCAGTGGGAAACGTGGACGCCCACGTCAGCGCCCCGGCTGCCAACGCCGTAGAACCCGGACAACTGGTCGCCATCATGGGCACGTCCACCTGCCACGTCATGAACGGAGACGTCCTCCGTGAAGTCCCCGGCATGTGCGGGGTAGTGGACGGCGGGATCGTGGACGGCCTCTGGGGCTACGAAGCCGGCCAGTCCGGTGTGGGCGACATCTTCGGTTGGTTCACCAAGAATGGCGTACCGCCGGAGTACCACCAGGCTGCCCAAGACCAAGGCCTGGGAATCCACGAATACCTCACCGGGCTCGCGGAGCAGCAGGCCATCGGCGAGCACGGACTAATCGCCTTGGACTGGCACTCAGGTAACCGCTCAGTACTGGTGGACCACGAACTCTCCGGCGTGGTGGTGGGCCAGACCCTGGCCACGAAGCCCCAGGACACGTACCGGGCGTTGCTGGAAGCCACGGCATTTGGTACCCGCACCATCGTGGATGCCTTCCGCGATTCCGGTGTCCCGGTCAAGGAATTCATCGTGGCCGGCGGGCTCCTGAAGAACAAGTTCCTGATGCAGGTCTATGCCGACATCACTGGCTTGCAGCTTTCCACCATCGGATCCGAGCAGGGTCCCGCCCTGGGATCGGCGATCCATGCAGCCGTGGCTGCCGGGAAGTACAAGGACATCCGTGAAGCCGCCGCCTCGATGGCCGCAGCTCCCGGCGCCGTGTATACCCCCGTCCCGGAAAATGTTGCCGCCTACGAGGTCCTCTTCCAGGAGTACAAAGCACTCCACGACTACTTCGGGCGCGGCGCCAACAACGTCATGCACCGCCTCAAGGCAATCCAGCGCGCAGCACTTGAAGGCTCGGCGAACCAGGCCAACGCTTTGGAAGGAGCCTCCGCATGAGCACCCTGCTGGAAACCATCGCGCGGGTCCGTAAGGAAGTCTGCGAACTCCACGCCGAATTGACCCGCTACGAACTGGTGGTCTGGACGGCCGGGAATGTCTCGGGCCGGATACCCGGGCACGAGCTGATGGTCATCAAGCCGTCCGGCATCTCCTACGACCAACTCACACCGGAGTCCATGGTGGTCACAGACCTCTACGGCACGCCGGTCAGGGGCATGAACACCGGCAGTGCGGGCACCGTTGATTGGGGCAACCCGGAGCTGTCTCCCTCATCGGACACCGCCGCCCATGCCTACGTGTACCGGCACATGCCCGAGGTTGGCGGTGTGGTGCACACCCACTCCACCTATGCCACGGCCTGGGCTGCCCGCGGCGAGGAAATCCCCTGCGTCCTGACCATGATGGGTGACGAGTTCGGCGGACCCATCCCCGTGGGACCGTTCGCACTGATCGGCGACGACTCCATCGGTCAAGGCATCGTGGAGACCCTCAAGAACTCCAACTCCCCTGCCGTCCTGATGCAGAACCACGGGCCTTTCACCATCGGCAAGGACGCCCGCAGCGCAGTCAAAGCGGCCGTCATGTGCGAGGAAGTGGCCAGGACGGTCCACATCTCCCGCCAACTCGGTGAGCCACTGCCCATCGACCAGGCCAAGATCGAGTCCCTCTTCGACCGCTACCAAAACGTCTACGGCCGCTAGCGCGGAACACCCGAAGCCACCTCGAAAACCCCAAACACCCCAGGAGCAATGACATGCCCAGCGCCAACAACACCTCCCTCGACCAGTACGAGGTCTGGTTCCTCACCGGCAGCCAGCACCTCTACGGCGAGGACGTCCTCAAGCAGGTCGCAGCGCAGTCGCAGGAGATTGCCAACGCCCTGAACGCCAGCAGCGACGTCCCGGTCAAGCTCGTCTGGAAGCCGGTCCTCACCGATTCCGATGCCATCCGCCGCACGGCATTGGAAGCCAACTCCGATGACTCCGTGATTGGTGTGACCGCGTGGATGCACACGTTCAGCCCGGCCAAGATGTGGATCCAGGGCCTTGACGCGCTCCGCAAGCCGCTGCTGCACCTGCACACCCAAGCCAACCGCGACCTTCCGTGGGCTGACATCGATTTCGACTTCATGAACCTGAACCAGGCAGCCCACGGCGACCGCGAGTTCGGGTACATCCAGTCGCGCCTCGGCGTGCCGCGGAAGACCGTCGTCGGACATGTCAGCAATCCCGAGGTCGCCCGCCAGGTGGGCGCCTGGCAGCGCGCTTCGGCCGGCTGGGCCGCCGTCCGCACACTGAAGCTGACCCGTTTTGGCGACAACATGCGCAATGTCGCGGTCACTGAAGGTGACAAGACCGAAGCCGAGCTGCGCTTCGGCGTCTCGGTGAACACCTGGTCCGTGAACGAGCTCGCCGAGGCTGTCCACGGCACCGCGGAGTCCGACGTCGACGCTCTGGTTGCCGAGTACGAGCGGCTTTATGACGTAGCTGACGAGCTGAAAGCCGGCGCCGCCCGCCACGAGTCGCTGCGGTACAGCGCCAAAATCGAACTCGGCCTCCGCAGCTTCCTGGAAGCCAACGGCTCGGCAGCGTTCACGACGTCGTTCGAGGACCTGGGCGCGCTGCGCCAGCTCCCCGGCATGGCTGTCCAGCGCCTCATGGCCGACGGTTACGGCTTCGGTGCCGAGGGTGATTGGAAGACCGCCATCCTGGTCCGCGCCGCCAAGGTCATGGGTGGCGACCTGCCCGGCGGCGCGTCGCTCATGGAGGACTACACGTACCACCTTGAGCCGGGCTCAGAGAAGATTCTCGGTGCGCACATGCTGGAGGTCTGCCCTTCACTGACCGCCAAAAAGCCGCGCGTGGAGATCCACCCCCTGGGCATCGGCGGCAAGGAAGATCCCGTCCGCATGGTGTTTGACACGGACGCCGGCCCCGGAATCGTCGTCGCACTGTCCGACATGCGCGATCGGTTCCGCCTGGTCGCGAACGTCGTGGACGTCGTCGACCTTGACCAGCCGCTCCCCAACCTGCCGGTGGCCCGTGCCCTCTGGGAACCGAAGCCCGACTTCGCTACGTCTGCCGCCGCGTGGCTGACCGCCGGCGCCGCGCACCACACGGTATTGTCCACGCAGGTGGGCCTGGACGTGTTCGAGGACTTCGCCGAAATCGCCAAGACGGAACTCCTCACCATCGATGAAGGCACCACCATCAAACAGTTCAAGAAGGAACTCAACTGGAACGCCGCGTACTACAAGCTGGCCGGCGGCCTGTGAGCACTGAATTCACGCTGGGCGCGGGTGGTTACACGGCCGTTGTGACCGCCCGTGCGGCCGCCCTGCGCGTGCTGCAGTTCGAGGGGCGGGACCTCATTGTCCCGTTTCCGGAGGGTGGTCCGATCCCGGATTACCGTGGCATCATCGCCGCACCGTGGCCCAACCGGATCGCAGACGGCAGGTACAGTTTCGACGACGTCGATCACCAGTTGCCGGTCAATGAACGTGAACGGGCCACAGCGTTGCACGGGCTCGCCTTCCCGCTCGATTGGGTCCTGAAAGAGTCCGACGCCGGTTCGCTCACCTTGACATGCACGGTTGGCCCCTCTGCGGGATATCCCTTCACCCTGGAGCTTTTGGCACGGTTCGCCCTGGATGACGCCGGTCTACACACATCGGTCACGGCCCGGAACACAGGATCTGAGACCGCTCCCTACGGAGTTTGTCCGCACCCGTACCTGGTGGCCGGATCCTCGCCACTGGACCAGTGGGTCCTGGATTTCGCCGCGGACTCGTTCCTGGAGGTCACGCCGGACAGGTTGCTTCCCCTGGGCCTTCAGAGCGTGGAGGGTCACGCTTTCGACTTCCGCCAGGCGCGCGCCCTCGGCAGCACCGAAATCGACCATGCCTTCACGGGTCTGGCCTTCGACGGCGGCCTGGCGCGGCTTGCCGTGCGGGACCCGGCGGGCACCGGCGTCGGAATGTCCTGGGACGAAAGCTGCCCCTGGCTGCAGATCCACACCGCTGACAAGCCGGCACCGATCCCGAGCCGGATTGGATTGGCCGTGGAACCCATGACCTGCCCGCCGGACGCGTTCAACAGCGGCACGGACCTGATCCGGCTGGATCCCGGTGCCGAGCACACGGCGTCGTGGAGCATCTACGCCCTGTAGCAACCCAGCCGGGTAACAGCACAGGTCGCTGTGGGCGGCCACATGTGCTGTTACCCAGCTGGTGCGGGCTGGCTTGCCGCGCCGGCCGTGCTTTGACGGACCACCAACTCGGGCGTGAAGACCACCGCCCGGTGCTTGGTCCCTCCGTTGTCCTGTTCCTCCACGAGCAACTCGATCGCCGTCCGGCCCAGCGCCTCGGTGGGCTGGCGGATGGATGACAAGGGCACCACTGCGGAGATGGCGAAGTCGATATCGTCATAGCCAATCAGGGCGATGTCCTCGGGGATTTTCACCGTGCGCAACATGGTCAGGGACTGCATCACGCCCAGCGCCAGGAGGTCGTTGGAGCAGAACACCGCTTCGGGCCGCTCCTCCGGAGTGCGTTCCACCAGCTTGTTGCCCACGTTCCGGCCCGAAAGTACCGTCTGCCCGGCGGAGTCGAGCACTTCAATGCCGGCACCGGGCACTTCGGCGACGGCACGCTGCGCACCCTTGAGCCGGGTGGCCACCTGGCGGATGGAAGGCGTGCCAACAAAGGCCAGTCGACGGCGGCCCAGGTCCAGCAGGTGCTTGGCGGCCAGATACCCGCCTTCCTGGTCATCCACGGAAACTGAGCTGCAGCGATCGGTGTCCGCGAGTTCGTCCACCAGGACAGTGGGTACGCCGCGTTCGCGCAGGGTGTCGATCCGCTCTCCCACGTTGCCCACGGGAGAAATCAGCAGGCCTTGGACGCGCTGCTCCTGGAACAGGTCCATGTAGTGCGCTTCGCGCGAAGCATCCTGTCCGCTGTCGCCAACAAGCACTACGCTTCCCAGCGCGGTGGCAGCGTCCTCTGCGGCACGGGCTACCGAGGAGAAGAAGGGGTTGCCGACGTCCAGGACGATGAGGCCGATGGTCCGGCTCTGGCCCGCTCGGAGCTGGCGGGCGGCGTCATTGCGGACGAAGCCCAGTTCGGCGATGGATTTGAGGACGCGCTCCTTGGTCCGCTGCGAAACACGATCCGGGTAATTGAGCACATTGGAAACAGTTCCCACTGCTACCTGGGCGTGGGTTGCAACGTCTTTGATGCTCGCTGTCTGGGACATGCTTTCCGATCTCCGTTGGCTGACGTCAATGTGCTGGAAACGCCTTGACACCCTCCCGTTTCCGAGGGTAATTTGAATCGTAACAAATGAAACGATTCAAAGACGAGTGACCCTGGAGAAACGCAGATGAGGGTTTGTTTCCGTTCCTCAGTCCAACCGGAACTGATGGCCGAGTACAAGCAACGCCACGCCGCCGTCTGGCCGGACATGCTGGCAGCACTGAAGGACGCCGGCTGGAACAACTACTCGTTGTTCCTGGCTCCCGACGGCCAATTGATCGGCTACTTGGAGTGTGAGGACTACGAGGCAGCCCAGGCCCGCATGGCCGTGACAGAGGTCAATGCGCGCTGGCAGGCAGAGATGGCCACCCTCTTTGCGAACAGCGACCTTCCACCGGACCAGGGCTTCGAGATCGTTGAAGAAGTTTTCAACCTTCAGGACCAGCTCGCCGCCGCAGCCGCCGGCGCCACAGCAGCACCCACAGACGCAACCGCCCACGAATACCAAAAGGATCAAGCATGAACACCACAGAATCGGCCCTGGGCCGTCTAGGGGAACTGGCCATTGAAGTGCCGTCCTGGGCCTACGGAAATTCCGGGACCCGGTTCAAGGTCTTCGGCACCCCTGGCACTCCGCGCACCGTTCAGGAAAAGATCGCCGACGCCGCCAAAGTCCACGAGCTGACCGGCTTGGCGCCCACCGTGGCCCTGCACATTCCGTGGGACAAGGTGGACGATTACGCCGCCCTGCGCGATGACGCTGCCGGCCTGGGAGTTGGGCTGGGCACCATCAACTCCAACACCTTCCAGGATGACGAGTACAAGTTCGGCTCCCTGACCTCGTCCAACGAGTCAGTGCGCCGCCGGGCCATCGATCACCACCTGGAGTGCATCGGGATCATGCACGAAACCGGGTCCAGGGACCTGAAGATCTGGCTGGCTGACGGCACCAACTACCCCGGCCAGGATGACATCCGCGGCCGCCAGGACCGTCTCGCGGAAAGCCTCCAGGAAATCTACGCGGGCCTCGGCGATGAGCAGCGCCTGGTCCTGGAATACAAGTTCTTCGAGCCGGCTTTCTATCACACCGATGTTCCGGACTGGGGCACCTCCTACGCGCAGACCCTGGCCCTGGGCGAGAAAGCCTTCGTCTGCCTGGACACCGGCCACCACGCTCCGGGCACCAACATCGAGTTCATCGTGATGCAGCTGCTGCGCCTGGGCAAGCTGGGTTCCTTCGACTTCAACTCCCGCTTCTACGCGGACGACGACCTCATTGTTGGCGCCGCCGATCCGTTCCAGCTGTTCCGCATCATGCACGAAGTTATCCGTGGCGGCGGTTTCGGAAAAGAATCCGGCGTCGCCCTGATGCTGGACCAGTGCCACAACCTTGAAGAGAAGATCCCGGGCCAGATCCGCTCGGTGCTCAACGTCCAGGAAATGACGGCCCGCGCGTTGCTCGTGGATACCGCAGCACTCTCCGAAGCTCAGCGTGCCGGCGATGTCCTGGCCGCCAACGGCATCTTCAACGATGCCTTCTACACGGACGTCCGCCCGGCCCTGGCCGAGTGGCGCGAATCCCGGGGCCTGCCCGCCGATCCGATGGCCGCCTACAAGGCCAGCGGATACCAGAAGAAGATCAACGAGGACCGCGCAGGCGGCCAGCAAGCCGGATGGGGCGCATAAAGGCATGAACATGCAGAACACAGACAACACCACTGTTGAAGACCTGATTTCCCGTTCCAACCGACTCGGTGCGGACAAACGGAACACCAACTTCGCCGGCGGCAACACCTCCGCCAAGGGCACCGAGAAGGATCCTGTCACTGGCCAGGACGTTGAGCTCCTGTGGGTCAAAGGCTCCGGCGGAGACCTCGGCACGCTGAAGGCCGGGAACCTTGCCGTTCTCCGGCTGGACCGGCTGCAGGCACTCAAGGACGTTTACCCCGGCGTCGAGCGTGAAGACGAGATGGTGGCCGCGTTCGATTACTGCCTGCACGGCAAGGGTGGCGCTGCGCCGTCCATCGATACCGCCATGCACGGGCTCGTCGACGCGGCGCACGTTGACCACCTGCACCCGGACTCGGGCATCGCCATCGCCACCGCGGTGGACGGCGAAGCACTGACCTCCAAGGTCTTCGGCGACAAGGTTGTCTGGGTTCCCTGGCGTCGCCCCGGTTTCCAGCTCGGCCTGGACATCGCCGCGATCAAGGAAGCCAACCCGCAGGCCATCGGCACCATCCTGGGTGGCCACGGCATCACGGCGTGGGGCGCCACCAGCGAAGAAGCCGAAAGGTACTCGCTGTGGATCATCGACCAGGCCGAGGCCTACATCAAGGAGAACGGTAAGGCCGAGCCTTTCGGCGCCAAGCTCCCCGGCTACGCCGCACTCCCCGAAGCAGAGCGCAAAGCCAAGGCAGCCGCCCTGGCCCCCGTGATCCGTGGCCTGGCCTCGACGGACAAGCCGCAGCTGGGGCACTTCAGTGATGACGCCGCCGTTCTTGAATTCCTTGAGTCCACGGAGCACCCCCGCCTTGGCGCGCTGGGCACCTCCTGCCCGGACCACTTCCTGCGCACCAAGGTCAAGCCACTGGTCCTGGACGTGCCGGCCGACGCCTCGATCGAAGATTCGGTCAACCGCCTGAAGGAACTGCACGCCGCGTACCGCGAGGACTACCAGGCGTACTACGACCGCCACGCCGACGACAACAGCCCGGCCCTTCGCGGCGCTGACCCTGCCATCGTGCTGGTTCCCGGCGTTGGCATGTTCTCCTTCGGCAAGGACAAGCAGACCGCACGCGTGGCCGGCGAGTTCTACCTCAACGCCATCAATGTGATGCGCGGCGCCGAGGCCATCTCCACGTACGCCCCGATCGAGGAATCCGAGAAGTTCCGCATCGAGTACTGGGCCCTGGAAGAAGCCAAGCTTGCCCGCATGCCCAAGCCCAAGTCCCACGCCACCCGCATCGCGCTGGTGACCGGTGCGGCGTCGGGCATTGGCAAGGCGATCGCCACCCGCCTGGCGTCCGACGGCGCGTGCGTCGTCATTGCCGACCTGAACCTCCAGAACGCGCAGAAGGTGGCCGAGGAACTGGGCGGATCCGACGTCGCCATCGGTGTCCAGGCTGACGTGACCGACGAAGCACAGATCGCCGCCGCGATCCAGGAAGCAGTGCTCGCCTTCGGCGGCCTGGACCTGGTGGTCAACAACGCCGGCCTGTCCATCTCCAAGCCGCTGCTCGAGACCACCGAGAAGGATTGGGACCTCCAGCACAACGTCATGGCGAAGGGCTCGTTCCTGGTGTCCAAGGCCGCTGCCAAGGTCATGATCGACCAGGGCTTGGGCGGGGACATCATCTACATCTCCTCCAAGAACTCCGTCTTCGCAGGCCCGAACAACATCGCCTACTCCGCCACCAAGGCAGACCAGGCGCATCAGGTCCGCCTCCTCGCCGCTGAACTGGGCGAGTACGGTGTCCGCGTCAACGGCATCAACCCCGACGGCGTGGTCCGCGGCTCCGGCATCTTCGCCGGCGGCTGGGGCGCCAAGCGGGCAGCCGTCTACGGCGTGGACGAGCAGGAACTGGGCAAGTACTACGCCCAGCGCACGCTCCTCAAGCGCGAAGTCCTCCCGGAGCACGTGGCCAACGCCGCCGCCGTGCTGACCAGCAACGAACTCTCGCACACCACCGGCCTCCACATCCCCGTGGACGCCGGCGTGGCAGCAGCGTTCCTGCGCTAGGACCGACAGTGAATAACGGAACCACCGCAGGCACCGTCCCGGCACTCGCCGGGGCGGTGTCCTCTCACGCAGACCACAACACAGTGTTCGCGGCCATCGACATCGGTGCTTCCTCCGGGCGCGTCATGCTCGGCCGCACCTCCCCTGCGTTCGGGGTGTCGCTCGAGACGATCCACCGTTTTCCGAACGGTGTCATACAGCTCGACGGCGGCCTCCACTGGGATTTCGACGCCCTCTTCGGCGAGGTACTCAAGGGGCTTATGGCCGCCGCTGACGTTGCGACCACCAACGGCGAGCGCATTGTCAGCATCGGCATCGACACGTGGGCGGTGGACTACGGCCTGGTGAATGACGCCGGTGAACTCACCTCGGTTCCGTTCAGCTACCGGGACGAGCGCAGTAGGGCAACAGTGGAGCGGGTCCACGCAGCGATCCCTCCGGAAAAGCTGTATGCCACCACGGGCCTGCAGTTCCTCCACTTCAACACCTTGTATCAACTCGTGGCGGAGCCGAACCTTGACGGCCTGCAAGCCCTGCTGATGCCGGACCTCATCGCATTCCTGCTCACGGGTAAGCGCCGGACCGAGGCCACCAACGCCTCCACTACCGGGCTGTTCGATGCCGTTGCCGGTGAGTGGGCCACCGAATTCCTGGACGCCCTTGAATTGCCGCGGAACATCTTCCCCGACCTCATCCAGCCCGGCGAAACCGTGGGCACCCTGCTTCCCGCGATCCTCGAGCAAACGGGCTTGCCGGCGGACACCACCGTGGTTGCCGTGGGTTCGCACGATACCGCCTCGGCGGTGGCTGCCGTACCCGCTGAAGGCCAGGATTTTGCCTACGTCTCGTCCGGGACCTGGTCCTTGGTGGGTGTCGAACTGGCCACGCCCGTCCTCAGTGAGGCGGGCCGCCAAGCCAACTTCACCAACGAGCGCGGCGTGGACGGCACCATCCGGTACTTACGCAACGTCGGTGGCTTGTGGCTGCTGAGTGAATGCCAGCGTGCGTGGGCCGCCGATGGCTACACACAGGCACTCCCTGCACTGCTCGATTCGGCGGCCGCGCTTCCTGCCGGAGGTCCGCAGATCAATGCCGATGATCCTGCTTTCACCGCACCCGACAACATGCCGGATCGCATCCGCGCAGCCGTGCGAAACACCGGTGCCGTGCTCCCCGACCGGCCCGCCGCCGTCGTGCGGTGCATTATGGACAGCCTCGCGGCCGGCTACGCGCGGACACTGGCCGACGCCGAACGGCTCACCGGCCGCACCGTCGAGGTGGTGCACATCGTGGGTGGTGGCTCGCAGAACCGGCTCCTGTGCCAACTGACCGCGGACGCCACGGGGAAGCCCGTGATTGCCGGTCCCGTCGAGGCGACTGCTCAGGGCAATGTCCTGGTCCAAGCCCGCGCTGCCGGGGTGGTGGCCGGCGGGCTGGCCGGGCTGCGTGAACTCGTGGCCGCGGGAACCAGCTTGGAACGCTATGAGCCGGCCGAACGTCTGGTACGTCACAGCGCCGGATGAGGGTGCCGCGCTAAACTGGTCGCATTATGATCCGCACAATGTTCAAGTCCAAGATCCACCGTGCAACGGTGACCCACGCCGACCTCCACTACGTCGGTTCGGTCACTGTCGACCTGGACCTCCTGGACGCGGCCGACATTCTTCCCGGCGAGCTCGTCTCCATTGTGGACGTCACCAACGGCGCCCGCCTGGAGACGTACACCATCGCCGGCGAGCGCGGTTCGGGCGTGATCGGGATCAACGGCGCGGCTGCGCACATGGTCCATGTGGGTGACACCGTCATCCTCATCACCTATGCCGAAATGACCACGGAGGAAGCAAAGGCTTACGAGCCCAAAGTGGTCCACGTCGGCAAGGACAACAAGATCCTGCAGCTCGGCAACGACCCAGCGGAAGGGCACACTCCCGGACTCATGCGCCCACCGCACGCGCTGAGCAACGCAGCCCACCTCAGCTAAGACTCACAACAAACGCTCGACGCCGGCACTCAAGTCAGTGCCGGCGTCGAGCGCTTTTCGACGCTTCAGCCCACGACGGCCGTGGCCGGTATCGGTGGTCGTGCCTCACGGCCCAGCGCCGATGCAGCCTGCCGTGCGGCGTCGAGGCCGCTCTCGATGGCACCGTCGATGAACCCTCCCCATCCGTTGGCAACATCGGATCCGGCCAGGCGGATTCTTCCCTCCGGGCGCTGGAGTTCGGCCAGGTACCTCGTGAGGTAGCCGGTGTAATGCATGGGCCAGGTGGACCGTGCATGTTCGTCGGCAACCCAGTTGTGCCCGGCGACGTCGAGCACTGTCAGCCCGGGAACGATGGCGTCCAGATGCCGTTGCGCTGCAGCCGCGTCCTCGACGTCCACAGCCCCGGCGTCGGGGCCGAAACAAACCAGCGTGGTGGTGTCGTGGTCGATGTATTCGGCTTGGACGAAGTTCAGGGCTCCTGTCTCGGGCCCAAACGCGACGAACCTTTCCTGCCGGCCTTGCACCCTGACCCACAATTTGGCGCCGCGGCCTGCCTGCCCCCGCGCGGCCGCTTCCCTCTTTCCGGGCGACAGCGCTGGTTGAATATCGACGTCGTTCAGGACGCTGAGCGGAAGGGCAACAATGAGCTGACGGGCCGCGTACTGCTTGCCCGCTTCCGTTGTCACAAGGACTCCCTCGTCATCCTGCCCGATGGACGAGACTCCCTGGTTCAGCCGCAGCTCAGCCGTTGAGTCCGCAAGCATCGCCTCGGCGAGAGCGCGGGTGCCGCCGTCGATCTTGAAGCTGGCGCACGCCTCGAACATGAGCTGCCAGTCCCCACTGGCTACGGCGCACCAGCGCAGCGCCTGGGTGTAGGCGGCTTGATCGAGCCTGCCGTTGAAGTTCAGCGTCCAGAAGGATCTCAGGAGCTGGCGCTCATCCTCTGCGAGATCCAACCGATCGATTGCTTCCGAGAGCGTCAGCTCGTCAATGTCCGCCACCCCGGGATTTTCCAGGGGTGACCATGGCATCGGGAAATAGCGCCGCGAGTCGGCCAGCAGGAGGCGGTTTGGCCCATCCAGCAGTTCCATCAAGCTTTCCGCGGTGCCTTCATGCCGTGTGCCGCCCACAATCCAGGACGCTTTGGTGAACTCCGGACCAGGCAGTGCCTTGATCCCATACCGCCCCATTTCCGCCCACACATACGGCTGGGTCCAGTGCACCCACGTGCCGCCGAGTTCCAGGTTCCGGCCAAGTCGCTCGGCCAGATGGGTGCGTCCGGCGATCCGGTCCTTGGCCTCCAGCAGGATGGTGGCATGTCCCCTGCGGGACAGTTCCCTTGCGGCTGTGAGACCGGCAAAGCCAGCGCCGATGACGATGACGTCGGAGGTTTCCACTGTGCCCGTTCCTCAGCTGTAGACGAAGAATTCGACGGTCGGTTCCAGAACACTCCAGCGGGTCATCGCCCCTTGGGAGAGGGAAGCCATGGAACCCTGCCCGAGGTCGAGGGTCTCGCCGCCCTTGACGTCGATGCGGAGGTGGCCGGAGACGATGTAGATGGTCTCATCCTGGTCGATCGGCAGGTCGAACGGTTGCGGCGCTTCCTCCGGCGTGACTTTCCAGATGCCGCCGCTCAGCGACTCGTTTCCGTTGTCGCCGGGGCGCCGAAGCCATTGGACGCTGCCCAGTGCAAAGGGCTCAAAAGCTGCGGGGTCAAAGGTGGCATGAAAGACCTGGGACATGGTGTTGCTCCTCTGTTGTGATGGTCTCGCGGAGGTGGAATTCCACTCAATGTTTGTGGGTGTCCTGGGGGTAGCTCGTGGTGTTCAGGACAGTGAGCCTGGAGTTGAACGGCAAGGTGACCGGTTCCGCGGCGGGATTGTCCCAGCCAAACATCCGCCCGATGGAGCGCTGTTCGCGCAGGTCGATCAGCAGCACGGCTTCAACGGTCATCACCTGTTCGGTCCAGAAGAAGATGTAGAGGTCCTCCGCCACGGCCCACGTCATGCAGCGGTCGGTATCTGCCAGTCCCGCTTCTCCTCCGCGGACGCAGTGCCACGTGAAGGTCCCTTGGTTCAGGTAGATGTGCTCATAGGATTCGACGTCGCTGTAGCGGTAGAAGATGCGCTTGCCCACGAGGTCCGAGGACCGTTGATGGACCGTCGGCTGGCCGCTGGTGTTGGCGTGCGTGAAGTCGGTAGTTCCCCGCATCTTGCCGTCCAAGGTGACAAACCTGGAAACGGCTGTGGTGATGGCGCCTGTGGATTGATCGAAGATGATGGTGACGTTTTCGGCGTCGGCGTCCCTGCCTTCATCCTGCCCCCGGACGAAATCGATAATGAAGATCCCGGGGCGGGCCTCAATCGCCTTGTAGGCAGTGGTCCCGCTGGAAGTGCCCTCGTTCCACGTCAGCGTTGACGGGGTGAGGAAGCTGTACTCAAGAGGGGTGCCGTCAGCTGCCTGAAGAAAAATAGTCGTGGCGGCAAGCGCAGCAGACGCAGGCAGGGTCTGGTCTCCGAAGCCATCGAGCATGGTGGAGACTGGGGGCCATTCTTCCTCGGGAACGTAGTCCTGGAGTTCAGTGGAGGTCATGGGTTGGGTCCTTTTGGTCGGTTGATGGTTCGGTTCAAGAGGTTCAGGGGGTTCGGGTTCAGAGAATTTCCGCGGCGTAGTTGATGGTTGGCTTCTGCGTGCCCCGGACCAGGCCGGCCACGAAGATCAGCGGAATGCCAAGGAGGAGCCAGCGGGCCACGCCTCCCGCACCGCCGAGCAAGACGTCATAGTTGTCCAACGTCAGGTAGGCGACCACCACAAAAGCCAGGAAGGAAAGTGCGGGTGCGATCACGGTGACCCAGAGATTGTCCCTGGTCCCCGACCGGGCGAAGTAGACCAGGATCGCAGCGGAGGTCAGCAACAGGATGGAGATGAAACCTGCCGTTCCCAGTGCCACGAACCAGGCGAAGACCGTAGCGATAGGATCAGCGCCGCTCAGGAGGAAGGCACTGATCACTGCGAGGACCACCAGGGAATTGACCAAGCCGGCAAAGGAGGGCGCCCCTGCAGTGGACACCGAGGCCAGCCTGGCGGGTAGGGCACCGGCCCGGCCCAGGGCAAAAAGGTATCGGGAAAACATGTTGGACAGGCCAAGGAGCATCGCGATGAAGCTGGTGACCACCAGGACCTGCATGGCGACGCTCAGCCATGCTCCGGCGCTGGATTCGGCAAGGTCGAAGATCATCCCGGAAGGATTCTCCGTGGCCAGTGCCTGGACCCCATCGATCCCCACCGCGCCGCTGATGGCCCAGGTGGACATCATGTAGAAAACGCCGATAAAGGCAATGACGAGGTAGGCGGCCCGCGGGATGGTGCGACGTGGATTCCTGGCTTCTTCCGCGAAAACAACTGTTGCTTCGAAGCTGGTGAAGCAGGCAAAGGCGAACAGCAGTGAGATCCCCAGGCCAGGCCCGAAAATGTTCTCGCCGGTGAACCCCGCGAACGTGAAGATCCCCAGCCCGTTCCGGGCAATGAGGGAGGCCACCAGTCCTGCAACCACCAGCGTCTCGCCCAGAATGAGCACTCCCAGCACCCTCAAGCTGGCGTCCACGCCCTTCATGGTCAGGACAGTGGTCAGCGCCAGGACTGCGACGATCCAAAAATAGACCGGCAACCCAAGACCCGTCAGGCTTTCCACGAGCTGCTGGGCGAAGACCCCGAACTGTGACCACAGGCCTATTTGCAGGCTGAGATAGGTCAGGATGGCTATTCCGGCGCCGCCCGTGGCCCATGTGGTGCCTAAGCCTTTGGCGATGTAGGCAACGAACCCGCCTGCGTTGGTGATGTGGTGGCTCATCCTGAGGTATCCCACCGAAAACAGGGCTACCAGCAGTGCCGCGATGACATAGATCACCGGAGTACCGGGGCCGCTCGCGGAGAAGATGACGGGACTGGCTCCGACCACAGCGGCCATGGGGGCGGCTGCGGCAATAGCGAAGAAGGCAATGGCAACGACGCCAAGCTTGTTCGCCCTGAGCCGCACCGTGCCCGCCGGGGAACTGGCATCCTGGGGGCCGGCCATGGCCGGGATCTGACTGGGTTTGTTCATGAGGCTGTTCTTTCCGGAAGGCCATGGCTCCATCGCCACGGCGGAGGGATAGGGTGCCCTGCGGCCGTGGGGACGAATGCCCGGGCGGCGAGGCTGAAGCTGCTCTTGGCGACAGGGATGGTGATCCGGGCCACAGTTCAAACTATACGTTTGTATAGTTTGAGGTGTCAATGGGTTCGGCTCTCCGGATTTCAACGCCGCTAGACTCGCTGTATGAGCCAGGAAGCACGCAAGTTGCCCTACGGAGACGGTCGGGACGCCCTTCTGGCTGCCGTGCTGGATGTCGTGGCGGAAAAGGGCCTGCGAGGGGCGACCTACAGATCAGTCGCCGCCCGCGCCGGCGTGAACCATGCACTGGTCACGCACCACTTTGGCTCCATGGAAGGACTCCTGGCCGCAACCATGGAATGGTCCGTCCAGCGCTCCATTGAGGAGACCGGACTGTCGGGGATCGCCGACTTCGACGGGAACTTCGCCGACACACTGATCGCCACCGTCTCCGCCGAACCGGAACTTCAACTGTTCCAGTTCGAAATGATCCTCGAATCCAGGCGCAACCCGCAGATCCGCGCCATGGTTGAACGCCTCTACGCGAACTACGTCAGCACCGTAGAGGAGGCCCTGACGCGCCGCGGACTGGACACCCGGAACGAAGCCTCACTTGCCATCTTCGCCGCCCTCGACGGCCTCATGCTTCAATTCCTCACCATCAGCGACCCTAACCGGATCAAGTCCGCCGTCGCGCAGGTAGGACATCTCATCTCTGCACTCGAGGCCACCAACCGAACGACGGACAAGCCAACCGGGAATTAGGGCCCGACGCCGGGCACCCACCCAGCGCCGCCGTCGAACGCTTGTGCGGGTGTCCGCATAACGGAACTTCTGCGAGAAAACGCTTACTCGGCGCGTGACCTTGGCTAGGCTGGTGTTCGTGATCCGACACTTCCCCTCCAGCGCAGCCTCATGATTGGTGTCCTGTCAGGGTTCTTCGTTGTGTGGGCCATCATCCTGGTGGGCATGTTCGTGGGACGTCGGGAGATCCTGGGCGAAAACGCCCGGTCGGTCCTGAGTTCACTGACGTTCTTCGTGGCAAGTCCCGCCCTGCTGTTCGAGACCCTGAGCAAGGCCAAGCTGCACGACGTCTTCGCTGCACCACTTCTGGTCACCGCTGTGGGTGCCGTCCTCACCGGGCTCCTGTTCTTCCTGATCGTGAAGTTCTGGCTGAAACGGGCCCTGCCGGAGGCCCTCATGTCGTCGATGAGCGCTTCCTTGGCCAACTCAGCGAACCTCGGCATCCCCATCGCGGTCTTCGTGCTGGGCGATGCGAGTTATGTGGCACCGCTCCTGATCTTCCAACTCGCGTTCTTCACCCCTCTGTACCTGATGGCCCTCGATGCGAGCACCAGCACGCACCGCACCACTCCCCTGCGTTTCCTGTTGATGATCGTGAAGAATCCGATGATCGTGGGCTCGGCGCTGGGCCTATTGGTGGCCGGTACCGGTTTCCAGGTGCCACCACTGATCCTGGAGCCCATCCACCTGATCGGCGGAGCGGCGATTCCTGCCATGCTGATGGCGTTCGGCATGAGCCTCAACGGCTCCAGACCGCTGCAGAAGGACACCGGGCGCAGGCTGGACACATTGCTGGCCAGCGGCTTCAAGTTGGTGGTGCACCCGTTGATTGCCTATCTGTTTGCCCGCTTTGCTTTGGGGCTGGAGGGCCACGCGCTCTTCGCAGTGGTGGTGACTTCGGCGCTGCCCACTGCCCAGAACGTATTCGTCGCGGCCAACCGGTACCAAGCAGGAATCACTGTAGCCAAGGACACCGTGCTGATCACCACCATCGTGGCCGTTCCAGCCATGATCGCGGTGGCGCTGCTGCTCGCCTAGCCGCCGAAAATGACGGCGCCGGCGACGCGTTTCATCCGGCCGAGGTTCTCACTGACTGGCATCAACACTGCCAGCTGGTCGGCGCGCCGGCAGGTTTGTATATCGAATAGAGTAAGAGCATGGAACTCAGAAACGCACCACGCACAACAGCCGTTGGCCGGACACTTGCAGGCGCCGTCCTCGGCCTGTCGGCACTGCTCACGTTCTCTGCCTGCGCGGCCCCGGCCCAGGAAGCGCCGGCAGCCGACGCGGCTACGGCACCTGCAGCACCCTCGCCGGAACCGGTATGGCCGAAGGGCGAGAAAGAGGGGACGCTGGCCAACCCGTACAGCCTCGGTGAAGAGATGATCGACGGAGACTGGTCCTTGGTCATCGACAGCGTAAATCTCGATGCGAACGCAGAAATCAAGGCGATGGACAGCATCATCTCAAAAGTGGCGCCGGATGCCGGCAAAACCTGGGTAACGTTCACGGCAACGTGGAAGTACAACGGGGCAGAGCCTGCAAAAGGTGGAACCCGGTTCTCCGTCGTAAACAAGAACTGGGACGGGACCTTCGGCACTGACGACGAGTACGGGACTACATTTAACAACGTGTCAACACTGCCCAAGGGGGAGTCGAAGGCACCTCCTGCGGAGAAGGGCTTCTCCGTTACGGACAAGGTGATCCTGCAGATGCCGGTGGAGCACGCGAACACCTCGAGCATGATCGTCGCAAGTTTCAACGCCGCCGATAACAACCAGTTCCTCGTCAAGCTCAAGCAGCAGTAAGGCGGACTGAGCTCCTTCCCCGGAAGGGGCCACGGGGATTCACATGGTGCTGGGATGCCTCACCCCAATGGCGGGTTCGGACAGTTGGGTTACTCCACGTCCGCGCTGGCCAGATAGTGGTCCAGGAGCTGCGCGCAGCGAATGAAGCCCAGGTGGGAGTACGCCTGGGGATGGTTGCCCAAGTGCGTTTCGGTGCCGGGATCGTACTCTTCGGGCAGCAGGCCCGTGGGACCGAACAGTGCCACCAACTGGTTGAACAACTCCAGCGCATCGTCCAGGCGTCCGACGGCCAGGTACGCCTCGATGAGCCAGGTGGTGCAGATGTGGAAGCCGCCCTCCAAACCCGGCAGCCCGTCGTCGTACCTGTAACGGAAAACGGTGGGCCCGACGCGCAACTCACGCTCAACGGCCGTCACGGTATCCAGGAACCGCTGGTCCCGAACATCCAGCAGGCCCGAGATTCCGATGTGAAGGACCGCGGCGTCAAGGTCGGGGCTGTCATAGGCAACGGTGTAGGAACGGGCCGGCTCATCCCATCCTTCGTGGAGCACTTCCTCCCGGATGGTGTGGGCGGTGGGCGCCCAGTCCGCATGAGGTGTCCGGCCGTGCAGGTCCGCCGCCCTGAGCGCGCGGTCCAGGGTCACCCAGCACATGACCTTGGTGTACACATGGTGCCGCGGGGGCCGGCGGGCTTCCCAAATTCCATGGTCCGGCTCGTGCCAGCGGGCAAGGACTGCATGCGCCATTTGCTCCATGAGGAACCAATGCTCATCCGGCAGGAATCCGCGCCGCTCAGCAAGATCGTGGATCAGTTCTGCAATGGGCCCGAACACGTCCAACTGCACCTGGTGGTCTGCGGCATTGCCGATCCGCACCGGACGCGATCCCGCATAGCCGGGCAGGCTCTCCACAATGGCTTCCGTGGACAGCGGGGCACCGGTGACCGAATAGAGCGGGTGCAGCCACTCGGGTCCCGGGGCGTTGTCCAGGATCCGGCCCAGCCAGCCCAGGAACCCGTCGGCTTCATCCGTGGACCCCAGGGACACCAGCGAGTTCACCGTCATGGACCCATCACGCAACCAGCAATACCGGTAATCCCAGTTCCTGGTTCCTCCGATACCTTCGGGCAGGGACGTGGTGGGCGCGGCCAGCACAGCACCGGTGGGCTCATGGACGAGCGATTTGAGCACCAGCGCGGAACGCCGCACGAGGGACGTCTTGATGCTTGGCAGCTGCAGCGCCTTGACCCACTCACGCGCTGCCTGCCCGACGGCGGCACGCCGCTGGGGTTCGCCCGCCGGGTCCGGGCGTGGCGGCTCGGTGTCCCCGCAACGCAGGTTCAACACCACAGGGCCATTGGCCAAGGAAACCTCTGCTGTTGCCGTTGCGTACTTGCCGTCGCTGGTGATGGTGAAGGTGGCACCTGGTGCCGACAGGATGATGGGATCCGAGGTGCCGATGATGTGGACCTCGTGGTCGCGGATCTCCATGTTGAAGGGCGCATTGGCGTAATCCGGCCGCGGCGCGAACACGACGCGCGCCGACCCCGTCCCGGACAGCACACGGACAAGGCTGGTGATTCCTTCCGGCGCCGGCTCCAAGTAGTCAGTGACCGTGACATCGGCCCAGCGGGTCTCCACGATCATGGTGTTGTCCACATAGCGCTGGGCCAACACCTGTGAAGGCTTCACTGGTTCGACGCTGAAATGGCCGGCGGGGTCGCCACCGAGGATGTGGGCAAAGAGCGACCCCGAATCGGGCAAGGGGTGGCTCATCCAGCAAACTTTTGCGTCCGGGGTGAGCAGGGCCGTGGAACTTCCATTGCCGATCATCGAATGCCGTTCCAGCCCCACGGCATCCTCGCCGAACAGCCAAGCCCGCCGCAGCTCGAACAACAAAGCCAGCACGTGCGCAAAGGCCTCCGGGTCCGGGATGGTGTGTGCCGCCGCCGTATCCCCTGATCCGACGTGCAAGCCGAGGTCCGGTCCGCGCAAGGTAGCCAGCGCTTTCTCGTCGCTTTCGGCGTCCCCGGCGTAGAGCGCGGCGCTGACTCCGAGCCGCGCACGGAGCTGCTCCAGGGCTTGGCCCTTGGCTGGCTCCTCCACCGTCAGGTCCAGCACGGTTCCATCAATGATGAAGTAGAGCCCGAACTCGATGGCGATCTTCTGGGACGCGAAAATGACACGTTCCACCACCTCGGGTGTCGCCGGCCTGGTGTGCACGGCCAGACCGACGGGCTTCCTGACAACGCTGATGCCCTTCTCGAATCCCACGGCCTCGGTCAAGGCGGAGGCGACCTGCTGGAGCAACTGCTCCGTCGCGAGGGAGAGCGTGTATGCGTAGCCCATGTCGAACTCCACCCCGTGGGACCCCACCAGGTGAACCTCGGCCGGCAGCCGGGAGACCGCGGCCAGATCCCGCAAGGAACGCCCGGAAATAATGGCCGTGTGGGTATTGGGCAACGCGGCCAGCGCACGAAGCGCCACGGCGGCACTGTCCAGGGGCAGGGTCTCCGTGGAAACGCCCTCAGCCGCACAAAGAGTGCCGCCGTAGTTGCACGCCACCAACAAACCCGGGACACGGGCAAGGACCTTGAGCTCCGCGAACAACTGCGGGGTGATGCCATTCTCCGTGTCGGATTGAAGCGCCGTTCGGAGCAGGCCAAGCGGAAGCGATTTCATCAGCAGCGCTGAATCGGCTACTGACTGATTCAAGTGCGTAGGCATGGCGGACCCTTCCGAAGCGGATACCTACAGTCTCCGCCCGGACGGTTTCGCTTGACTACCTGGTAGATTGCGAACGCGTAAAGCTTTTCCTTGGATTTATGCGGAAGCTTGGGCGCTCACCAGGCCGGCGACTTCAGCCACGAGTTCCACGGACCGCAGGCGCTCTTCGGTGCCTATGCTCTGGTGGGCCACGATGAGTTCATCGGCATCAGCGTGCTGGGCGAACTCGTCCAGGTAATCGCGGACGACGTCCTTGGTCCCCACCGCGGAGAACTTCATCATCTGTGCGATGTGCTGGCCCTGCGGGGAATCAAGCACCATGTCCGCCTCGTCATCGGTGAACTCGCGGCCGCCGCCGAAGAACAGGGAGACGCGGGCGCGCTTCACTGCCAGGTGGATGGCCTGCGCTTCGGCGTTGCTGTCCGCGGCGGTAACGTTCACTCCCGCGATCACATGCGGCTCGGACAACTGCCCGGATGGCTTGAATTCGCGCCGGTAGATGGCCACGGCATCCTGCAGGGCAGCAGGAGCAAAGTGTGAAGCAAAGGCATAAGGAAGGCCCAACTGGGCGGCCAACTGTGCACCGAACAATGAGGAACCCAGGATGTACAGCGGCACGTTGGTGCCCTTGCCCGGCGTCGCCTCAACGCCCTGGATTCGAGTGGGTCCGGTGAGGTAGCCCTGCAGTTCCAGGACGTCCTGTGGGAACCTGTCCGAGGACGTGTGGTCGCGGCGCAGGGCGCGCATGGTGTTCTGGTCGCTGCCCGGCGCGCGTCCCAGCCCGAGGTCGATGCGTCCCGGGTGCAGGGTCTCAAGCGTGCCGAACTGCTCCGCGATGGTCAGCGGTGAGTGGTTGGGCAGCATGACACCGCCGGCGCCGAGGCGGATGGTGTTGGTGTGCGCGGCCACGTGGGCGATCAGGACACTGGTAGCCGAGGAGGCAATGGCGGACATGTTGTGGTGCTCGGCGTACCAGACACGGCGGTAGCCCAGCTCCTCGGCCTTCTGCGCCATGGCCACGCTGCCCGCGAGGCTTTCCGCCACCGTCTGGCCCTTGCCGATGGTTGCCAGGTCGAGGATGGAAAGAGGAACAGTCACGGGAAGGCCTTTCGGTACGTTTGCGTGCCTGCTTTGGTTGCCTGGCACTTAAGCGACAACGACGGCGGCACCCGGCTTATTTCTGTGAGTTGCGTCGCGCGGTGGTTGGCTCGGGCTTCCGGGGCGCTTTTGTGACCCCGTTCGACGCCCGATTAACTGCCGTGAACCCCTGTATCCCAGCGTTTCAGCGTGTTTTGACCCGCATCATGGCCTGCCGGATAGTTGCAGCCACAAGTACGCATCAGACTTCCCGATTCGGGCAAAACCAAGGAGAACAAATGGCACGTTTCGCAGCCAAATCCGGCGTGACCGCGGCCCTGGCCGCTACCGCCCTGCTGGGGCTCGCGGCTTGCTCGGACCCGGGCGCGACAGCGGCTACAGGGGCGTCAGCCTCGCAGGGACCGGCAAGCGCGAACGCTTCTTCCAGCTCGTCCACCAAGGAATTCAACCTGACGCCGCAGCAGGACCGCGTCAAGGTGTCCGTGGACTCCGCCGCGGCCGCATTGGTTCCGGACGCCATCAAAGCCGATGGCAAGCTGACCGTAGTGACCACCGGCGGCACTCCCCCGTTGAGCACGTTCGCAACGGACAACAAGACGCTCATCGGCAGCGAAGTGGACATCGCCTATGCGGTGGGCGAGAGCCTGGGCCTTCAGGTCGAGGTGTTGCCGGTGGCGTGGGCTGACTGGCCGCTGGGTGTCGAATCCGGCAAGTACGAGGCCGTCCTGTCCAACGTCACAGTCACCGAGGCGCGCAAGGAAAAGTTCGACTTCGCCACGTACCGCAACGATCTTCTGGGTTTCTACGCCAAGTCGGACGCGGACATCTCCCCCATCAAGGAAGCCAAGGACGTGGCCGGGAAGCGCATCATCGTCGGCTCGGGCACCAACCAGGAAGCCATCCTGGTCCGCTGGGACGAGGAGAACAAGAAGAACGGCTTGAAGCCGGTTGAGTTCCAGTATTACGACGACGACTCCGCCTCCCAGCTCGCCCTCCAGTCAGGACGTGCTGACCTCACGTTCGGGCCCAACGCTTCCGCCGCATACAAAGCGGCCAAGGATGGCAAGACCAAGGAAGTGGGAACACTTGAGGGTGGCTGGCCGCTGAAGGCCGAAATCGCGTTCACCACCCAGAAGGGCAACGGCTTGGCCGTGGCAGCCCAGGCTGCACTCAATACCCTCATCAAGGACGGCAACTACGCCAAGATCCTGGACCGCTGGGGGCTGTCCTCCGAGGCTATCCCCGCGTCCGAACTGAACCCGGCAGGCCTGCCCAAGAAGTAGGAACCGCTGTGGCAGGGCAGACCTGCCGACGCCGAATCCCCGCCGGACACCACCGGCGGGGATTCTTTGCGTGTCCTGTGGTTAGAAGTGGGCGGGGTCCGTGTTGGCGCCGCAGAGGATCACGGCAACGGTTTCGCCTGGCTGGGGAGTATACGCCCCCGACAGCAACGCGGCGTAGGCGGCGGCAGCACCGTGTTCCACGACGATCCGGTGCTTCTCCCAGAGGGCACAACGGGCCCCGATGATGTTCTCGTCCGTGACCAGGACGCTCCGGACTCCTGTACGGCGGGCAACTCCGAAGCCGATCTCCCCGATACGGCGGGCGCCCAGGGAGTCAGCGGCGATGCCGGAGACCGCCACATCTACGGGTTCGCCTTGGGCCAGCGCGGTGTGCAGTGTGGGAACTGTTTCCGGTTCGACGCCCACGACGCGCGCCCTGCCCTCTGCCGCCGCCGCGATGCCGCCCATCAGCCCACCGCCGCCAACAGCGACGAGGATCGTGTCGACGTCGGGCAGTTCATCCAGCAGCTCAAGCCCCACTCCGCCGGCACCGGCCACGATCTCCGGTTGGTCATAGGCGTGGCAGTAGACCGCCCCTTTCTCCTCGGCGAACCGCACTGCAGCGGCGTAGGCCTCGGCGTACTCGGCGCCGCCCTGGACCACGGTGGCGCCAATGGCGTAGAGCTTGTGGACTTTGTTCGCGGGTGCGGACTCCGGGACGAATACAGTCGCCGGGACCCCAAGTTTGGCTGCGGCGTACGCATTGGCCAAGCCTGCGTTCCCGCCGGACGCCACAACGATGCCTGCTTCAGGGTCCAGCTGCCCGTTTTCCTTCGCCGTGAGGAGCCGGTTGAAGGCACCCCGGGCTTTGAACGAGCCGGTGTGCTGCATGTATTCGCACTTGAACCACAAGTGGTACGGCTCCTGGTCGCCGCTCTCGGCCAACGGCGTGTGGCGGACCCAGCCCGCCGTCCGTGAGTACGCTGCTTCTACTTCTTCGCGTGTGACCATCGTGGCTGCACCTTTCCGTCCGTTTCATCCTATGGTTTCCGTGGGCGGCTGCAGCGCCGGTCCGCATAGGCTTGGTGGCATGTCCCTCGATTTTGTCCTTCGCCCCGCCGTTGCCTCCGACGCCGCCTGGATTGCGGAACTCCGCGCCGTGGTGATGCGCGCGGACCTCGAACGGTTGCAGCGGTTCGACCCCGTCCGCGTCCGCGAGCGCTTCCTGAACGGCTTCCAACCGGAGCACACGTACATCATCCATACCGACGGCGTGGATGCAGGTGTCATTGCCGTGCGACCGGAGCCGGACAGCCGGTGGATTGAGCATTTCTATGTGGCGCCCACCCATCAGGGCAGGGGCTTGGGAAGTGCGGTGCTCGGCCATGTCATGGGCGCTGCCATCGATGAGCGGCCCTTCCGGCTGAATGTGCTGCAGGGCAGCGCTGCCCGCACCCTGTATGAGCGGCATGGGTTTGTGCTCGAATCCGAGGACCCCGTGGATGTCTTCATGGTGGCTCCAACACCGGACAGGCCCTGACCACCGCACCACAAGTAGGGTAACCTCAGCACATTGAGGACAGCTTCCGGGGGGAACATCATGGGGAACGTTCGAGCGCGCACCAAACGGTTTTCAACGCTGTCAGCCATTGCGTTGGCCTTGGGGCTGCTGGCGACAGCCGGACCGCCTGCCACTGCAGCTTCCCAACCGACGCCGTCCATCGACGGCGTCCCTTATGTGGGTGCCGAAATGCGCCGCCAGTACAACTACGACTACTACGGCTGCCGGAACCCGGACGGCTCGGGCGATGGCATAAAGCTGGAATGGCTGCGCAACGGGGTGCCGCTTCCCGCAGGTCGGCAAGGGGATACCCTGCGCATCCTCCCCGAGGACCAGGGAAGCCGCATCTCACTGCGGGTTTACCCGATCACGCCGGGTGAACCCGGGTGCCCCACAGGTACGCAGCTGAGCGCCGAAACGCGGCCCATCAAAGCCTCCAACAGGGCCATGGGCTGGACTGGGCGCGGTAATTTCGAACCACTCGCCCGCACGGACGACGGCCGGCTCATCCTGTACCCGCGGACCTACACGTATTCCAAGGGTGCCTGCGAGGGGGCCTGCCCGACATACCGGGGCACATGGGATGAGCCCGTGCAGGTGGGCCAAGGGTGGAACATCTTCACGATCGTCTTCTCACCGGGCGATTTCGACGGAGATGGCTTCAACGACCTTTTGGCAACGGATAGTGCAGGCCGGCTCTTCCTCTACCCCGGCGATGGGGAGGGTGGATGGCTCGCCCGGCAGCAGGTAGGCCAGGGGTGGAACGTCTTCAACGCCATCGTGGGCCCGGGCGATTTCAACGGGGACGGCACCAACGACGTCCTGGCACGCAACGCCGCCGGAGATCTCTACCTGTATCCCGGCGACGGCGAGGGCGGTTGGCTCTCTCCCAGCAAGGTTGGCCAGGGCTGGCAGGTCATGAACAAGATCATCACTGCCGGTGACATGAACGGCGACGGCCCCGTGGAAATCTACGCCCGGGACCCAGGCGGGCGCCTGTTCCTGTACCCGGCCAACGGGACGGGCGGATGGAACCAGTCATCGCTGATCAGCAGTGGCTGGGGTGCCTTTTCTGACATCGCCGGCCTGGGAAGCTTCGGCCATTCCCGATACAACGACCTCGCTGCGATCAACGGAAACGGGGATCTGGTCACCTATTCCAGCGGCGCATCCACCGCCGTCCTCTGGGGACCATACGGGCCCATCGGCCAAGGATGGAATGTGTTCAGGGAACTGCTCTAGCCGGGATAGCTAGAGCGGCTGCCCCAGCACCGTCAACTGCAGGCGGACGGTGTCCCGCGAAACGTCGACGACGGCGGCACCCGACCCGCCGTCGTCGGGCGCACTGCCGCGCTGGCCCGGCGTGAAGCCGAACCAGCGCTGGAAGAGCTGCAGCAGGCGGTGCGTGCCCATCAGACCTTGACCGACTCTTCGGACCGCACCGGCGTCTCCAGTCCCAGATTTTCCCGCAGCGTGGTGCCGCGGTATTCCGTGGGGTAGACGCCGCGTTCCTGGAGTTCGGGCACCAGGTGGTTCACGATGTCATCCAGGCCGGTGGGGACCAACCATGGCGAGATGTTGAAGCCGTCAACGGCGCCAACGCGGGCGTATTCCGCCAGGTGGTCCGCTACCGCCGTGTAGGAACCGGTGAAGGTGGCGTCGATGCGTGCCGTCTTGGAGGTGACGAACTGGCGGATGGACAGGCCCTTGTCCTTGGCCTCGGCCCTCCACTGATCGGCGAGCTGCCGGGCCTTGGCACCATGGAAGCCACTGCCGCGCGTCTCGGAGGTTTCCTCCACAACGGGATCGATCTCCGGAAGGGGTCCATCGGGGTCGTAGGAAGAGAGCTCACGGCCCCAGAACTGCTCCAGGTAGGCAATGGCCTGCTGCGGTCCGATCTGCAGGCTGCGGACCCAGGCCTTCTTGTCCTGCGCTTCCTGGTCCGTGGCGGCGAGGATGAACTCGCTGGCAGGCATGATCTGCACGGCGTTGGCACCGCGGCCGGCTGCCACGGAGCGCGCAACAATGTCGCGGCGGAATTCCACGGCGTTGTCGAACTTCGGGTGGGCGGAGAAGATCACGTCGGCTTGGCGGGCAGCGAAGTCGCGGCCTTCAGGTGAGTCACCGGCCTGGAACAGAACTGGACGGTACTGGGCGCTGCGGGGCAACAACGGGGTGACGTCAACGGTGTAGTGCTGTCCTTCGTGAAGGACCCTCCGCGCCGGACCGGTGGAGGTTTCCCACGAGTCCCAGATGCGCTTGGCCGTCTCGACAAAGGCTTCTGCGTGCTTGTAACGGTCAGCATGGTCCAGGTAGCCGCCACGGCGGAAGTTCGCTCCGGTCCAGGCGTTGTCCGTGGTGACGATGTTCCAGGCAGCGCGGCCACCGGAGATCAGGTCCAGCGATGACAACCGGTGCGCGAGGTCCGCGGGATCGTTGTACGTGGTGTTCTGGGTTGCCACCAGGCCGATGTTCGTGGTCACGGCAGCGAGCGCGGCCAACATGGTCTGCGCGTCCGGACGGCCCACCACGTCCAAGGCGTGCGGACGTCCGAGGTGCTCGCGGAGACGCAGGCCCTCACCTAGGAAGAAAGCAGCGAACTTGCCGCGCTCTGCGGTCTGGACGAGCCGGCGGAACGACTCGAAGTCAGTCTGCGAGCCGGATTCCGGGGCCTTCCAGATGGTGCCGGAGTTGACGCCCTGGAAGAAGATGCCGAACTGGATCTGGCCGGTCGGCTGGAAAATATCGCGGGTCATGGTGTTCCTTTACTTTCCTGCGCCGGAAGCGGTGGTTTCATAGCGGTTCTCCGCTGGGGCGAGGCCCAGCAGCTCACGGAACGTACCGTCCTGGATCGGTGCCCGCAGCGAACCGCGGCGGCGCAGTTCCGGCAGGACAAGCCGTGAGAGTTCGTCCAACTCCGCATCAAAAACAGCCGGGTGCAAACGAACGCCGTCGGCCTCCTGGAGCAGGGCGTCGAGCAGTTCAGTCAGATCTGCCGGCGAGCCAACAAACCGAGCACGGCCGTTTGCGGCCAGGGTCCCGGCCCGCGAAACCGCAGCTTCGCCGCGCGCGTCCAGGACGACGTCGAGCTCTGCCACAACCGCTACGGACGCACCCAGCCGGGCACGCACGTCGCGGACCTCGGCGGCGAGCAGTTCCGGTGTAGGCGCGGACACCAGCACAGCGTCAACGGCATCGGCCGGAACCGCACCCCCGCCCACCAGTGATGCCGCGGCCAGCACCGGCAGCTGTCCCTGCAGCGGCCTCGGGATGATGGACGGCCCCTTCACGGAATAGCCGGGACCGGAGAAATCGGAGGGTGTTTCAAAGTCCGCGTAGTGCAGCTTGTCGACGTCGATGTACCTGCCGGTGGCGACGTCGCGGATCACGGCGTCGTCTTCCCAGGAGTCCCACAGCCGACGGCCCACTTCGATGGAAGCGGCGGCTTCCTGTGCCAGGGCGGCACCAACAACGGAAGAGCGTCCGACGGCGGCAGCGGCCTCGGGCGACTCGGCGGCGGTCACGATCCACCCGGCACGGCCTCCGGACACGTAGTCCAGGCTCGCGAGCTGCGTGGAAATGTGGAAGGGCTCCGTGTAGACGGTGTCCACCTCGGGGACCACGGCAATGGTCCGGGTGACGGGACCGGCGAAGGCTGCGCGCTGCAGGGCGTTGGTGCGGCCGGGAACCCGTCCATCCGCGAAGGTTGCCACGTGGAAACCAGCGGACTCGGCGGCGAGGACGGCGGCTGCAAGGTTCTCATAGCCTGCGCCGTCGAGTTCAATGGCCAGGAATCCGGCCTTCTTTTCTTCGGAGGAGCTCACTTCTGGTCCTGACGTTCGTAGGGAGTCTTTTCGCCGGCTTCGATGGCCACGGGCAGACGGTTTTCGGCGGGAGGCAGCGGGCAGGTCGCGAGGTCCGTGTAGGCGCACGGCAGATTCACTGCGCGGTTGAAGTCGAGCTGCACTGAGCCGTCAGCCGCGGGAACCACGGACAGCGAGCGGTTTGCCGCGTACGTGGTCTTGCCCGAGGTCTGGTCGGTGAACAGTACAGACAACGAGCCCGGGGCGTGGCCGTTGAACGCGGTCAGCGCGAGTTCCTCGCCGGCCAGCTTGAAGCGGATCTCACCCGGTGCCTCGTACACGTGCTGGATACCCTCGACGGCGGCACCCACCGTAGTGGGACGGGGAGCCTCGAACGGCACAAACGTACCGGCCACCGCGAACGCAGCGTTCGGGGTGTAGGCGGGTGTTCCCTGGTACTCCTGCAACAGTTGGTTCTGCGGATTCCGCGGCCGAACAATGTACTCGCCGCCGCGCTTGGCCACCTCGATCACGGTGTCGCCCGAGACCAGGTTGATGCCGCCGCGTTCTTCGATGGGCCCGAACTCCAGCGGCTCCCCGCTGTTGAGTTCCACGCCGTCCTGCTGCAGGCTTTCGCCGGGCTCCAGGACAACACGCACGACGTCGGCGTCCGTGCTCCACGTGCCCGGCGCACCTTCCAGCCGGGTCGCTTCGTTGCTGAGCCAATGCAGGTGGGTCACGGCGAGGAAGCCGTGCGGGTGGGCGCGGTGACGCTCGTGGGCGTCATGCCATTCCTGCCATTCCTCGTCGAAGGATTCCAGGGCTGTTTCGGTGTGCGTCGCGCTGTTAGTGTGCAAAGACATGGGCGTTATCCGTCCTGTTCAAGGCGTGGTCTGCGGTCACTGCTGCTGCGGCGTCCGGTTCGGTGGCTCCGGCAAATTCGGGTCGGCCACCGAAAGGGTCTTCGGCTTCCCACAAAGTGGTGGGCGCGGCAGCACGGACGGCTGGAATGACGTCCAGGGCAAAGCGCTCCAGGATGTCCAGCTGTTGACCGAAAGGCAGGGTAGTGGGCAAGGAGATCGACTGAAGGTCGTGGCTGTACAGCGAGTGGTAGCTGAGGATCTTGTCGATGACCTGCTCCGGGCTGCCAACCAGTGCCGGCCCCTCGGCAACGGCATGCTGGATGTCCCGGAACGGTGAGTTGTTGCCGGGGACGTTGCGCCCGGCGGTCAGACCCTCGTACACCGGTCCGTACTGGCGGATGGCTTCCTGCGTGGTGTCCGCGATGAACACACCGCCGGCGCCACTGCCCGAGCCGATGTACTGGTGCCGCGGATCGTGCCCGTGCCGCTCGTATTTCGCGCGGTAGTGGTCGATCAGGACTTTGTAGTTCTCCCGTGGCTGGATGGCGTTGGCCGTGAACAGCGGGTCACCCCACTTGGCCGCGAGCGCAGCGGACGTCAGGGTTGTAGCCGAGCCGTGCCAAATCCGGGGCGACCCCGCAAAGGGGCGGGGCGTCGTCGTGGTTGGTTCGGTGAGCGCGGGCCTGAAGCGACCCGACCACGTGACGCTTTCCTTGCGCCAGAGCGTGCGCAGCAGCGCGTATTTCTCGGCGAGCAGGTCCCATTGGTCGTCCAGGGACAGGCCAAACAGCGGATACTGCAGGACTTCGTTGCCTTTGCCGATCACGAGCTCCAGGCGGCCACGGCTCAGCTGGTCGATGGTGGCGTAGTCCTCGGCAACCCGTACGGGGTCCAGCACGGAGAGCACGGTGACGCCGGTCTGCAGGCGGATGCGGCTCGTGACGGCGGCAATCGCGGAGAGGACCGTCGTCGGGGAGGACGAGACGAACTCGCCGGCGTGACGTTCCCCCACGGAGAAGCTGTCGACACCGAGTTCCTCGGCACGGCGGGCCGTCTCCACCACCTGGTTCAGCCGGTCGGCGGTGGAAACGATCTCCCCCGTCACCGGGTTCTTCAGGTGGGGAATGATATCCAGGACTTGGAACTTCATTTGCCGGTACCAAAAGTCGCTTCGGTGACGGTTTTGGATTCCGGCAGGGCTTCCTCGGAGAGGCCCCAGCGTTCCAGGACCTTGCCGTAGGAGCCGTCCTTGATGGTGGAGTTCAGGGCGTCGGTGATGGCCGGGGCCAAACCATTGCCCTTGAGCGTGGTGGCAGCCACCAGGGTCTCCGCGGGCCATCCGGCGTTGACCTTGCCCACTACTTTGAGGTCATCACGGGTGTTCTCGCGGTACGTCACGGACGGGTAGGGTGCCAGGTTCAGATCGGTGCGGCCCGAGGAAAGCGCCAGGATGGTGTCGGCGTCCGAGGAGTAGTACTGCAGCGTGGCCGGCGCCTTGCCCTTGGCCTCGAGCTCCTTGTTCCACGCCAGCAGGATCTTCTCCTGGTTGGTTCCCGAGCCCACCGAGATCTTCAGGCCGGAAATGTCGTCCGAACCCTTGATGTCGTAACTGGAGCTCTTCTTCGCTTCGAAGCCCATGTACGCGGCGCGGTAGGTGGAGAAGTCGAACAGCTTCACGCGTGCGGCGTTGATGCCCACATTGGAGAAAACGGCTTCGAAGTCACCGGACTGGGTCTTGAGCGGCCAGTTCTCCCACGACGTCACCTGGAGGTCCAGTTCCAGCCCCAGCTTGTCAGCCACGAGCTGGGCGATGTCCACCTCCACACCGATCGGCGTCTTGTCATCCGTGGCGTGGAAGGACAGCGGGATGGAACCGGCGGTGGTAGCCACCGTCAGTTTGCCGTCCTTCGCGATCGCTGCGGGGACGGCGGCTGCGGCAGCTGCGTCCTTCTCGCCGCGGATACGGTTCTGGTCAACGGAGGTGTTGTAGACAACGCCGTTCTTGGCAGCTTCCGATTCCGGCTTGGCTGCCGACGCTCCAGGATCGGAGCACCCGGCCAGCACAGGAAGCACGACGGCGGGAAGTACTGCGAGCGCCAGGAGCCTGCTTTTGATGGGGCGCAGTTTTGTTTCCTTAACGGCGAAGCCGTGGGTCTTGCGAAGCATGGGGGTGTCCTAGATGTTGAAAGCTGGTTCGATGACTTTGGAGAAGAAGCTGCGGGTGCGTTCCTCGCGGGGGTTGGCGAAGATGTCCTGCGGGGTGCCCGACTCGACGATCTGGCCTTGGTCCATGAAAACCACCGTGTCCGCGACGTCCCGCGCAAAGCCCATTTCGTGCGTCACCACGATCAGCGTGGTGCCGGACTTGGCGAGTTCACGGATGACGTCCAGGACCTCATTGACGAGTTCCGGGTCCAAGGCTGACGTGGGCTCGTCGAAGAGCAGGATCTTCGGATCCAGTGCCAGCGCGCGGGCAATGGCCACGCGCTGCTGCTGGCCGCCGGAAAGCTGGCGCGGGTAGGCGTCGGCGCGATCCTTCAAGCCCACCCGGTCCAGGAGCTCCAAACCCCGTTTCCGGGCTTCGGCCTTGGAACGCTTCTGGGCCACGATCGGCGCTTCGATGACGTTCTCCAGGGCGGTGAGGTGCGGGAACAGGTTGAAACTCTGGAACACCATGCCAATGTGGGTGCGCTGCTTGAGGATGTCTTTCTCGCGCAGCTCATGGAGCTTGTTGCCGCGCACCTCGTAGCCCACCAGTTCGCCGTCGATGGTGATGTAGCCGCCGTCGACTTTTTCCAGGTGGTTGATGGTGCGCAGCAGGGTCGACTTCCCCGAACCGGATGGCCCGACGATCACCGCGACGCCGCCCGGTGGAACGGACAGGGTCACGCCCTTGAGGACCTCCGTGGCGCCGAAGGACTTCCGAACGTTGGTGATGTCCACCTGGCCGCGGGTGGCCGCCGGGGCTGTGCCGGCCGGGGCTGTGCCGGCCGAATCGCGGGCCGAAGCGTCAGCGCCAGGCTGTGCCGCCGTCGGGCCTTCTTCCCGGGTGGGTTCTTTGCGTGCAGCAATGATGCTCATCGGGCGTCCTTGGTGGGAGAGGCAGCAACGTGGGTGGTGAAGAACTTGCGGGCCTTCTGCAACGGGGTGAGCGGAAGGGTCCGCAGGGCGCCCTTGGAGAAGTGGCGTTCGATGTAGTACTGGAAAACGCTGAGCACCGAGGTGATCACGACGTACCAGAGCGTGGCCACGAGGAGCAGCGGCAGCACCTGCTGGGTCCGGTTGTAGATGACCTGGACCGTGTAGAAGAGCTCGGAGTAGGCCAGGACGTAGACGATCGAGGTGCCCTTGACCAGGCCGATGATCTCGTTGAACGCATTGGGCAGGATGGCCCGCATCGCCTGCGGCAGCACGATCCTGGTGGAGCGCTTCCACGCAGGGATGCCCAAGGCGGAGGCAGCTTCGAGCTGGCCTTGGTCCACGGAGAGAATGCCTCCACGGATGATCTCCGCGGAGTAGGCAGCCTGGTTCAACGTGAGGCCGAGGACCGCCGCAGCGAACTGGCTGATGAGCGTGGTGGTCTGGGCCTCGAAGAAGCGGACGTCCGTGAACGGAATGCCCAGGCTGATCTTCTCGTACAGATACCCCAGGTTGTACCAGAGCAGGAGCTGGACCAGCAGCGGTGTGGAGCGGAAAATCCAGGAGAACGTCCAGGACACCGAGACCAGCAGCGGCGAAGCTGACAGGCGCATGAGGGCCAGGACGAAACCGAGGACAAACCCCAGGACACCGGAGATCGCCGTGAGCTTGAGGGTCTCGATGAGTCCGTTGACTACCGACTGGGCGGTGAACCACTGGGCCACCACGCCCCACTCCCAGCGGGGGTTGGTGACCAGCGACCACGCGATGGCCGCTACGCCGGCGGCAACCAGGACGGTCCCCACCCATCGCCACGGGTGGCGGGCCGGGACCAGCTTGTACTCGGAGTAGTCCGGGGTGGGCGGTGCAGTTTCCGCCGTGGCAGGCGGTGCGATTGCACTCATGCGCCACCTCATTTCAGATCGGTTGTTGTCTATCGGATGGCTGCCAATCTAGGGGCGCGCCAAACCCGGCAGCAAGGCGGGAATTTGCACTTCTTCACTGGACTTCGCGCGGCTTCGCTGGAGTTCGCACGGCGTCACAATCGACGTCATCAGGCGCCATATGCGTCCCTTCTTTGCGCGCCTTAACGTGGCGTGACGTGTGGTGAACGGCCGTTACCGCCGCCTCGACCGGGAGCCTGCTTCGTCCTTAGATTGGGCATCACCAACCACTGTTTTCCAGGAGAATCCCATGCCGTCACGAGTTCCAGCCATCGCCTTCATTGGCGGCGGCCCGCGCACGGCCGGCGTCCTGGAACGGCTGGCAGCCAACCGCCCCGTTTTGTTTACCGGGCCTGTGGAAATCCACGTCATAGAGCCACACGAGCCGGGCTCCGGAAGGATCTGGCGCTACGACCAGAGCCCTGGCCTGCTGCTGAACTCCACCGCAGCTGACGTCACCATGTTCACGGACGCCTCTGTAGCCTGCGACGGCCCGTCGGTGGAGGGGCCGGGATTGTCCACGTGGGCGGCGGGAGTGCTGGACGGCAGCATCCGTGACGTCCCCCCGTTGGAGCCGCACCTGCTCGAACAGCTCCGCTCGCTGACTCCGGGGTCGTTTCCCACCCGGCAGCTCCAGAGCAAGTACCTTGAATGGTTCTTCGGCCGGGCTGTCAACGCTTTGGGCGCCGACGCGACGGTCACCGTGCATCGGGACACAGCCACCGCCGTCGAATCCGTTTCCCACGATGGCGCCGCCCACCGCGTGCGGCTGGCATCCGGCGCCGAGGTGGTGGCCGACGTCGTGGTCTACGCGCTGGGCCACACCGATTCTGTTCCCGACCCCGAATCCGCCCGGCTCACCGGGTTCGCCGCCCGGCACGGCGGGTTCCATGCGCCGCCGTCGTACACCACGGACGTGGACTACTCCGCGATCGAGGCGGGCCAGGACGTGATCGTCTCCGGCATGGGCTTGGCCTTCGTGGACCTGCTGGTGCTGCTGTTCGAGGGCCGCGGCGGCCGCTTCGACGAAAGGCCCGACGGCGAACTGGACTATGTGCCGTCCGGCGCCGAACCGCGGGTCTGGGCAGGGTCCCGGCGCGGTGTGCCCTTCCACTCCAAGATCTCCTCCGTCCTTCGCGGCGAGCCGATCGCCCGGCCCAGATACTTCACCGCCGAGACCATCGATGCACTCCTGGCCGAGCACCAGGAACTGGATTTCCGCAAACACCTGTGGCCTTTGATCGCCAAGGACGCCGGCTACGCCTACTACCGCGAGCTCTTCACCGGCTACCCGTCGCGGGTGCTGGGGACCTGGACCAGCTTCGAGTCACGCTTCGACGCCGTTGATTGGTACAGCGCTGCCCGGGAAGAGCTGGTGGGGTTCTCCGTGCCGGACCCCGCCCTGCGCCTTGACCTCGAAAAGCTCGACCATCCCCTGAGCGGCTGCGCGTTCGCCGACCACGACTCCGTGCAGCGCTCGGTGGCCGCGTATATCCAACGCGACCTTGACCTGCGCACCAGTCCCGACCACTCCGAGACGCTCGCCCTGTTCACCGCCTTGCTGTTCGTGTACATGGACCTGGGCAGGCTGGTCCCCCAGGAACGGCTCAACGCCCGCTCCCAGCAAGCGGTTCACGGATGGTGGCACGGGTTCTTCAGCTTCGTCGACTCCGGGCCGCCGTCCCACCGCCTCCGCGAAATGCTGGCATTGCACCGGGCCGGATTCCTGAAGTTCCTGGGTCCCGGAATGTGGGTCCGTGCCGATGATGCCATAGGCAGGTTCGTGGCCGGTTCGTTCCAATCGCCCGTGGTGGTGGACGCCGCCGCGTACATTGAGGCACGGCTGCCGTCCGCGTCGGTGGAACGGTCCGCGAATCGCGCGTTGTCGGACCTGCACGACGCCGGATGGGGAACCGAACAAAGGCTCCTCACCTCCGAGGGCGCCCACTCGACCGGAAAGCTCCTGGTCTCCAAGAATCACGAGGTCCTATCCCCTGTTGGTACTCCTCAGAGGGGTTTGTTCGCGGTAGGCCCGTGGACGTCCGGGTGGGGTGCAGGGGCTTTCGCGCGGCCCAACACCAACGCAGCACCCTTCCGGGAGAACGACGCCCTCGCGCGGAGGATCCTGGAGACCCTGACCACCACCCGTGAACTTACCGGCGCCCTACGAAAGGCCTGACATGACAACAACGCCAACCCTGCCGACGTCGGGCCTTACCGTCCTCAGCCTGCCCATGCGCGATCCCCGCGTCCGTCCCCTCCTGGACGAGCTCGCCGTCGAATACAACACCCGCTATGGAGACCTGTTCAGCAGCGAAGGGGCCGCGGAGGAACTGAACCGGTACCCTGCCGAAGAGTTCGCCGCCCCGCACGGCGCGTTGATCATCATCCAGGAGAACGGCGAATCAGTGGCCGGTGGTGCCTTCCGCCGCTACGACGACCACACCGCCGAACTCAAAAGGATCTGGACCCATTCGGCCCATCGGCGACGCGGGCTGGCACGCCTCGTGCTGGCGGAACTGGAAAACGAAGCACGACGTCGGGGCTACAGGAAGCTGTACCTCACCACCGGGCCGCGACAGCCGGAGGCGAAAAACCTCTACCTCGCCACGGGGTACAAGGCGCTGTTCGATCTCGCCGCAGACCCCGAGGAAATCAAGCATTTGGCGTTCAGCAAGGATCTGGCCGTGCCCAGCTAAGCTATGCGCATGGCCAACAAACCCACTGCAACAACTGCCGAAAAACTCGCCACCATCCAGCAGGGGTACACCCTGGAAGGTGCCACCATCGAGCTGGGTGCCGCGATCGTGGACGGCGAGATCCACAAAGAGGCGCAGGTCAGGCTTCCGCTGGCCATGATGAACCGGCACGGCTTGGTGGCCGGCGCCACGGGCACCGGCAAGACGGTCACGCTGCACATGATCGCCGAACAGCTGTCGACGGCCGGCGTTCCGGTGTTCCTCGCGGACATCAAGGGTGATCTGTCGGGATTGGCGACGCCGGCCACCGGCAGCGAGAAACTGACGGCCCGTACCTCGGCGCTGGGGCAGGAATGGTCGGCCAAGAATTTCCCGGTTGAATTCCTCTCGCTCGGGGGTGACGGCCACGGCATTCCGGTCCGCGCCACCATTACCTCGTTCGGGCCCATCTTGCTCTCCCGCATCATGGATTTGAACGACACGCAGGAATCCAGTCTCCAACTGATCTTCCACTTCGCGGACAAGAACAACCTGGAACTGATCGACCTCAAGGACCTGCGCGCCGTCATCCAGTTCCTCACTTCGGACGAAGGCAAGGCGGAGCTCGCCAACCTTGGTGGTTTGTCCAAGGCCACCGCCGGGGTGATCCTGCGCGAACTCGTCACCCTTGAGGCGCAGGGAATGGAGAAGTTCTTCGGCGAGCCCGAGTTCGACACCGCCGAACTTCTCCGCACCGCGCCCGATGGCCGCGGAGTCATCAGCTGCCTCGAGCTGCCCACCCTGCAAACCAAGCCCCTCCTGTTTTCCACGTTCCTGATGTGGCTCCTGGCCGACCTGTTCGAGGACCTCCCGGAGGCCGGCGACCTGGACAAGCCCAAACTGGTGTTCTTCCTGGACGAGGCACACCTGCTCTTCAACGGTGCTTCCAAAGCCTTCCTCGAGGCCATCACCACCACGGTCAGGCTCATCCGTTCCAAAGGCGTGGGCATCTTCTTCGTCACCCAGACCCCCAAGGATGTTCCGGCTGACGTACTGGGCCAGCTCGCCAACCGCGTGCAGCACGCCCTGCGCGCTTTCACCCCCGAGGACGCCAAGGCCTTGAAAGCCACGGTCTCCACCTTCCCCGTGAGTGATTACGACCTCGAAGAGACCCTCACCTCCGCCGGTATCGGTGAGGCTGTCATCACCGTCATGAATGAAAAGGGTGCGCCCACGCCGGTTGCTTTGACGCGGCTGCGTGCACCGGAGTCCGTCATGGGTCCCAGTGCCGATGACCTGATCCTCAGCACAGTGGCTGCGTCCTCCCTGTTGGCGAAATACGGAACCGCCGTGGACAACCTCTCCGCGTACGAGAAATTGAACGGTCAGACAGCGGCACCCACCGGTGACGCCGCCCCGGGATTGCCGCCCGTACCGGGCTCTGCTTCCGGCTCTCCGTCCGGCTCTTCGGGCACTTTGCAGGGCTCTTCACCGGGCTCTTCACCGGCGGACATCGACGCCGAAGCGCGACGCATCGAGGAGGAAATCCTTGGCCGCCCCAGCTCGCGGTCGTCTTCCTCGCCCTCACCCGGGTCCTACCCGCCGGCTCCGGTTCCGCAGCAGGCGCCGTCCCAGCCTGCTCCGCAGCAGGACGGCATGTTCGGCGACATCGCCGGCGCACTGGGTGGAGCGCTGGGCGGCGGGTTGAAGAGCATGGTCCGATCCATGGGCACGCAGCTGGGCCGCGACCTCATGCGCGGCGTCTTCGGCACCTCCTCACGGCGGCGCCGCTAGTCCCGGTTGACTCCCAAAAGCACGACGCCGGGTGGCGGCAATGCTTGCTGCCACCCGCCGTCGAGCCTTCTCCAATCGGTGGACATACGTCATATCGTGGCCTTCGTGCACGGTGATCGCTGCCGTGGCAGGTAACGTAAAGGGCGTGCAGTTGAGTCAAGCATTCGTCAAGACCGCAGCCGGATGGCTGCTCGGTCTGATGCTTGCTGCCGCCGGGGCAATCGTGTGCATCAACCTGGTGAGTTCCTCGGTGGCCAGCCCCCAGCAGCCGGTCAAGGAGTACTTGGCCGCCCTGCAAAAGGGCGAAGGCGAGGAAGCGCTGGGTCTCCTGCGGGCCAAGGTGCCCACCTCGAACGCCGCCATGCTGGACGGCACAGCCCTGCAAACGGCCGCTTCCAAAATGTCCGACATCAAAGTGGGGAACCCCGAAACGCGGGGCAGCAACCGGGTGGCAGTGCCTGTCGACTACACCTTGGATGGCAGCAAACTCCACACCGAATTCCTGATGGAGCGGACCGGGACGCAGTGGCTGTTCTTCGCCAAGTGGGCGTTTGTGCCCACCACCTTGCCCACCATTGACGTCACCGTGGTCAACGCCAGCGAGGCCACCCTCAACGGCGTGCCCGTCAACATGCCCAATGGCCGCAACACATTTGCCGTCTTCTTCCCCGGCAAGTACGAGGCAAGCCTGAACGGGACCTTCTTTGAGGCGCCGGCCACCTCCGCCCTCGTCTCAACGCGCGACGGCGGCCAGGCACCCCTCAACCTGCAGACACGCTCCACGAAATCCATGAACGAAGCCGTTGCCGGGAAGGTCCGCGAGTTCCTGGACAACTGTGCCGCCCAAGCGACCGAGCAGCAGCGGCTCCAGCCCGATTGCCCGTTCTACCATGCCAGCAACGCCCGCGTGGTCGATGGAACCATCAAATGGGCCATCACGGAGTACCCGAAGATCACCATCGAACCCTTCGGCGGCAAGTGGGTGGTGGCTCCCCTCAATGGCAAGGCCACGCTGACCGCCCGGGAGATCAATCTGTTCACCGGCTTCGTCAATGACCTCAACGTGGAGCACGATTTCAGCTTCACCACCCAGCTGGACGTCGGCGGCGACACCGTGACGGTGACCCCGCTGCTGACGTTCTAAGCGGACTGGTGTTGGCGTCACTGGTCTTGTCGTCATGGGTCTTGCCGTCACATCTTGCAACCTTTTAGCCGGGTTGCCGGTCTAGCTCCTTGATTTTCCGGGGTTTCATGTCCGGCCCCAACGATAAAACCTGCTCAGCGTGACGGTCTCCGGTAGGGGTTCCCCGCGCCAGGACCGTCAGCACCTCCCGAACCATTGCCTCGGGGTTGTGAACTACATCCGCGTAGTAGTAGCGAAGGACCGTGAAGCCCTTGGCCGCCGAGACGTTTCCCCGCCGATGGTCCTTCTTGACCTGCGCCCATTCGGAGTGGTGACGGCCATCGAGTTCCACCAACAACCACTCCTCCAGCAGCAGATCCATCCTTCCGGCGCCCTCGACGTGGTATTGGGACACAACCCTGATCCCGGCCTTCCGGAAATGCGTTCTGGCGAGTGTCTCCAACAGCGACTCCGCCCCGTAATCCACCCACGACAGGACCTCCCGCGCCTTCCCGTTTCGTTTGCCCTGCAGCCGCCGCAGCAGAAACTCGACGGTCATGTCACCCCTGACCACAGCACACTCCACCATCACCAAGGCCTCGGTCCACGCCCGGCATCGCAAGGCATGGATCAATACGTCGGCGAGGGATGCCACTGGCCGAAACGGATGTGGAGGCAGGAGCAGTCCGCCGTGGTGCACGCCTGTGGCGGACGCATCCCCCCGAGCCTGATGAACGTGCAGGGGACCATCGCTCGTCAGGACCCAGAGGTGATGGAACGAGGCAGCACTGATGCAGGTGAGCACCTGGCGGTTCACAGCAAGTTCAACGTAGGAAGCATCAGCACCGGGCAAGGCATACACACCCCTCTGGGGCTGGAGGACTCCCCGGCGGACACCACGCCTCAGTGCCGCATCGCTGACACCGAGCCTGGACAGTGCAGGTCGTCGAGCAGGTCCGCCCAAACGCCGCAACGCTTCCTCGGGCTCCATCCGCCAAGCCTGCCGTTCCGGCCAATGATCCCGCGGCCCCGGAGTGAGCTATGTGGACAAAGTGCGCTACGTAACGATGCGTGCTGTGCGGACAAGAGCTCGCTGTATGGCAAAGGGTGCTGCGTGGCGGAGGGTGCGGTGTGGCAAAGTGCACTGTATGGCGGAGGGTGCGGTGTGGCAAAGTGCGCTGTATGGCAATGTGCCCCTGATGAAACGACAATGGCCCGGCGCCCGCCCCTCGGAAGGGACAGGAGCCGGGCCACGCTCAGATCGCGAAGGCTTAGTCCATGCCGCGCAGGTCCAGCACCAACTCGGACTCGCCGTCAGCCTGCAGGACTACCGGAATGCCCCAATCCTGCTGGTAAAGATGGCAGGCAGCGTGGTCCGGAATCTCGCCATCCTCAGTCTCGGGACCATCGCATGCGGCCGCACGGGCTGTGATGTGGAGGATGCCTTCCGGAACATCTGCAGACAACTCCAGCGTGCGCACCAGGCCCACCGACGTTCCGCCTCCGGAGACCAGCAGTTCAGGCGGGGTGGAGGAAATCTTCAACTGCGTGGGGTCGCCCCAGCGGTCATCCAGCTTCTGGCCTGTCGGTGCCTTGAACCGGACAGCAAGTTCCAACGCACCCGGGGTCACCGGACTCTTGGGACGATGCGTCTGCGATGCGCCCTCGTCCACTTGCTGGGCTTCCTTGGGGATCGGAACCAGGACCAACTGGTGCTTGTTTGACTCGACCACCACGAGCAATGGTTCGCTGCCTTCAACCTGGACCACGACGACGTCACTCGGCTCGGCGAGGCCCCTCGCCAAGGTGGACACCGACGTGGTGGCTGGGTCGTAGCGACGGACGGCACCGTTGTAGGTGTCCGCGATGGCCACTGACCCGTCGGGAAGCACCGTGACGCCCAAGGGGTGCTGCAAGCGGGCTTCTGCGGCGTCACCGTCACGGAAACCGAAGTCGAACAAGCCCTTGCCCACAGCAGTTTCCACGGTCACACCGGAATCGCTCAGTACCAGCCGGCGCAGGGATGACGTCTCCGAGTCAGCAACCCAGATGTTGCCGTCGGCGTCGATGGCAAGCCCGGACGACTGGGCGAACCAGGCTTCCTCTGCCTTGCCGTCCAACAGGCCCTCAAGCCCGGACCCGGCCAGAATCGACACCTCGTTGCTCAAGGGGTCGAAAGCGAAGATCTGGTGCGTGCCGGCCATGGCGATGACGACGCGCTGCAGCTTCTCGCTCCACACCACATCCCATGGCGAGGAGAGGGAAACTTCCGTACCAAGACCCAGCGCCCCGACGTCGATGGCGTCGGCCGCGAAGTCAGCCGGACCGGCGTCATGGTGTTCAGACCATGTACCAGCGCCAGTGTCCGTCACGCGGGCAGGACCGGCGTCGAGCAGTCGCTGGACGCCATTGCCTGCGACCGTCTGCACGTAACCGGAGCTCAGCGTCACACCGCGGAGGCGGTGGTTGACGGTGTCGGCCACAACGGCGTCGTAGCCAAGCTTCCATGCGAGCTCCGACGGGAGCAGCGCGACGCCCTGGGGTTCATTGAACTGTGCGATCTCGGCCTGCCCATCCAAGTACCCCTTGGTGCCGGAGCCAATGACGCGGTCCACGGTTGCGAGGTCGGGACGCAGCTCCACCAGGCGGTGATGGCCGGAGTCCACTACGAGGTAATTGCCGTTGGCCAGTTGCGTGGCCTTGCCAGGGAAGCGCAGGGTGCCCGACGTCGGAACGGGAGCCACGTAGGGACCGTCACCACGGTGGAGGGTTCCCTTGGCTTCGTGCTCGGCAACGAGTTCTTCCAGCAGGACAGCGAGCCCGTCGGCATGGCCTTCTCCGGAAAGGTGGGCCACGATGTAGCCCTCGGGGTCCACGACCACCAGGGTGGGCCAAGCGCGTGCCGTGTAGGCCTTCCAGGTAGCGAGCTCGGGGTCATCCAGCACCGGGTGGTGGATCTCGTAGCGCTCAACGGCTGAGGCCAAGGCAACGGGATCTGCTTCGTGTTCGAACTTGGGAGAATGCACGCCAACCGTCACCAGGACGTCCGAGTACTTTTCTTCCAGGGGACGCAGCTCGTCCAGGACGTGCAGGCAGTTAATGCAGCAGAAGGTCCAGAAGTCGAGCAGCACGATCTTGCCGCGCAACGACTCGAGATCCAAGGATTTGCCGCCCGTGTTGAGCCAGCCGCGGCCCTCCAGTTCGGAGGCCCGGACCCGGAGTTGGGTGCGTACGGTTTCGCTCATCAGCGTCCTTCCAGCTTGGTGTTTGGTTCAGTCTGCCCGGCAGTGTCCGGGGCGGGGCGTTCGGCTGTGCTGCTTTCGGCCGGTTCCGTCCTGGATGGCGAAGCCACCCTGGACGATGGGGCCGTGCGGCTTGCCAGCTTGGCATCGCGGTCCGCGAGCCGGGCAAACATATCGTTGTAAGCGCTGAGGTCGGCGTCGTTATTCCTGTCGGCGGCCCGATCGACCCGACGGGTCTCCCGTTCGTCCGAGCGGGACCACATCACAGCAACACCGATCGCCACCAGCAGCGTGGGAACTTCGCCGATTCCCCACGCAACTGCGCCACCCAGTTGCTGGTCTCCAATGGCCGACGGACCCCAGGCGCGGCCCAGGTTTCCAAAGTAGTCGGCAGCGAGCAATCCGGTTCCGCCCATGATGGCCACGCCGAAGAACGCGTGGAAGCCCATGGTGGCCAGCAGGAGAAGCAGGCGCATCGGATAGGGAGCGCGGCGTGGAAGCGGATCGCTGCCAATCATGCTGAGCACAAAGATGTAGCCGGTCAGCAGGAAGTGCACGTTCATGAGCTCGTGGCCCACATGCTCGCGCATCGCCAGTCCGAAGAGGTCGGAGTAGTAGAAGAGCACAATCGAGCCGGCAAAATTCGCTGCGGCGAACAAGGGGTGGGTGACGATCTGCGAGAACCTGGAGTGCACAAACAGCAGCAGCCATTCGCGGAGGCCGCGTGAGCCGTGGGCTCCTTCGCCCCTGGAGGGCAAGGCACGCAGGGCAAGGGTTACCGGTGCGCCCAGAACCAGGAAGATCGGGGCCACCATGGTCAGGGCCATGTGATCCACCATGTGCGCAGAGAACAACACGCGGCCGTAAACGGCGGGCGGACCCGAGGTGATGTACGTCAGTACCACCAACCCGATCAACCAGTTCACCGTTCGGAACCAGGACCACTTGTCTCCGCGCTTGCGGACTTTGACGATACCCATGATGTAGGTGACGGCGCCAAACAGCGCGACTCCCACCCACAGCCAGTCGAAACGCCATTCGGTGAGCCAGCGTTCCGGGGTGAGCTCCGGTGGGAGCTCGTAACCGGAGAGAATGAACGACGGCGACGCGTCCGGCGCGTAGGTGGTGGGCTGAGGCGGAGCCGAGCGGCCGAGCGCAACGGCAAGTCCCGACGTCGCGCCCATCACCAGCAGCTCAACCAGAACCAGCTGCCACAGCACGCGGCGGGCAGACATGGAACCGTTTTTGCCCAACTGGGGGATAACCCACTGCCGGTGCATGAAACCGATGCCGCCCAGCACCAGGGTGGCCAGGGCCTTCGCGACAATGAGTTGCCCGTAAGGAGAGCCGAAGAGGTCCGCGGGGTTGGTCACGCGGATGGCGGCATTGATGACACCCGAGGCGAAGACCAGGACAAAGGCGAAGCCTGCCAGGGCCGAGAAGCGTCGGAGGGTTTGTTCGGTAATGTCCGGGGTGCCCTTGCTCCGGGATCCCGTGAGGATGCCGGAGAGGACCGCAAGCATGATGATGCCGCCCACCCAGGTGGAAACGCCCACCAGGTGGAGTCCCAGGGAGTTGATGGCACCTTCGTGGTCGCTGGAGCTCGATGAGTGCCCAATCAACGCGGTGGGTATCAGGCCGATCAAGGCAAGCAGCAGAGTGAACGCCAGCCCGGTCAAGGAGCGGACCCCGAACAGCGCAGTGGTCACGACGGCGGCGATGATGGTGACGGAGAGCCAGGCCTTGCCCGTTTCAATGTCCGTCATGAAGTACACCAGCGACCGCGTGAACTCGGCGTCACCGGAGAGCCGCTGGCCTGCTACGTCAGCGTAGGTCAGGACAAGGACCGCCACCGCGGACAATGTCCATGCTGCGCCGGCGGCAGCGGCAACGGCGAGGGCCCGGGCAAAGGCAGGATGTTCCGGTGCGTCAACGTCCTTCTCTCGGGACCGCGATCCACCGAGATTCTTGGGCAGGATGCCGACGGCAAAGATCAGGCCGCCCACGACGGTCGCTACTGACACGTTGTGGATGGCCTTCGCGAACGGAAGGCCCCACCGGACCAATTCGCCGGGGTCGGAGACCTGACGGGCGGCGGAGGCGCCGGAGAAGATCAATGCAGCTGCGAGCGTCAGGAACAGCGCTGCCAGGCCGGCCAGTTGCCATGGCAGGGAAATGCCCGCGACTGTAGTGCCTCCCCGCGCTCCCGGCTTGGGAACAGGCGAAGGGGCAGTTGCGGAACTTCTTGCTGATGGCACTTATCCATTGTCCGCTACCTGTCGCCGGGCTGCGAATCGGGAGGGCGCTATGTGCATTAACTTAAAGCAGAAGGGACGGCAACCATCCGGTTGCCGTCCCTTCCAGGCGTTCGCCGAAGAGAATTACTTCTTCTTGGCGACAGCAGCCTTCAGCTTGGAACCGGCGGTCAGCTTGACGCTGTGGCCGGCTGCGATCTGGATGGTCTCGCCGGTCTGCGGGTTGCGGCCGGTGCGAGCTGCACGGTCGGTGCGCTCAACTGCGAGCCAGCCCGGGATGGTGATCTTTTCGCCGGCGGCGACAGAAGTCTCGAAAACTTCGAACAGTGCATCGAGCACGGAGTTGACTGCTGCCTGGCTGGTGCCAGCCTTGCCTGCTACCTCTGCAACGAGTTCACTACGGTTCTTAGCCATTTACGTCCTCCTGGACTCATACGTTTTTGAGCTTTCAAGCGGAATGCGAGCAAGCCACTGTTCGAAAACTTACCAGCTTGGGCTCGCATGGCCAGCAAATTCCGCGTGTTTCCGCGCCTTTTTGACCAAAATCACCGGATTTTCGGGGATTTTAGGAGTGCTTTACGCCTTTGGCGTACCCTACGTCGTCAGTGGTGCCCCCAGCGCCTGCCCGTCAGAACAGGATGCGCTGGAACAGAACGTGGTCCTGCCACTCCCCCGCGATCTGCAGGTAGGTCGGCGCGAATCCGATCCGTTCGAAGCCACACCGTGCCAGGACGGCCTGGGACGGCGCGTTGTGAAGCAGCGTCGCGGCTTGGATCCGATGGAGGCCGAGCTCGTTCGTAGCCATATCGACGACGGCGGCGACCGCACCTGACGCTGCGCCTCTGCCAGTGCAGTCCACGTCGATCCAATAGCCGAGGTTGGCGTTCAAGAAGGGGCCCCGGACGATGCCGGTCAGTGTCATCATCCCGTAAATACCCCGGCTGCCGGTGATAACCCACGGCACTTCGCTGCCGGCTGCATACTGGCCCAGCTTGGCACGGATCACAGCCTCCTGGCCCGCCACGGTAAAGAATTCATCACTGCGGGCGGGCTCCCACGGCGCCAAATGCCCGCGATTACGAAGGTACGCAGCGGCGACGTCCTCAGCGTCGGACAGTTCCAGGGGGCGCAGCACCAGTTGATCGCCAAGCCCATCGTCCGCGCCGATCGTTACCCTTCGTGTGAGATTCATCCCCAGACTCTACCGCCGCCCGCTCGGGCAATTGCGTGGGGACCTACGGAGTGATAGCTTTCGGGTGATCGTGAACTTTGGCAGGAGGTGAGACCCATGAAAGCAGTATCCACAGTGGGCGCTCCCTGCAGTCCACGATCCCGCGGCTGAACCAGCCGCCACCGGGAGCGTCCGTCACGCACTTCGCGAAAGGCGACTCCCTTGAAAACATTCTCTTCTTCACCACTGCCCAACAGCGCGACGACGGCACCCGGCACGGCGGGGCCCGTCCAGTTCCAGCCGCAGCTCGACCCCGACGTCCAGGAACCGGCCAACGGCCAGCGGGCATTGGTTCTTGGTGGGGGCGGCTCCACCGGCAACGCATGGTTGATCGGCGTCATAGCCGGCCTGTTTGATGCTGGACTGGACGTTACCACCGCCCACCTCACCGTTGGCACGTCCGCGGGCTCCACCGCTGCTGCCCAGCTGGCGGGAGCGACGCCGGGCGAACTTTTCGAGGCCATCCTTGCCGCTGCCCCACAGAGGCCCCGGGGCGCGGATGGCGCCGGCGAGTCCGCGGCCGCGCCATCCGGCGGTCGAACGGGCACGGAACGACATGCCGCAAGGCCGGTAGTCGACCACATGGAGCGAACCGGCACCATCATGAAAGCCGCCTCGGATATGGCGGACATGCGGCGCAGGTTGGGCGCAGCAGCCATCGAGATGGCTGCTTCCATGGAGGGTGCCAGCACGCGATGGCGGGCCACGGTCGCAAGCCGCTTGCCCCAACCGGGGTGGCCCGAACGAACGATCCTCCTGACGGCTGTCAATGCACGTACAGGTGATCCGGTGACGTTCGACCGCCACAGCGGCGTGGAACTGGTGGACGCAGTCGCCGCCAGTTGCGCCAGCGGATTCGCCTACAGCATCGGTACGGAGCAATACATCGACGGCGGCTACCGGGCCAACGCCGAGAATGCCGACCTGGCAGCTGGATACGGAAGGGTGCTGGTGCTGGCACCTTTCGGTGGAAGGACGCGGACTCCCCTGGAGTGGGGCATGCACCTCTCCGGGCAAGTGGAGGCACTGCGCGCCGATGGCAGCCGGGTGGAAACAGTCTTCCCGGAAAGCGACTCCGAGCATATGTTCGGCGTCAACGCGATGGACCTGTCCTTAAGGCCGGCCGCGGCCCGGGCAGGTTTCGAACAGGGAAGGGCCCTCGCGGGCCAGCTCGCCGAATTCTGGGGGTCCGGTTTGTTTGTGGGTTAAAGGGGAAGAGCCCCGACCGTGTGGTCGGGGCTCTTGCCTAATGGTTGTCCGGCGGTGTCCTACTCTCCCACACCCTCCCGGGTGCAGTACCATCGG